>JABWBD010000085.1 GCA_013360685.1 Pirellulales bacterium
CGAGGTAGCCGAGGATCAACGTAGGCCAGGTATGGAGCAATTGATTTCCCGAGGTGCCGCTGGTGCCCAGCACACCGGGAGGGAACGTGCGGCGGGCCGATTGGTAGTTGTGCAGTGCCAGACCGATCTGCCGCAGGTTGTTCTTGCACGACGACCGGCGGGCCGCTTCCCGCGCCGCCTGGACCGCCGGCAACAGCAGGGCGATCAGAATCCCGATGATCGCGATCACCACGAGCAACTCGACCAGCGTAAAGCCTCGTCGCGCTGTCATCTCTTCTCCTCCTCGGAAGACCGGGTACTCAGCGCCAAGCTAGTTGCACGGCCATGCTATTAGGCCGAGTATACGTGCTGGGTCTTGGCTGTCAAGCAAACAGCGCGGAGTCCGGAGCCGAGAGCGTTGGTTTGCCGGCTCCGAAATTCGGGGCGTTGAGGCCGCGTCGGGACCGAGGTCGAAACCCAATGCACTCCGTATTACGGGCCGGCGGAGCCGGGGACGACTTCCAACAGGCTGCTGGAGTGGACGGACGGACACCAGTACTTCTCGATGTGCTCGATCACCAGTTCCGTGCCGCGCGTGTGGCTGACGTGGGGCGGCTGGCGGGGATCGTACATGGCGTCGGTCAGGTCGCGAACGAGGACCACGTTGCGGCCCAGAGCGACCATCGCGCGAATGCCGAAGGGGCGGCCCAGCACACACATGTTCGTGTGCACGCCCATGAGAATCACGTTCCGGATCCCGTGGGCCTCGCAGAAATTGTAGATCTCCTCGCCGCGGTCGCTGATGCCGTCGTAGCCGATGATGTCCAGGCCCGGATGCTGTCTGGCGAACTGCTTGACCGCCGCGCCCACCACGGGATCGTCGCAGGGGCACTTGCTCGTGTCGATCGGCAGCGGCGGCTCTTTGGCCGGGTCGAGATCGCGCCACTTGGCGAAGTCCCAACCGGCGGGCGGCTTCGCGGCAGGCAACTGCTGCATTCGCTTGCGGTAAGGGGTGTCGGCATACATGTCGACGACGCCGCTGGGGGCGTGGATGATCATGACGCCGTGGTTCCGCAGCGCAGTGATCACCCCGTTCATCTTGGGAGCCATAACGCCCACGCGCTGGGCGGCCGAGCGGCAGTAGTGGCCGTCCCACACGTCGATGACGATGACGGCCGTCTGGGCGACTTCCCAATCGGCCGTCCGCTCGACGGCCTTGAACTCTTTGCTGCCGGGGGCGATTTCCTTGCGCTCGCGGAGGTTGAGCCGCAGCACGCCGGGCACTTTCGGGCGAATGAGGAGCGGTTCGGCAACAGGTTCCTGGGCGGCCAGAGGAGTAGAAATAACGACGGCCAGGATGGACGCAAAGAGAGATTGGTGCGATCGAGTCATAGTGTCGCTCCGGTTCTTGAGGTTGTCATCGCACGGTTGTATCCGATGGAATGGCTCCACGCCGCTTTGCCCCTCCAGCATACCCCACCACCCGGCCAAATCAACTCTTTGGCCCAATCCAACATGACCGAAAGCGCAAACCGTCTGGCTCTCGCCCCTCGACTCTCCGCCATCTGCGTTCCCGCTTGACAATCGCCGGAGCGTCCGTGGTATAGTATTTTTCTGTGCTTTTTCAGGACTGCGGATCTCGGAAACCACCTTTTGGAGAGACTGCCATGAAGTCGATCTCGGTTCTCGCTCTTTTCCTGGGACTGACCACCTCGAGTTTGGCCGCCGATAAGCCCGGCGCGGAGGAGGGCTTCGTCGGCCTCTTCGACGGCAAGACGCTCGACGGCTGGAAGGTCGGCCAGAATGCCGACACCTTCCAGGTCCGCGATGGAAGGATCGTCGTCAACGGCCCGGTTGCCCATCTCTTCTACGTAGGCGATGTGAACGGGCATGCATTCAAGAATTTCCACTTCAAAGCCGACGTGATGACCTTCCCGCAGGCGAACTCCGGGCTCTACTTCCATACCAAGTATCAGGAGGAAGGCTGGCCCAAGTACGGCTACGAGGCGCAGGTGAACAACAGCCACAAGGACTGGCGGCGGACCGGCAGCCTTTATGCCATCAAGGACGTGTCGGAAGCGCCGGCGAAGGACAACACTTGGTTCACGGAAGAAATCATCGTCCAAGGCAAGCACATCGTGATCAAGGTCGACGGCAAGACGGTGGTCGACTATACGGAGCCGGAAGGGGTGACCGGAGATCGCCGGCTCTCGAAAGGCACGTTCGCCTTGCAGGGCCACGACCCGGGCAGCACGGTGCATTTCAAGAATATCCGAGTCAAGGTCCTGCCGGACTGAGTTTCGTTGGATACGATGGAACAACGGTTTCGACCAGGCAGTACGGTGGTTTCGACCAAAGGGCAGCCGCATTGGGCTGCGGCGGCGTTCTTGATCTTGACCAGCCTACGCAATCCACGGCGCGCGCATCGCGCGCGAGCGGAGCCGGTTGGCCTCGGGATCGCCGATGAATTCCTCCTTGACCGGGTCGTACTTCAGGTCTCTTTTCAGCCACATGCAGATGTTGGCGGCGTGTACCGTGGTCATGGCGCCGTGCATCGCCTCCGGATTGGCCACGGTCGGCCGCCGCGTCTTGATGCAGTCGAAAAAGTCGCGCGCGTGGTCGAGCGGACGCTGGGTCCGCGCCGTGTACCCGTCCAGCACCCTGCCGACTTCGCCCAACAGCGCCGGCGAGAAGCCTCGCGTATGCTCGTGCTCGCCCCCGGAGTTCGCGATCCAGCCCTCGGCGCCGTCGAACCGCTGGCCCGAATAACCGCCCCAGCACTCGTGCGCCCGCAAGAGGACCAGCTTCACGCCATTGGCGTAGCGGGCCACCAGGCCGTCGCCGAACGGGTTGTCGACATACTCGTAGGCGATTGCGGAGGTGTTCCGCGCGCCGATCCCCGCCTGGACCTGAACGATCGTGTGCGCGCCCCATTCGCCGATGCAACCCGTGTGGAAATCGTAATGGCCACGCCATGCGCCGCCGATGTAGGCCGAGTTGTACGGCCGCCAAGGACACGGACCGAGCCACGCCTCCCAGTTCACCTCGTCCCGCGGCGGTTCGGGTTCCGCGGGGAGCCAATCGCGGCGCATGAACGCATCGTCCCACGGGGCGATTTGCGCGTAGGCGGTGTGCAGTTCTCCCAGGCGGCCCGAGCGGGCCAGTTCGATGCCGAACACGCGGTTGGGCATGCTCAGGCCCTGCGTGCCGCTCTGATACACGCGTCCGTAGCGACGGGCCGTCTCGACCACCAACCGCCCTTCCGCGATGGTCATCGAGGAGGGCTTTTCGCAGTACACGTCTTTGCCCGCGCGCATCGCCAGGATCGACGCCAGGGCATGCCACCGGTCGCCGGTGGCGATCACCACGGCGTCGAGGTCCGTGCGATCGGACAGGAACTCGTGGATGTCGCCGGACATGGCACAGTCCTTGTTCCCGTACTTCGCATCGACCAGGTTCTTGACCATCTCGCGGCGGCTGCGGTTGAGGTCGCAGATCGCCAGGAACTGCACATCCGGTTCGCCGAGCATCCCGCTCAGGACCACCCGGCCGCGGCCGCCTAGCCCGATGCCGCCCAAGAGGATCCGCTCGCTGGGCGCAACCTTGCCGTCCTTGCCCAGCGCCCTGGCGGGGACCAGGACGGGCGCGCCCGCCACTCCCGCCGCCACGGTCTTCAGCAGTTCCCGCCGCGTCCACCGCGCTGCGGAAGGCCGCGGGGTTTTCGGATTCGTTATGTGTGCTGCGTTGCTCATGGGCTGGCCTCCTTGGCCAACACCAGCGCGACGATCAGGGCCGCGACGGGCCGACGGAAAGAGGGCATGTCGGCGCCGGCGATCGGCCTCTTGATGGAGCGGGCAAGTGCTTGAATGGTCAGGCCTCGCATAGTCCCCTCCGGCAATCGATCACAGCCAAGTTATCTTTCCTCGATGGTAAGCGACCGCGGCGCTGCAGTCCAGTAGGGCCGAAGCCGCTGCGCCGGAACCGGCCTGCGGTATACAGCAGTGCCCGGAAGGGTATCGCACTCCTCCTTCCAGGTACCGTTGAGCACATCCTCGGATGACCGCGTCCTCTGGGCCCGCTGCATCCGTGCGGCGGCCGTTTCCGTGTGGTTCCCACCGAGACGGGACAGTACAATGCAGCAAAGGCTGAACGGCTGCTCCCGCCGCCACGCCGTAACGACCGAAAGGATACTCTGTGGAGGCCACTGAACTCTTGCGGCGTTCGATCATGCGGCCGACAATGCTGGTCCTTCTGGCGGCTTCTATATCGGCGACATCGGCGGCATGTCTTGTCGAGCCTTGCGCCGTGTTTGCCGAGCCTCCTTCGTGGCCGCGGTTCCACGGCCCCAATGGGGACAATCGCTCGCCGGATACCGGTTTCTTGAAGAAGTGGCCCGACGATGGGCCCGAACTCATATGGACCGCTCAAGGAATCGGCCACGGATTTGCCGGTGTTACGATTGCCGACGGCCGCATCTACACTGCCGGTGAGTTTGACGACGACACGGTGATCACTGCCCTGGATATGGACGGCCGCGTCCAATGGCGGGCCGAGAACGGCAGAGACCGGCCAACGGCCAGTCCCGCCGGCGCCCGCGGTACTCCAACTATCGACGGCGCCCGGCTCTACCAAGAAAACGCCGGCGGCCAGCTCATCTGTCTGGAAGCCAAGACGGGTAGTCGTGTTTGGGACCTGAGCCTCGACGCGGAATTCGATGGCAAGGCGGGCGGGTTCGACCGCTCCGAATCGCCGTTGATCGACGGCGACCGTGTGATTGGTTGTCCCGGCGGGGCAACGGCGATGGTTGCTTTGGACAAGAATACCGGGAAGACGGTGTGGCGGTCGCGGAGCGTGGACGAGCCGGCCGGCTATACCTCGCCGATCCTGGTCCGCTACCAGGGGTTGCGGATGGTCCTCGCGGTAAGCCAGTTTCAGCTCATCGGCGTCCACGCCGACACGGGTGAACTGCTGTGGCAATTCAAGCACTACAAGTCGGGCCCCTATTGCATCTGCACCATGCCCGCGTACCACGATGGCCGGGTATTTCTCACGGCCGGCTATGGAAAGGGCTCCGTGCTGTTGCAGATCAAGGTCGACGGAACGAAGGCATCCGTCGAGCCGGTATGGCACAGCACGGACCTGGACAACCGCCAGGGAGGTGTGCTCCTCTCCGACGGTTATCTTCACGGCGCGGCGGACCGCAACAGCAATGGCAAGTGGATCTGTCTCGATTGGAAGACCGGCAAGACGATGTACGCGGAGCGGGGATTGGGAGAAGGCTCGCTGACCTATGCCGACGGGATGCTCTATGTCCTAGGCGAACGGGGCAAGGTCGGCCTTGTCCGGGCGACACCCGCCGGCCATGAGTTGGTAAGCACTTTCCAGGTTCCCAAGGGCGGCGACGGGCCGGTGTGGGCCCATCCGGTGGTTTGTGGCGGCCGGCTCTACATCCGCCACGGCGATTTCTTGTACGCCTATGGCATACACTCGAAGTAGAGCTGCCGGCCGGGCGTGTCGGCCCACGATGTTTTCCGAAAGGCTTGGCGATGCGACGTACCACGATAGCGATGAACGACATCACGCACCACAATACGCTTTCGACGCTCGGCGACTTCGCGGCCTACCATGAAAACCTTCTCGCCGCGGTCGGGGATTTCCACGAGGACCTTCACTGCCCGGTGCTCGTCGGACAGATCACCAACCTGCCCTCCGACCGCAATCGCAACGACAACGTCCGCCGCGCCCAGCAATTGGCCTGGACCGAGAGCCCATATGCCAGACCGGGGGCCGTGGTCTACGACATCTTCCCCACCGACGGCGTCCACTACCGCGACGAGGCGAACATGCGGGCCTTTGCCGAGCGCTGGGCCCATGCCATTCGCGCCTCGGTCTGTGGCGCCGCCGCATCCGAGAATCCCAAGCTCGAACGCGCGGCGGCGGTGGACGCGACCACGGTCCGGCTTACCTTCGACCGCAATCTCAAGATCGAGACCTGGGACGGCAAGCCGGGAGCGAAGGCGCTCGGATTCAGTTTCCGCGACGGCGGCGTTGCGCTGACCGACGCCGACGTGGTGTCGACCCTCGTGAGCGGCCCGCAAGTGACCGTGACGCTCCGGACGCCGCTGCCGGCCGCAGCCCGTCTTTTCTATGGCAGCGGCGCCGACGGTCAGGGCAAGGCGACGCTCCGCGATGCGGCCACGGGCCTGCCGGTCCGGATGATCTTCGCTGAGCCGCTGCGCTGACGGGATGGCCCGCACCCGGCTCCCGGCGGTTCAACCGTTGCGACGGTACAAGAGGCTCTTGAGGCGGAGACGGGGCCGGCATGGCGCGCCGTATTGCCTGCCGATCTTGACACGCGACGGCTACTCGCTAGATTGAGGGACTGGTGCGGGGGATTTCGGCAGACGAATTCCTGCGTGCGGCGCATCGGGGAGTGAATCGGTTACGTTGGCGACAACCGACAGGAGGCTTGAGATGGACAGACGATTCTCCCATTGGCGATGGGCATCGATCGTACTGGCCATCGCTGCGGCGGCGGTTGGGGCCGAGAAAGCCGCGGATCGTAGTGCGGGCGAGAAAACGTCTCCCAGCGTCAACCTGGACGGCGTCTGGCGCGGGTTCGTGGTAGAGGGAAAAGGCGAACTGGCCGACCGAGGTTCGGTAAAGTTGGAGCTGACAATCAAAGGGAATCGCATCAGCGCCGAGCGGCTGGATGGGGAGCAAGGTTTCCTGGGCCAGGGCACGTACCGAATCCGAACGGGGAAGCCGATGATGATGGACGGGACCGAGACCCGAAATCGCGGCAAGGGCCGCAGCTACCTGGGGATCTGCGAGATCGAGGCCGATACGATCCAGTGGTGTGTCGCAACGCCCGGCAACAAGCGCCCCAAGGATTTCGAAACCAAAGGCCAGCAGTTTCTGCTGATTCTCAAGCGACAGGAACAGTGACCCCGACAGCAGCGGTCTCAGCCGAGACCGATTGACAAGATCTTTGCATCTCCACAAGAGCGTCATCCCATGCGAACTTATGTCGAGACTTTTGACGACGGGCCGGGAGGCTGGTTCGGCTTCATCAGCAACGCCCAGGGCCCCAAGCCCTTGGAGATTCGCGAGAGCTGCGCCGTCTCCCGCAGCCCTTGGTGGATCGACTACAACCATGCCCCGCCGGGCGCGGGCTACTTGCACCTGCTCTACATGCTCTACACCCGGGGCCCGGTGGGCGAGCACCACCGCGAGGTCGCCGGCCCCAACCGTTTCGTTGCCGGCGGGTTCGGGACCGATTTCACGCACGCGCGCATCACACTGCGTCTCAAGGGAGAACTGCTGGCGCACGGCGCCGGCCTCCATTTTCTCTGCCAGGGCGTGCACGATTGTGTCTGCAGCGGGTGGCTGCTCACGGGGCAGCCGGTCCCGGTAACACCCGACTGGTCGGAACACTCGATCATCTGCGTGCCCGACGAGCACCAGTGGACCTGCCTGGGAAGCCGGCACGACCGGACCGATTCCTATGGTTCCCATCCGCTGCACACGGTCCTATCGGACGTCAACACCGACATCCTCTTCGTGCTCTACCCGCTTGACATCGCGCCGATGGGACCGCTCAACGGCGATCCCCACCGCCTCCGCCCGGAGCGCGACTATCCCGTCTGGCGCAGCCGCCTGCCGGAAGGCTACGTCCTGCTGGACGAGGTGAGAATCGAGTTCCCGGACTGAATCAGTAATCACGACTTTCCTTTTGCCCCATGAACGAATCACTCTCGCTTCGTGACGCCACGGTACGGGACATCCAACTGGAGCTTCTACGTCGCGCCCAGTGGAGGACGAGTCGCATGCGCTGGAGTTGACGCGCTGCGTCCACCTGAATCCGGTGCGTGCACGGCTGGTCGAGCGACCGGAGGAATCTACCGGGGAGAAACTGGGAAATCCAGGGTTGGCGGAACGGCCGGATGCTCGGGTCGGCCCCCTACCAACAGACAGTCTGCGGCATGAACGACCCAAGTCTCAATCCTGGAACCGCGGGGGCCGGAGAATCCGCGGGGGCCGGAGCTTGAATAGTGAGTTGTATTCACTATTCAAGCTCCGGCCCCAGATCAGCCACAGGATTGGCGGCGGCCGGCAGACCGTATACACTGAAATCAAATGCGCTATGGGAGCGAAGCAAGTGGGATTCCCTTCGAGCAGCGAGGTCCGAAGACGTGACCGCCTACTACGTCGATAGCAGCCATGGGACCGAAGGGACATTGCGATGCTGAACGATGAAGCAAAAGGACTGTGGGATGAATACCTCGTCCAGGAGCGTCGGGGCGTTGGGTCTTCGGTCCTTCCCGCACTGGAGAACTTCATCGAGGCATTGGAGCGTATCCCTGCCGACGATCGATCGTCATGGGCCCTATCCACTGCCGCCGAAGCCGTGGACGGCAAGCGGAAGGTCCCCGTGCGGCTTCCCTTGTTTCAGAAAGTGCTCTTTCCAGCGCTCTTGTCGGGCTATCGGAAGCGGACGCCGGGCTGCGCCCGATGGCTGGCGGGATTGGCGCCGTTGCTCCACGACTCTCCCGAGTGCCGGGATCAACTTGGCTCAGAGGAAAGTCCGGAACTTGGCTGGCTGCGAGTCGCAAGCGAGGTTGATCCCGGCAACACCCGGGAATGGGGTGGCTTGATTCGAATGCTGAGTGAACTGTTGGGATACGCAATCCACGAAGTGCCTCGCCGCGTTCTTTTTGGCCCGCGTGAGGCGACGATTGCGGATTGCGATCAGCTTCTCGACGAGCTCGAGCACTTCTGCGGTCTCACGACAGTCCGCAGCGACGGTCGGATAGATCCCTATCGCGACTTGATCGATGATTGCCGAATGCACTTTCTGGCGTACCGCGATTTTCTCAGCAACCGGCACCGATACGCCGATTACGCCCAATTCCTCGAGCAGATGAACGACACCGACGATGGTGATGACCTCTGAGTGTCGTTCTTCCTCGGAAGTTGGCGGAAGTCGCGCAGCACGTAGCTGACTTTCCTGCCTGCCCGCAGTCTCAGAAAGACACGCGCCTGTAATGCAGAGGTCAAGAGAAGTCCGAGCTTTCACTCCGAGCCCGTTTCCTAAGCGGGCGAGGGGAGGTCGTGCCAGGTTCCTGCTGGGCGGCATAGGCTGCCGTCAATCCGCGATGGCACCGGCCTTGGCAGGAGCCTCGCCTTCGCGGTGCGATTGCATCGCGGCATTCGCCCGTCGCAACGTCTCTCGCGTGGCGAGGTCCGAAAGGTCGAAGATCAGGATCGAGTAGCCGGCGCGTCCGACGGGACGCACCAGCCGCAGCTCACGGAAGGGATCCACACCTTGGATGTACAGCCCCTGGAGATTGGTCACCGAAACGGCGAACGCTTCATACTCTTCCAACGGCCGCCGGAGGTGCGTCAGCGGATCGGCTTCGATACCGTAGGCTCGTGGCTCGGCCGTTCCGAAGTATTGCAAGGCGACACGCCGGTAGCCCAACCGCTTCAGTTCCTGGGACAAGGCCGGCAGATCCTGTCCCCAGTCGATGCTGGAGTCCACCAAGTAATGCCATCCGCGCAGCGGCCCGCCGACCACGGAATTGAAGTAAGCCAGGTAGTGCGGCGCGACGGCCAGGCAGCTTACGGCCTGCCCGGCCATGAGGGCCGCGGTCATCCATGGCATGGCCTTGGGTCTCGACCCGAGCGCCTGCCAGAGCCGGTCCACGCCGGCGATGACCAGCAACGGATAGAGGGGCAATAAGTAACGATGCCCGATGTTGATGCGGGAAGTCACGAGCAGCATGCCGTAAACCAGGGCGGCAATGCCAATGACCTGCATTTCCGTATCCAAAGACCGGAACGCCGGCCACGAAGACCGGGCTGAAATCACCGTGAGCAGGAGTAACCCGAAAAGCAGCAGGAGTTCCACCGGCGTGCTCTTCATGAGCATTGCCAACGGGAAGAAGTACCACCATCCGGTTTCGGACCGTTGGCCCATAAGGAATGCGCAATGACCTCCGCGGTTGTGCAAGTACTGGTACAGAACGCCGTCGAAGGGCGCCGGCCGTTTCAGCTTCTCATGCGCGATGCGCATGATCGTTTCTGCCGTCGGCCCCCGTCCCAGGATTTGGACCCAAGGGGAAGTGTCGGGCGTCTCGGCCAGCGGTAGGTTCTTCAATGGCCCGGTGAAGCTGAACCGATGCAGTGCCCACCAGAGCGGCAGGATCAAGAGCACCAGCACCGCACACGAAATCGCAATCTCCCACAGACGGCGTCTCCAGGCGAGGGGTTGAGCGGAAAGCGGTGCCGCAATGGGCTGGGAAGCAACTTCGACGCTGCGCAACTGGCCGAAGGCCTGGACGAGGAACATCACCAGCACAACCGGAAGCAGAAATACCCCGGAGTACTTGGCTGCCATGGCTAGCGAAATGGCTGCCGCCATGACGACGAATCGCCGCCGCGACGGTTGCCGGAAATGCCAGGCAATCGCCGCCAGGGCCAACGTGGCGAACAGCGCGAAACAGGCATCGGTCGTTGCCAGCGAGGCGTGGGCGATGATGGAGGGCGAGAATGCCATGAGGCCAGCCCCGGCTGCCGCCGCGGCGGCTCCTTTCCGAGAATAGAGCCAGATCGAAACCGCCAGCAGGAGCGGTAACCCGGCCAGGACCGAGGTGATCAGCCGCGGGCCACGGATGAGCTCGGGGTCACGGAGCTTGCCTTGCCAGGCGATGGGCCGGTCCTCGGGCTTCGCGAAGCTGAGAGCGGGCAGGTAATTGAGAAAGATCGGCAGCGGCGCGACGCCCTGGGAAGCCAAGCGGGGATCGAGACGGCCGTCGTGCAGGGTCTGCAGGCTGCAACCGAGATAGTAAGTCTCGTCGAATGTGATGCTCTTCGTGTGCCGGAACCAGGCCGTCTGGACCAGCAGCACGCCGCCGAAAAGCGTCAGGATGGCAAGCAACCATTTCATCGGTCGTACCGGGCCTCGGCCCCGGCAGCACGTTTTGGTTGGTATAACTCAGCGTAGCAGGCAAAGATGTCGTCGCGGTCTCCGTAAGCCCGGATGAACTCGCCGTTGAGTTGTTCGGCAACGTGCTTGTCGATCCCGCGCCGGCCGACAATGAGGTAGTCGTACGGAAAATCCATCGACCGAAAGAAGAACCACTCCGTCACGCCCAAGGTCGTCTTCCGGCCGTCGAGGAAAGCGTCCAAAACGTAGGCGGGGTCGACCGTCAGGCGTGCGTCGCGGGGCAGGTCGCGGAACATGCGATCTGCGAAGCGCGGGGCATTGTAGTTGATATCCGACCAGTGCTCGAGGTGGGCCACCCAGGTGCGAATGCCGGAGCCGGGAACCATGACCAGAAGCGCGGCTGCGGTGACGCCCGCCCACCACAGCGGCCGTGGCACGAACGCAGCGGCGCGCCGCGAGGCGACCATGACCGTGCGACCCACACCGAGGAACAACAACGCCCCGGGGTAGCACCAATAGCCCTTGATTGAGTGAGGCCCCTGACAGACCGCGAGGAAGTAGAGGCCCGACCAGGCCAGCGCCAACATGGACACGGGTTCCGGTTCGTAGCGGCGGCGGAGGTCGATGAGCGTTGCCCCCAAAAGGCCCAGGAACATGGCCGCGAACTGGATCGGCAGGGCAAGCTCCAAGACGATTTCCGCATGGTGGACCATCCAAGGCCAGGGGTGGAGGAATCGGTGTGCGATTCCTGGGCCTGCGCGGTCGAGCACATTTGTGAAGAACTGCCCTCGAAACGCTTCCGGATAGGCGAGGATCAGCGGCAGCCATAGGCAGAGGACAGCGAGGGTGCAGGCCACTAGTACCGCGGCCGGGCCCAAGCGGCCGCGGATTCCGCGACCGGAGATCAGCAGCCAGAAGCCCACCTGCAGGGCGTAGACGATCGCGAAAGGATGCGCGAGCGCACCCAGACCCACGAGCACGCCCGCCCCGACCACGTACCGCAGTCGGCCGCTAGTTCGCCAATGCCAGGCGGCCAGGAGGGCGGCAAGACCGAGCGTGGCACAGAGCGTGTCGGGCCGGGCCGTCTGCGCAGGGAAGTAGAACACCCGCGACACCGAGTACAGCCCGGCCGCCCAGAGGCCCGTCGCCTCATCCTGATAAAACGCCCGCCCCAATCGGTAGACAAGCCACACGGCGATCAGGCCCGCAACTCCCGAAGCCAGGCGGGCCGTGCCGTAGCCGTCCGGGAGCGCCAGGAAGAAGGGAGCCTGCCAGTAGAAGTAGGCCGGCGGCAGGCCGAACATTGCCTCGTCGACCCGGTAGAACGCACATCTCGGATCCCGCGACGGCGCATACGGTACGCGCGGGATGCCCTCGTGGGCGACCGTCCAACCGGGCACGGAGAACCAGTCCTCATCATTCCCGCCGCATTGCCGGTACATCAGCGGGACCCGTACCGCCAGAAACACCGCGGCAACGCCGGCCATGATCAAGAGGGATCGCCGAGGGATGGAGTTCCGCCGGCCGTACTGCGGGTTTGGCGGGCAAGGCCTGGCAGCCTCACGACACTCAGAAGTGGTTTTCGCCGACTCGGCAGCACTGGCGCCTTCTGCCATCCGCTGTCTCCCAGATGAATTCGGTTCCCCATATCTTACCACGGGCTAGTGCATCGCGGATACTGGCCGATCGCATGCGGCAACTTCCTGCGGCATGGATCGCCGTTCTTCATCGTCATCATCCCATCATCCTCGCGGGAGAAGATGAATTCGGGCAAGAATCCCGTCCCTGCTGGCCTTCGCCGCCGCGCGATGAGACTTGCCCCACACGACCCGCAACGACGAATTCGGCTCGCGACAGAGGAGCTCTTCGCGACCGCGAGCAACCTCGATGCTTGGGGGGTGGCACCGCTCGAAACCCCCGACTAGAATAGATTTTCTTGGCCGTGGCAAGACGAGGACTGGCTCCCGACCCTCCTCCTCGAGGCAATCCTGGAAAAAAGACTATCCGCGGGCGCCTGTGCCTGTTGTGTTCCTTGGAATCCGTCTCATGAACATGAACATGGACCAAAAGGGCAACGACCCCAGTCACGCGAGCGGAAAAGACGTCCGCCGCTTGCTCTTCTTCTGGTTCCTCCTCCTGGCGGTCGGCGCCCGCATCGCCTTTTGGGCAATGACCGACCGCATCTGGGAGGACTCGCTGATCACGGTCCGCCATGCCGAGAATGCGGCGAGAGGCTTGGGACTGACACACCACCCCGGCCACGGCCAGCCGGTCCACGGCTTCACGTCGCCCGTCAGTGTGCTGATTCCCCTGCTGGGCGAACTTATCGTGCCGGGCAGCGGGATCGATGTGGTGCGGGTCTCCTCGTTGCTGGCAGCGGCCTTGACGATCTGGCTCGGCTATCGCATCGCGGTCCATCCGGCGGTCGATCTCTCCCCGATCGCGACGGCGTTCTTCCTGGGTTACCTTGCCCTGGAATTTCACCAGATCCTGTACGGCATGGCGGGCATGGAAACCCAGTGGATCGTGGCGATCACGCTGTTTGGATTGTGGCAGTGCCTCCAGCGCCGCAGCGTGGGGCTCGGGATCGCGTGCGGGCTGGCGCTCTGGGGCCGGCCCGACGGGATCATCCTGATCCTGGCCATTTTCGTCTCGCTGGTCTGGCAACGCCGCTGGCGGGCCCTTGCGATCGTGTTCCTGGTGGCCGCGTTGACGTTCGCCCCCTGGGTGCTGTTCACGGAGATCTATTACGGGTCGGTCGTACCTCACACGGTCGTCGCGAAAAAGACCGGTCTTCTGCGCCTGTTCCAGGATCAGCCGACCTGGGCGGCCTGGGCGGAATGCTGGGCCGCCGAGATCGCGCGCCGCGCGAACTTCCTCCGCCTCTGGTTTTCGCCGGTCTACGGGGGAACCGGCTGTGTCGCAGTCAACTTCATCCGGGGCGCCCGGCCGCTTCAGGTCGTGTATTTCCTCCTCGTCTGCGTGGGACTCTGGCGGACCCTGCGGCGCGACGATGCGCGCGTGATCGGTGTCTTTGGGGCGGGATTCGCGGCATATGTCCTCTTTGTCCTTCCGTACCCGTTCTACTGGTACCTGATGCCTTGGTTGGGCGTGGTGGCCCTGCTGTTTGCTCTCGGGATCGACCGGATACGCGGCGAGGGCCGTCGGCCGCTGCGGAAATACGCCGCCGGCGCTCTCGCCGTCGGTTATCTTGCCCTTTACGCCTTCGCCCTGACGCGGACGTTTCCGGCCGAGCGGCACATCCAGATCGGCATCGAGAACGCTTGCCGGGTCCCGCTGGGCCGCTGGCTCGACGAGCACGTTGCTCCCAACGATTGGGTCGCCTGCGAATGCCTGGGCTATTTTGGCTGGTATTCGAATCGGGCGATCCTGGATTTCCCCGGCCTTTGCAGTCCGCGGTCCGTGGCGGCGCTGCGGCAGGTGCCCGAGGGAGAGCGGAGTCTCGCTGCGCTGGTGGATCGTGAGCGTCCCGAGTGGCTTGCTCTGCGGCCGAGCGAACTGAAGCATCTGCGGCAAAAGTATCCCGGCGCGGCATCGCTGTATGTCGAGGCGGCTCGATTCCAGGCCGATCCCGAGCGAGTGAAGAAGCTGGGGCAGTGCGTCTGGTTGGACGGCTTCGACTTGACCATTGACGAGGAATTCATCGTGCTGCGGCGTCGCGACGTGCCAATCACGACGGACGCCTTCACCTCGTTCCTGGAGTGCTACTCCAGGCTACGATGATCGCAGGCCTTCGGCCAAGAAGAAAACGTGGCAATCGTTGGAGCAACCTCGCTGGGCAACAGCCGAAATGGGAAGCGCGATGGAACGTCAAGGTGAACGCCTTCACGTCTCCAGCCGGACGAGTACCGGTCGCCTCTTCTCTGATCCGGCTTTTCGCACCCTCTGCGGCATCGGCAGGTTGGCAGCGCCGCCGATTTCGCCTCCGTCTCGGGGCCGTTCACCCTGCGGAGCCAATCCTCGCCGCGCGGAAACGGACCAGAATGGCTCTTCCGCCACACCCTGACAGCCCCATGTCGGCCCAGGTCGACGGCCTGGGGGAGCTCATCCGTTTCCAGTTCCTGCCGAGTATGGCGCAGCGGGCACGACGATGTTCATCCTGGCCCAAGCCGGCGGTAGCGATCTTACGGAACAACCGGCAAACTCGTCACGGTTGTTCCGACCACTCCAGGCCACACACCATACCCTGCCCGGCTCCGGGTGCCCCGGAGCCGATGTTGCGCAATCGGCATAAACGGTCACGGCCGAACTCGCTTGGAGCCCCAACGTTGCCTGGATTCCAGGCCACGAAAACCGAGACGTCGCGGCGGCGAGGCCTCCTCTCACGGTCGGCAAAACTCGCATAAACCGACCTCCGGATTCCGCATCCCGGGCCAACTCGCGTTGCATGGGTTGTTTTGTTTGTAAGGCGTTTTCGGAGCTGTCCGATACTGCCCATAGTGCCGGAGGTTCCAGACGGGCCGACCGACGCGTGTCGGCCTTCTCGGCGGATCGCAACGGGAATATCAGGCGTACGATGCCGCCCGCCCCCTCCCGGCGGAGGGCCGGTTCTCGAATCAGGCTGGGTGGAATTGGGACGATGCGGAAAACGTGAAACGGCAGGTAGTTGGGAGAGGCGAAGGATGAAAATGAGATTCTGGCCGCTGGTTGGGATCTGCCTGATCTGTTCGGGGTGCGGAACCATCGGGAAATGCACTCCCGGAAAACTCCTACGGACCGTCTTCCTCGAGCCGGCCGTCTACTGCGAACCCAAGGACGACGCTCGATCGAGGGCCGCCTACCGCCGGGCGAGCGAGGAGGCGTGGAACCAGGTGCGACAAGCCAGCGCAGGAACGGCGTTCTCACACGACTTCGAAAGCGGCTTCAAGGACGGCTATTCCGAGTACCTCTACGCCGGCGGCAGCACGGTCCCGCCGCCGGTTCCCCCCAGGCGCTATTGGAACGAGAAGTGGCAGAATCCCGAAGGCCACCAGGCCATCGAGGACTGGTATGCCGGCTATCGGGAAGGCACGGCGGCCGCGATTTCCCACGGGCGCCGCCCATGTGCGATGGTTCCCAGCGGTCTGCCGACCGCATGCTGTGTGGCAAGGCTCCCCGAGGTCGTTGAGCCGGTGCCGACACCACTACCTGCCACCGATGAAAGCGTCGGGCAGCGATGACCCGGAAGTGAGGCGACGAGAGCGGCAGACATTCATGGACCAATGGAATCGTTCGGCATCGAAGCGGTGCTGGAGACTGGCAATGGCAGCAAATCGTCGAAACGGATCGGAATCTCTCGGACGTCCTTGGCAACGGCGGTCGCTTCTTTGCGCCATGCTTGCGGGATACGTTTTGAGCGCATTGGCGGGCTGCGCGGCACTGACCAACCCGGTGGCCAATGGAATCCCCGTGCGCCGGCTTCCACCGGAACTGCTTGCCGTGTCCAAGGAGGGCAAGATTCCCATCGCGTTGGTTCTTCTGGGCCAGGAGCGGCCGCCGGTGTACCGACTCGGCCCCGGCGATGTCTTGAGCGTTTATGTCGAAGGCGTGCTCGGCAACCCCAACGAACCCATCCCCCTGTATTCGTCCGACAGCGCCAACCTGCCGCCCGCTCCCGGCTTTCCGCTTCCGGTGCGGGAAGACGGAACACTCCCTCTGCCGCTGGTGGCGCCGGTCCGCGTGGCGGGGTTGACGGTTGAAGAGGCGGAGCGCGCGGTGAGGGCCGCTTACGTCCAACCGCCGACTATTCTCAAACCGGGCCTCGAACGTGTTCTCGTAACGCTGCTTCGCCCTCGGAGCCAGCGGATCCTGGTAGTCCGGGAGGACCGCGGTCCGACGAACGTCGAGTTGAAACGAGAAGGGATCCTCCGCAGCACGCGGGCGCTGCGGGGCGGGGTGCAGCCGCTCATCGACGTGAACGAGAGCGGCACGGGCGTCGTCCTCGATCTGCCCGCCTACGAGAACGACGTTCTCAACGCTCTCCTGCGGAGCGGCGGCCTGCCGGGGCCCAACGCCGCCCCGGAGGTCATTATCGAGCGGAGGCTGTACCGGAGTACGCCTCAAAGCAGCCTGCCGCCGCAGGGGGCGGGCAGCTACATGGTCCGCATTCCGATGCGCATCTGTCCCGGCCAGCCGCTGCCTTTCAGTCCCAGCGACGTGGTCCTCCACAGCGGCGACGTCGTCTACGTCCGGGCCCGAGAGCCGGAACTGTTCTACACGGCGGGATACCTGCCGCCCGGCGAGTTCGCACTGCCGCGCGACTACGACCTCGACGTCGTGGAGGCGATCGCACTGGTTGGCGGCACCCTGAACAACGGCGGAGTCGCCATCGACAATCTGGAAGGACAGATCGTCGCCCCCGGAATCGGCACGCCGTCGCCGACGTTGCTCACGGTGCTGCGGCGGACCCCGGACGGCCGCCAGGTGCCCATCCAGGTAGACCTCGCCGAGGCCCTGCGAGACCGGCGTGAAGCCTTGCTGGTGCAAGCCGGAGATGTGCTCGTCCTGCAAGAGCAGGTGGACGAGGCCCTGACGCGCTACGTCCTCAACGACGTGCTCTCGCTACGGATCTTCTCGGACGTGATCCGGACCAGCCGCACCGTCGGCACCGTGGGCGCCACCGGCCCGTAGGGCGACCGGCAGGAAATAACTTACCCGTAGGACGGCCTTCCCAGGCCGTCGCGACGGCCTGGGAAGGCCGTCCTACGGGTACTCTTGCTTCTGCCGATCGCCTAGCCCATCAATCGTGGCTTCCACCAGGCAAGCGCGGCGGCCTCTTCCACGAATCGTGAAACGTGGTTTAGTACGTGCCCAGGCGGCGAGGAATTGCGTAGCCGTGATTGCGGCTTCGGCCGCGGGCCGGATCGTTGACCACGACCCCGATAAGCCGCGCCTCCTGGTCGGCCAGGGTCTGGACCGCTTGCTCGGCCAGCGGCCGGACGTGTCTCGTGTTGGACAGGGCGAGCAGGACGGAGTCGGCGTGGTGGGCCACGACGCAGGCGTCGCTCGCGCCCAATACCGGCGGAGTGTCGATCAGCACGAAATCAAATTGGCCTCGCAGATCATCGAGGAGCTTCTGGAACGAGTTCTGACTGAGCAGTTCGGCCGAGCCCTGGGGGGCCGACTCGCAGGGCAGCAGGCTGAGATTCGGGACGCTCGTTTCCTGGATTGCGTCGGAAAGGTCCGTCAGCCCGGCGAGCACCGACAGGATCCCGGTCTCGCTCGACACCCCGAAGACCTTGTGGAGCGACGGCCGGCGGAAGTCGGCATCCACCAGGACGACACGTCGGCCCAACTGCGCCATCGAGACGGCCAGGTTCGCCGAGACGGTGCTCTTTCCGTCGCCCCGGTTTGGACTGGTGATCTGGATGACCGGTTTCGGCCGGCCGTTCTGGCTGAGGCAGAGCCTCGAACGCAGCAGCCGGTAGGCTTCGGATTCCGCCGAATCCGGGGTGAAATAAGTGCACAGGACCGCGGCCAGGTCCCGGCCGTTCTGAGCGGACCGCCCGCTGCGGCGATTGGCAATCCGGCAGTACGCCGTGTGCGCAATCACCGGCAGCCGCAGCCGCTCGCGAACCTCCTCGGGAGTGCGGAAACTCTCGTCCCGAAGCTCCGCGAGGTAAGCCAGAGCGGCGCCTGCGAGGATTCCCAGGAAGGCCGCCGCGGGGAAGAGCAGCCGCGGTTGAGGGGCCACGAGTTGTCCTTCGACCGCGGGAGAGATCACTTGCGCGTGATAGAGATCCGAATCGTGGAACACGCTCAAGCTTTGAAGCTGCTGGGCGATCTGCTCCTGGAGCGACTCGGCACTGCCGATCTGGGCCAGAAGCGCGGCCATGTCCTCGTTCAGATCGTTGATCTGCCGCGCGCGGTCCTGCTCGCGGCGAATCAACTCCGAGAGGGTCTGCTCCGTCTTGGCTGCCACCCGAAGATCCTTATGAAGGGCGGCCAGGTAGGCCTTCACGGGATCGACGGTCAGGATGTCGCCGCCCGCGCCGGCTGCCGCCGCGCCGGTCGTCTCCGCGCCGCTCTCTCGGAGAAGCGTCTGTTCGGCCACGCGGACCTGTTCGCGAATCGCCTTGACCTGCGGGTGCCCGGGGCCGTACGACTCGGGCAGCGACTGCTCCTTCAACCGCAGCGCAAGCAGTTGCTCGTACACTTTGGCGTCGACCTTGTCGGCCAGCGCCGTCTCTTTTCCCGCCGCGAGCTGCCACGGCTCCGACCAGTGGGAAATCATCTGGGTGAGTTCCTCGCGGCTGGCGCCGGACTGCTGGGCCTCGGTCAGCGCCGCCAGCCGTTCCTGGATCTCCGTCTGCCGGACTGTCTGTGTCAGTCTCTGGGCCTCCAACTGGGCAAGCCGTTCCTGCGAAAGGTTCACGCCGTCTTTGCCGGTCCATTCCGCTGCGGGCGTGGACTCGCGGAGCGCCCGGTAGGCCTGCTGTTTGCGGGAGATGCTGTCCTGCACCTCGTCCCTCCACTGCGTGAACATCTTCTGGATCTCCCCGGCGGCGATCGTCTGGGTTTCCGCCAGGTGCGCCTTGTAGCTGGCGACGATCGCCTCGACGATCACCTTGCAGTCTGCCGGCTCCGAGCCACGGTACGAAAGCGTCAAGAGGGCGTGCCCCGAGCCGTCCTCGGAATCCCGGCTCACGGTGAGGCCCCCGATGATCGCGGCGGCGGGATCCGCATCGGGCTCGCGGGTTTGAAGGGACCTCAGCCGCTCGAGCTTCCCGTCTTCCACCGCCTTGCGGACCACGAGCGGGCTGCTCAAGAGGGCCTGCTGCGCGGACAGGTAGTCTTCGAACTCGGGGAACTGCGGGCTGACGCCGACGACGTGCCGGTCCGACGTCTTTCGCTTCACCACCAGGAGCTGCGCCCGGGACGCATACGCCGGCGGCCAGTAGCTCCAGCAGAATGCGCCGGCCACCACGCCGAGCAACAGCCCCAGCAGAACGCGCGACTTGCGTCGCCACACGCCCCGCAGGACGTTCTCATACAACAGTCCCTCGGGGATTTCCGGCGCTGGGATATGGCCGTTGTCGTTTTGACGGATCATTTCATTTCTCCCTGCGTTTCTTTCACGCCGATGCCGCGAAGGACCATCGGAGGTCTTCGAGGGGCGATCGGCAACGCCCGGTGCTCACAGAACGGAACTACTGCATAAAGCGAACAACAAGACGGCCTGGTAGACGGAGGTCGCATTGCCCGACCTCTCCCGAGGCACGCGAACATCCTGTTCGATGTGCTGCTTGTCCAGCATCAGCAACAACTCGCGAGTCAAACGGAAGGGCACCTCCAGAAGCAGAAACAATGCCGTGCAACCGAGGACCCGCAAGTCCAGGCCCAGGCCCACATGCTGCACGTAGTAGCGATCATACGCCAGCTTGCAGCCGACGCTATTCAGATCGGTATCCGCGGCGAACCGGACTTGCGCCAGGCCGGTGATGCCGGGGCGGACCAGGAGGCGCTCCCGATACCTGGGATGCGATTCTTCCAGGCGCGACAGGAACTCGGGCCGCTCGGGGCGCGGTCCGACCAGGCTCATGTCGCCGCGCAGCACGTTCCACAATTGCGGCAGTTCGTCGAGGTGGCTCAACCGCAGGAACTTGCCGATGCGGGTGATCCGCGGATCGTCCGGCGTCGCCCACGTGGCTCCCGTCTTGGCCTCGCTATCCTGGACCATCGTGCGGAGCTTGTAGATGAGAAACGGCCTCCCTGCCAGTCCCATCCGCGTCTGGGTATAGAAGGCCGGCCCGCGCGAGGTCAGCCGGACCAGCAAGGCCCCCAGTGCGATGACCGGCGACGCGAGAATCAATAGCACCAGAGAAAACGTCACGTCCAGCGCGCGCTTCTCGGTCATGTATGCGCTGCGTCTCTCGCGAATCCATCGCGAGGGGACCCGCTTCCGTGCGCGAAGACTCTCACTGCCCACATTGGTCGAAATCATGAGGAGGACCTCCAGAGACTGCTGGTTCCATGACGCACGGGCTCCGCAACGGCCTGTTGCGGAGCCTCCTGAACAGCGGCAACCGCGGCCCGCCGCAAATTGGGCCCGCTGCGGCCTTCCTCCTTGATTCCGCTGCGTACTTGCCGGCCGGCGAAATGCAGCTCCCTGTAGAGCCCCTCGACCTGGCCTGCCATCCTCTGCACCGAAAAGTCAACGGCGCGCTGCCGCGCAAAGCGCCCCATCCGGCCACAGAGCGTTTCGTCCTCGAGCAAACACACAATCCGCTCGGCCATCTGTTCCGGGCGGCGCTTCTCCACAAGAAAGCCCGTCGTCCCGTGGGCCACCACGTCGCCGGCGCCGTCCACGTCGTTGGCCACGATCGGCTTGCCGGCGCTCATGGCCTCGAGAAACGCCAGGGGAAGCCCCTCCCAGAGCGAACTCATCGCGGTGATTGTCAGCGTGGGCAAGATCCTGGCAACGTCGCTTCGGTAGCCCAGCAGGAAAACTTTGCCCTTCAACGCCAGTTCCTCGATGAGGCGTTCGCACTCCTGCCGCCGCGGGCCGTCGCCGGCGATCAGGAACTGGACCTGCGGGCAGATTTCGGTCACCATGGCCGCCGCCCGGATGAAGTCCAAGGGGTTCTTCTGCCTGTCCAAACGGCCGATCATCCCCACAAGCTTGCAGTCCGGATCGACCCCCAGTTCCATGCGCACTTGCCGGTCGTCGACCGGCTGCTGGAACTTCTCCAGGTCGATCCCGTTGTAGATCAGACGGTACTGGTCCTCCTTGCCGATGCGATGCGAGATTCCCTTTGCGATGTCCGGCCGCGACACCACGACGATGCGGGTCGTCCACCTGGCGCAAAGGGACTCCAGGGCCACGTAGAGCACCCGCATTGGCCGCGACATGTCCTCGTGCAATGCCCACCCGTGAACGTGATGGACCACGGCTGGCACGCGGGCCGCGCGGGCCGCCAGTCTGCCGACGACCCCGGCCACCGAAGAATGCGTGTGTACGATGTCGTAGTTCCCCTGGACCATGATCCGGCGCAAGTCCGCGACGGCCTTGAGGTTCGCCAGGGGCTGGAGGCGGTTGATCAAGCTCGGGACAACCCGCGTCTCGACGCCCAGGTCGTAGGCCAGATGGGTAACATCGGTCCGACCCGGGGGGCATGGACCTGTCAGCAGGTGTACGTCGAAATCCGGATGGTCACGAAAACTGCGTGCCAGGTCGAGGACGACGTTTGTGGCGCCGCCGGAAGCCAGGCCGGTGATGACCAACAACACGCGAATCTTCGCATGGTCTTTTCCACCCTGGGCGTTTCTCCGCAATAACCGCAAGTGTGGAGACCACGTTCCGCGCGGCGGTCCGCCGCGAACGACGGCACTGCGATCCATGTTCGTCTCCTCGACGGCTGTCCCGTCGCCTTTCGCTCCACTCGGACTACTCATAGGGCGCTCCAAATCGCCTGTTTGACTTGCCGTACCGTCTGCTCGCGCGGCTGGTCGGTATTGATCTTCAGGACCGGAGTGTCTCCGAAATCCAGGTCGCAGCTCAGGGCGTGCCGCCGGCGGACGTAGTCCTCGGGCTCCACCTTGCCCCGCGCCGCGTTCCTGGAAAGAGTGACTGCCAGCGGCGCGCTGAGGTGGATCACCAGGTCGGGAGGCGGAATCTGGCGGTAGAGGTGCGTTTCCAGTTGGGCCAGCAGGCGGCGAACGGAAAAACGCCCCGCCGGTACGGGCAAACGCGACAACTGGGGACTGTCCGGCGCGCCGCCGGCCAGGGACGGATAGCGGTCGCACAACACGATGCTCCCGTTGGCCGCCCGGCCAAACACCCGTATGAGCAACGACCGCCGATCGTAGGCCAGAAGTGCCGAACGGACGGCGAAGATGAGCGGGAAGCCCTTCGGGCCCTGGACCGCAGGCTGCTGGGCAACGATCCGGCTCTCGACGCGTGTCGACCGGCTGGAAGGGGCCAGCCAGCGCAACAGCGGCAGGAAGCAATTGGGGACGAAGCTCAGCAGGGTGTGATTGGGCTTCCCCGCGTGGATTTGCTTCACGGCAAAGTGCTCGCCCAACCACTCCCGCATCTGGGCGACCAACGTCGACTTGCCGGTCGCCTCGGACCCGACGAAGGCAATCACCGCGCCGCCGCTCCGAGGCGCCATGCCTTTGTGCGACCGTGTCGCGCGCCGATATGCCATCAGCGCGAACTTCCGGACCGCGCCGGCCCCCGCGCGCAGGGCCGAATGCCTGGCGTAG
>JABWBD010000501.1 GCA_013360685.1 Pirellulales bacterium
ACCGGCCGCGCCGTCGTCGCCTTCCAGGATCACGAACGCCATGCCGTTTTGCGCGGTGTGCGTCAACGACAGAGAAACCCGCTTCACACCCATCCGCGCCGCTACCTCCGCCGCCACCTCAACAAGCCCCAGGACCCCGACGGGGCGGAAAAAAACTGAGCCCCGGCACGACGCGGCTTTCCCCGTTCCCTGCGATCTCACGGGAGGCCGACTCGCATGGGGAGTTGCCGGTTTTCCGTGCGTGACCTTGGGCCGGCGCGATAGCTCCTCGATACTTCCGATGTCCTCGAGGAGTCCGACAGTACCGCCGCCGGTCAGGTCGAGTGGCCCGGGTCTGTGGCGGGCAACATTCGATCCACGCGTGGATGGATAGACCGCAATGGCTTCATCCACCGAAATGTCGCGAGGCTCCGTCGAAAAAAACATCTGAAATGTCCGTGGAAACGGTTGGCGATCTCGATGCCGGAGACATTACTCAAATGAATCGAACAGCCAGGAACAGTCTCGTAGTGTCCATCGTCGCTCTGCTGCTGGCTCCGCCAGCTTTACTCTACGCCGCCGCCCCGCCCGGCTTGGCCGCCACTTTCCCGCTGGGCGTCTACTGGCCTTGGGAGCGGACCGAGGGATTGGCGAGGCGGAATGGGCTGGAGAAATGGGCCTTTGTCGAGCGTTGTCTGGACAATCTCAAGGCAGACGGGTTCGACGCGGTCTGGGCGGTGAACCTGGGGATTACGGACCTGCCCGGCCTGGCCGAGCGCATGGCGGCCCGGGGCATGATGCTGGTGCCGGCGCTAGGCGAGTTGCACTACAACGTCGACTGGCGGCGGAATCATTGGGCTTACCTGGAGAAGGAATCGAAGCGGGCCCTCAAGGCGGCCGGCGGCTCTTCCGCCATCCTGGCCTGGGCACTCTGCGATGAACCGCGGCGAGACCTGCTCGGCGAGATGGAGACGTTCCGGCGCAAATTCATGGAGTGGGGCGCGAAGCAGCCGGCGGTCGTGGTCACCATGTGGCCCGACTCGCCGACCTACGCCGAGCAGGCCGGGTTCGGCGCGGTATGCACCGATGTCTACCCCTTCTTCTCGACCGGCAATCCCAACGGCCCCAATACGCCGGCCGCGTCCCGCTCGTGGTATCGCCGCCACGCGGGGATTACCGCCGAGTCCGCCAGGAAGGCCGGGCGGCCGCCCTGGATTATGCCGCAATGCTTTGTGGACGTTTGGGGACCGTGGAAATACGATGATCAGCTCAACGCCGTGATGTTGCCCGGCGCCGTTTTGCATTGGCGCCAGCCAACCGCAGGCGAGTGCCGTTGGCAGGTGTGGAGCGCCGTTGGGGCCGGAGTGCGGGGCTTTTTCTGGTATGTCTACTTGCCGCCGCCCGCGGACCAGTCGGAGGCCAAGCCGTACCAAGGCACGACCTTCCCGCCGGCTATGGCGGTAAAGCAGGCCATGCCGCTTTACGCCCCGGGCGGCATGATCCGGCCCGATGGCAAGCCAACCCCCGAATATCTGGCCATCGCCGAGACACTGGCGGCACTGAAGCCGCTGGTGCCGCTGCTCAGCGGCGCCCTGCCGGCCGAGCGGCCAATCGGTGGCGTTTCTTCGCCCGGCTGGATCGGCGTCCTGGACAACCCGGCGTTGAACCGCACGTTTGTTGCGGTGGTCAACGACGACACGGACCACGAGCAAACCTTGAAGGTCCGCCTGTTGAGCCCCCGCGACGTTCGCGACCTGCGGAGCGGCCAGGTGCTACGGCGCGAAGCGGACGACACCGTCGCGGTGAGGCTCGGACCGGGCGATGGGATGTTGCTGGAGGAGATTCGCTAGCGTACGCGCCGGCAAGGGCAACGCTGTGAAGCACTTCTCGGCACGGAAAACACCGGGAAAACGATGGTAGTCGAAGTCGTGAGACTTCAGAGTCTCCCCAGTACCCCCGAATTCTTACGAATTCGGCTACGAAAATGCTTCACAGCGTTGCGGCAAGGAGATCGGTCGGCTTCTCGCTCCCGGGCTCTGCCTGGGAGCGCACGATCTTGCAGGCTCCGCCTGCTCTCGTCTGCATCCGCCTGGACACGTTTCTTGCAGGCTCCTCACGCTCGGCGCAGGTCTCCCGACCTCGCCGAAACCAACCCTTTAGAGGCTAGGAGCGTTTCAGGGCCAGAAACCGTCGCCCGGCCGGGAGTCTTTTTCCGTGTCGGCCGCGATGTCGTTCGCCGCGCCGCAGCGGACTGTGGCCGACCGGAAAAAGACTCCCGCCCCCTGGGGCTTCCACCCCAAGGAACTTCCGCCCCCTTCAATGACACCCCAGGTAATTAATTACGACACTTGTTCACTCGCCGGTCCTTATAGCGCCATCAGACCGGGCACCAAAGCGTCGGTCGGCTGCTCCGGCGTGTTGTCGTGGACGAGGAGCCCCGACTCGCCGACAAAGTACGTATCGAGCAGGAAAGTGCCTTCTTGTCGAGGGTCCTTTGGGCGACTAACCAATAACTCCTATTGGTGGTGTTGCGTCATACCTCGGTGGCACCCAGAGGCTCTGCCAGCTTCGAAGGCGGTCCTACTATGCCGGCCGTTCTGTCAAGAACGGCCGGATGTTCTCCATGATGATCCGGCCGACGTTTTCCCAGGACCGCTCCTCCGCACAGCGGCGGATCCTGGCGGCAAGTTGCGTCTTCTCTTCGTCGCTGCCGTGGGCGATCTGGTCCAACAACCGCTTGAACGCCTGCACGTCGGAAGCGTCGATCTTCCAGCCGATCCCTTCGCTGGTCACATAATCGGTCAGGTCGGGTGGGCCGTCGACGATGACCGGCTTCAGGAAGGCGCGGGCTTTCTGGGCCGTGCCGCTCTCGTGCCGGATGTAGTCCTGGTAGAGGTTGACCACGGCATCGGCACAGCCGAAGTAGACGGGATGGTCCGGCAAGGGAAGGAACCGGTTATGGATGACGATCTTGTCCTCGACCCCGAATTGGCGGGCCAACTCCCGTATGCAGGCATATTGGTAGTCGCCTTCCGGCCCGGCCAACAGCCACATCCAGCCGTCGGTCTCCCTCAATACGGCGAGCACCGGTTCGAACTTCTTGTCGGTCCGCAGGGTGCCGAAGGAAAGCAGGTATCGCTTCGAGGCATCCAGGCCGAGTGTTTCCAGGGCAGTCTCCCGCGGGATCTGAAGTTCGCTCCTGGGGCTCGGAGCGCCGTGCGGCAGGATCTTCACTTTCTCCGCGACGGCTCGGTTGCCAGGAAAGACGTTTTCGATGAGATTGTCGCGCATCGCCTTGCCGTGGACGAAGCAGCAGACGGAATTGCGCAGGATCGACTCCACATTGGACCGCACCGACCGCTTGTAGAGGGCGACCAGCGGAGATCCGTGGCGGAAGTTGAAGTTCGTCTCGTGAAGAACGCAGACGTAATTCTGTGAAGCGTTCTCTTTCT
The DNA here is from genome assembly GCA_013360685.1 of Pirellulales bacterium. Classification (GTDB taxonomy): domain Bacteria; phylum Planctomycetota; class Planctomycetia; order Pirellulales; family Thermoguttaceae; genus JABWBD01. Next base: position 3,432 of record JABWBD010000501.1, read on the forward strand.
TGACGAACCGGTCGACGGATCCGTACTCGAATGCCTCGAAGACGGTAAACGGCCTGCCCAATTCCTCGTAGAGCGCGGCGAATCCGCGCATGAAGGCCAGGTCGCGCCGGCGGCGTTTCCATGCGTAGCGGAGAAAGCCGGCCAACCCCGGCCGGCGATCGTAGTCCCGATTCGGAATGGGCACCCCGTGGCTGATGCCCTTGCCCTGGAGCGCCAGCGGCCCTTCATAGCCGACGACGTGGACTTCCGCATCGAATTGCGACAATCCTTCGGCCAGACCGCTGGCATAATTGCTTCCGTGGCCGTGGGGGACGAACGCCGTGGGGCTGAAGATGAGAATTCTGGACATGCTCGGATTTCCCTTCTTGGTCATCACGGGCTTAGTTTTGCCCCGGCAAGGCATGCTGTGCAAGAGCATTCCTGCGGTACCGAGAGCCGGCAGCACGCCCTTGGGCCATTCTTGTGGGTGGCCGCGGGTGGGAACGGCGTTATGCGGCACGCGAACCGAGGTTTGCGGTGTCCGTCCTGGGTGTGTTCAGGCGGTGGATTCTTGCGGGTCGACACAACGCCTCGGGCGACACGTGTCATCGTAAGGCATTGATAATTCAGTAGTTGCGCATCGCTATGTGCACGCAAGTCGTCGTTAGACAGGGTAATTTGTTGCATGGAGCGACAAGTCGGAAGCACGGAGCGTGGAGCAAGGTGTTCGGGGCGCGAGGGGGGAACTAGAACGACGCACGGGCAACTCCACGGGGTGGTAAGACGCTGTGCGGGGTGGGATGTGCGCGTGGGGCAGGCTGCGGGAGCAAGGGGTCAAGCCCGTGCGGGGCAGTGAAGCGGCGCTCGATCTTCGCGCGCGACACCGTTGCCGTCAGACCCGCGGAAGGCCGGCCAGTCGCGCGCCAGGGCCGACGTCGCCATCACGCCCAAAGCGTTTATTACGGCACGAAGCGGAATTCCTTTGGCACGGTTCATCATTTCGAGTTGGACCAATCTGCTCGCGATCGTACGACGTGGCGTCGCTCAACCAGCGATTGTCGTGACCGATGCCGGGGCAAGCCATTTGATTGCGAGTTCACGATCAGTTTACCACCCCGTCGCCGCAGCCACCGCGCCGGAGGCGTCCGCGGCATCGAGCCTGGTAGACGTGCCCTCTGCCACGACTTTGCGGACTAACATCCAGGTCTCACCCCGTCATTCTTCACGGCCGGTCATCAACGCGCGATCGCCCAGTCCCAGATAGACTCGGGCGTTGGCGTTGCGGGCCAGCTCGCGCAGCGCCCCCAGCTCGGCCAGCCGAAGCACGCCCGGGTGCTGTTCCAGGACCTCCGCGGCCTTCTGTCGCTCGACCAGAGCGCGGGTCTCATTCTCAGCCTTCAGCCGTTCGGCCTCCGCATCGGCCTCGCGTTGCAGCCGGCGCGCGATGGCCTCCGCCTCGGCGTCGCGTCGCTTGGCTTCGGCG
>JABWBD010000502.1 GCA_013360685.1 Pirellulales bacterium
GGGCGGCTGGCGGCGACGAAGAATGGACGGGATACGGTCGGACAAACCCGTGCTAAAGCACGGGCCTCGACCGCCTTCGGCGGAACAAGGGGCGTAAACGCCCCTGCTATTCCGCTCTCCAATCGAATGCCAAGTTGTGGGTAATGACAAGGCTGACGGCCCTGGGCGTTTGGCGCGTTTCGTGTCGAGGAGCATCCCCATGAGGCGGGTAAACCGATCCCGTTGCGCGGTCCTGGTCGCCGCCTTGCTGGTCGCTCCATGGACGGCGCGGGCCGCTCCGCAGCCGTCTGCCGAAGCATCCCGCCCCAACCTGCTGCTCATGTACGTGGACAATGTCGGATACGGGGACCTCGGCTGCTACGGCAATGCCGAGGTGAAGACGCCGAGGATCGACCAGCTTGCGCGCGAGGGCGTGCGTTGCACCGACTTCTATGTGGTCGCGTCAAGCTGCACGCCCTCGCGCGGGGCCTTGCTGACGGGGCGCTATCCGAAGCGAAACGGTTTGACGCACCAACTCGCCACCACCGAGAATTGGACGGGAATCGGCTTGCCGCACCGCGAACGGATCATTCCCCAGTATTTGAAAGAGGCGGGCTACGCCACCGCCTGTTTCGGCAAGTGGAACATCGGGTTCGCTCCGGGCAGCCGGCCGACGGACCGTGGCTTCGACGAGTTTCTCGGCTTCCGCTCCGGCAACATCGACTACTTCCGGCACACCTACCACGGCGAATACGACCTGTTCCAAGGCACGGAGCGCCGGAAACTCGAGGGCTACAGCACCGATCTTTTCGCCGACGCGGCCGCCGACTTCCTGCGGCGCAACGCCGCGCGGCCGTGGTTCGTGTATCTTGCTTTCAACGCCGCGCACTTTGTTTCCAAGATCAACGTAGCGCCGGGCGAGGAGCCGCAGTGGCAGGCGCCCAGGGAGTCTTTCCTTCGCTACGGCTGGCCGGCGGACGAGCCCTCACCGCAACGCCGTTACCGGGCCGTGCTCACGGCGCTGGATGACGCCGTCGGGCGGGTGCTCGACACGGTCGACGGACTGGGACTCCGGGAACGCACGCTGGTGATGCTCTTGTCCGACAACGGCGCGTTCATGCTGCCCGGGCGCGGCCTGGAAGTGGCGTCGAATGCGCCGCTGCGAGACGGCGGCACCACCTGCTATGAAGGCGGCGTGCGCGTGCCCGCCATCTTCCGTTGGACCGGCCGGATCAAGCCGGGGACCGAATCGCGGGCGATGCTCAGCCACCTCGATGTGCTGCCGCTGTGCCTGGCTGTTTCGGGCGCACCGCCGCTTGCCGGCCGCGTGTTGGACGGAGCCAACCCGCTGGCGGTGCTGGAGGGCACTGGCAGGTCGCCGCACAAACGGCTCGCGTTCGCCTACGCCGGGACCGCCGGTCTGCGCGAGGGGCCTCTGAAGATCGTGCGGAACGTCCCGGACGGACCTTGGGAATTGTATGACCTCTCGGCCGACCCGGGCGAAACCAGGAACCTGGCCGCGACACGAGCCGCCGACGCGGCACGTCTTGACGCCGCGTTTCAAGCCTGGCTGGCCGACGTGAGCCGCGATGCGAGCGATCCTGCCCCGCGCCCGCCACGGCCGAAGAAGTGACGGGGCGACCCACGAGGAACCGGTTTTGAACCATCACCCTTCTTTCATCGTTACGACGCTTCGCATCGTAACGCGATCTTCGGACGCTTCGCGTCCCTGCCCCTGGGTGCCCGCCAGGCATGAGTTGCCGAGGCCGGATGGGCCGGCAATCGGGCTGTTGCGAAGTCGAACGCGCGGGCGGTTTTGACATCTCGTTTGGCGGCATTAGAATGGGGGGGCAAGGTGGGGGCAAGTGGAACCTCGGATCCCCAGGAGGCGATCATGAACACCCAGAACGTATCGCGTCGGAAGTTCTTGAAAGATGCATCGGCCGGCACCGTGGCGGCCGTGGCCATGAGCGCCTACGGGAAGGCCGCGGCGAAGGGGGATGCCCTGGCGGTCCTCGGCGGCAGTCCCGTCAGGACGGCGCCCTTTCCAGCCTGGCCCCCGGTGACTGCCGAGATCGAGCAGTCGCTGGTGGCTGCCCTTCGCTCCGGGAAGTGGGGCCGCACGCTGCAAGGGCCCATGCAGGGCACGGGGCTCGTGGTGGAGTTTGAAAAACGGTTCGCCGAACTCATCGGGGCCGCTCACTGCCTGGCCACGGGCTCCTGCACCCAGTCGCTCCACACGGCTCTGCACGCGGTCGGCGTGGGCGCGGGCGACGAAGTGCTCGTTGCGCCGTGCACGTTTATCGCGTCGATCCAGGCGGTGCTCATGTGCGGCGCGTTGCCAGTCTTCGTCGACGTCGATCTCGACACGTTCCAGATGGATCCCGGCAAGATCGAGCCGCTGGTCAACGGCAACACCCGCGCGGTGGAGCCGGTCCACATTGGCGGGCTGCCGTGCAGCATGGAGAAGATCATGGCGGTTGCCAAGAAGCACGGCCTGAAGGTGGTGGAAGATGCCGCCCAGGCCCACCTCGCCGAATTCCAGGGGAAGAAGTGCGGCACGTTCGGCGACCTGGGCTGCTTCAGCTTCCAGTCGAGCAAGGTGCTCGCCTGCGCGGAGGGGGGCGCGATTGTCGGCAACGATGGAGCACTCCTGGAGCAATGCTACGCGTTCCACAACCTCGGCCTCTCCGCCAAGGGGGGCAGCGCCGCGATCGGCACGAAATACCGGATGCACGAGTTGGAGGCGGCCGTCTTGCTGCCCCAACTCGCCACGATCGCCCGGCAGACCCAGACCCGCAACGACAACGCGGCCTATTTGGCTCGCAGGCTGGGGGAAATCCCGGGGATCGTGCCGCAGAAGCTGCACGAGGGGGCGACCAAGGCGGCCTACTACATCTACGGTTTCCGGTATCAGAAGGAACACTTCAACGACTCCCCCAAGCAGAAATTCCTCAAGGCATTGCGGGGCGAGAAGATCCCGTTTACCACCATGTACTTCGACGAGCTGAACAAGCAACCGTTCCTCGAACACACTTTGAACTCGCCCACGTTCCGGAAAATCTTCTCGCAGGAGCGGCTCAAGCGTTACCGCGAGGAGAACCTCTGCCCATCGAACGACCAGCTCTCCGCCGAGGGCGTCTGGCTGCCGCAATACGTGTTTCTCGGCAACACGAAGGACATGGACGACATTGCCGACGCCGTTGCGAAAATCCACGACCAGAAGGACCAACTTGCGCGGTTGTAGGAAGGAAATCCCCATGCCTTGGAACCGGTTCTTTTCAATCGTCCTGATGTTCGTCCTGTTGCCTCTTGCGGCGGCCCATGGCCAGTCGCCGCGCCGCGTGCTGTTGCTGGGCATGAAGCGAGACCATCCCCCAGGGCGACACGAGTACATGGCAGGGCTTCGCGTGTTGGCGAAATGCCTGGAGAACGTTCCGGAGATCAAGGCCGAGGTCGTTGTGGCCGACGAGCCTTGGGCCGATGGCCCGGAACTTCTTAAGACGGCCGACGCCGTCGTGCTGTATCTCGGCCAGGGCGCGAAGTGGATCCGAGCGGATGCGCGGCGGACGGCGGCCGTCCAGGATCTTGCCCGGCGGGGCGGGGGAATCGTGGCGCTTCACTCAGGTATCATGTCGAAGGATGCCGAGGACATCGACCTGTTCCGCGACCTGGCGGGCGGGTGCCACGGCGGGCCCGACCGCCGGTACCTTGTCATGGAAGGAGACCTCCGGGCCGTCGATCGCGGCCATCCTATTGTCCAGGGCGTCGACGATCTGCAGATCCACGACGAGTTCTACTTCAAACTCAAGTTCACGCGAGCGGGGAACCTTCGCCCGCTCCTCCAGGTCCCGATCGAGGGCAACTTGGAGACGGTGGCCTGGGCCTATGAGCGTCCGGACGGCGGCCGCAGTTTCGGTTTCAGCGGCATGGACCCGCACGCCAACTGGCGCCAGCCGTCGTACCGGCGCCTGGCTGCCCAGGCCGTTCTTTGGACCCTGAAAATGCCCGTGCCCAGCGCCGGCCTGCCGGTGAATGTGCCCGAGGAACTGCTTCGGGAGCCCGAACCGCCGCAGAAGTCCGCAGGGGATTCGTGGAGCCGTTTTCGAGGGCCCAACGGCACCGGGATCAGCACGGCGACGACCATCCCCGTCAACTGGACCGAGAAGGACTACAACTGGAAGGTCGCGTTGCCGGGAACCGGGAGTTCCTCGCCGGTCGTGTGGGGTGAACGGGTCTTCGTCACCTGCGGCGACTCGACGACCGCGGAGCGGACCGTGCTGTGTATTGACGCGAAGGACGGCCATACGGTCTGGCGGCAAAAGTCGCCGTCGAAGCCGCATCGCCAGCACCGCGACAACGACTACGCCTCGGCGACGCCGGCCGTGGATGCCGACGGACTGGTGCTCACCTGGACCGATTCGGAACGGGTCGTGCTTTTGGCGATGGATCTCGACGGGCGTCCCCTCTGGCGGCGCGACCTCGGACCCTACATCACGCTCCAGGGGAGCGGCGGATCGCCGATCCTGTTCGGCGACCTGGCCGTGCTGTCGAACGACCAGGAGGATCTGAGCCTGACCCCAGGGGCCAAGATCGACCCGCCGCCGGCGCCGGGCAAGAGCTTCTTGATCGCGGTCGATCGCAAGACGGGCGAGACCCGGTGGCAGATCGATCGCCGCACGACATTTTCCGGCTATTCGACCCCCTGTCTCTATTGGCCCGAGGACGGGCGGCCCGATCTTGTCTTCACCAATACGGCCAACGGGATCACAGCGGTCGATCCGGCAGCGGGGAAGGTGCAATGGGAGTACGGCGAGCCGTTCTTGGACCGGACGATCGCTTCTCCGGTGGTCGCCCCGGGCCTGATCCTCGCCGGGCACGGCGCCGGGGTGCGGGGCGCTCGCCTGATCGCC
>JABWBD010000086.1 GCA_013360685.1 Pirellulales bacterium
ATCGAACGGCACGTCCCGCCTCCGCGAAAGACCTTTTAATGATAGGAAGATTGATTTCCCACACGCGCTGAGCCTAGTCCCGACGAAGTGGGTGGTCAAGGGGGTGCAGCAACAAGCATCCCTTCTGGAACCGCTGATTGCCTCCGGCAAGTTGTACGCCGACCGGCGGGCCAACGCGGTCTTTGCGTTGGTGGCCGGAAAAGCGCAGCAACCGGTGGGGGCGGAACTGCGTGGCGCCGCTTCCCGAGTCTGGCGCGGGATGGCAGGGGGGACCAACAAGGATCTGGGCTACTTCTGGATCGGCGTCCGAGGTTCCCGGGAAATCGTGCTTTGCGAATCCGCGATCGACGCGATCAGTTGCTTTCAGATCGATCCCGACCGGATCTGCGTGTCCGGTCCAGGCGCGGTCAGCCTGTGGCTGGGGAACCTTCTATTGTGACGCCTGCAGGGGTGATATACTGGCGAGATAGGCGCAATCCCGACACCCCGGACGCGGCTCGCGCAAGAGACAAGCACTGGGAACTTTGTCATGGCGATCTCGCTCGACCAATTCACCCAACAGCTTGCCGGCAGCGGCTTGATCTCCAGTGACGAGATCCAATCGTTCGTGGCGGCACTGCCTGCCGACGACAAACCGTTGGACGCGGAAGGCCTGGCGCGGCAACTGGTCGGGCAGAGAAAGCTGACCGCGTACCAGGCCAAGGAATTGTACGCCGGCCGGGGCCAGTCGCTGGTCCTGGGCAACTACGTGATTCTGGACAAACTGGGCCAGGGCGGGATGGGGTTGGTGCTCAAGGCCCAACATCGGCGGATGGAACGAGTGGTTGCCCTGAAGGTCCTCTCGCCCAAGGTCGTGCGGACGCCGGAGGCCTTGCGGCGGTTCCAACGCGAGGTCAAGGCGGCCGCCCGGCTCACGCATCCCAATATCGTGATTGCCCACGACGCCGACGAACCGGGCGGCACGCATTTCCTGGTGATGGAGTACGTGGACGGCAGCGACCTGGCGACGCGCGTCAAGAAGCACGGGCCGCTGCCGTTGGAGCGCGCCCTGGACTGCATCCTGCAAGCCGCGCGCGGCTTGCAGTACGCGCATGAGAACGGCGTGGTCCATCGGGATATCAAGCCCGCGAACCTGCTGTTGAATCAGCGCGGAACCGTGAAGATTCTGGACATGGGGCTGGCGCGACTCGACACGGCCGGCGCCCAGCAGGACCAGTTGACCGGTACCGGCCAGATCATGGGCACGGTCGATTACATGGCTCCGGAACAGGCGATGGACACCAAGCACGCCGACGCGCGGGCCGACATCTACAGCTTGGGCGTGACGCTTTGGTATCTGTTGGTCGGGCGCCCCCTGTACGCCGGCGAAACCACTGTGGAGAGACTCATGGCTCACCAGACGAGAGCGATTCCTTCCCTGCGCGAGGCGTGTGCGGCGGCATCCCCGAAGTTGGAAGTGGTGTTCGCCAAGATGGTGGCCAAGAAGCCGGCGGAGCGATACCAGACGATGGCCGAGGTGATTGCGGAATTGGAGCCGCTTTGTGGGCATGCCGCTAGTGCGCCGGCGATGGATCCTTCCCTTGTCGAAGATCCGCAATTGGACGCGTTCCTGCGGGGATTGGGCACATCGGCGGCGTCGAGTCGGCCTTCGCCGGCGGCGGTGAAAACCAAGGCGGCGCCCGCTGCGCCGCGCGCCGCTGCCGATCCGGACGTCACTCAGGACTGGTCGGGACCGCACGTCGAGACGGCGACAAGAATGGAGCCGTTGTTGCCACGTCCCGAATCGGGTAAACCCGGCACTACCAGCGCTCGTAGTGCCGCCTTGAGGCGGTCGAGACCGGCTAATGCCGGCAGTGCGAACTGGCGGGACTGGCGCTGGCTGACGGCGGTCGGCGCCGGCGGGTTGCTGGTGGTCTTGCTGGGCATCTGGGTCGTGGTCCGCGACAAGGATGGAAAGGAAGTCGCACGCGTGCCGGTGCCGGAAGGGGGAACCGTGACGGTGGAGACTGCGGCGAAGAACCAAGCGGCGAGGCGGGAAGAAAGCGGTGACAAGGCATCGCACCCCAAAACCTCGCCGGCCCCGTTGCCGCCATGGAATCTGCCTGCGGGCTCACCGCCACCGGCGATTGCCCCGTTCGACACAAAGAAAGCCAAGGAGCACCAGGCCGCGTGGGCCAAGTACTTGGGCGTGGAGGTGGAATCGGAGAATTCGATCGGCGTCAAGTTTGTGCTCATCCCGCCGGGTGAATTCGACATGGGATCGACGGACGCGGAAGTCGCCAACCTCTTGGAGGAAGAAAAATCCAAGAACTTAGGGGGTTGGTACTACATCCATCATCTGCCGTCCGAGGCCCCGAAGCATCGGGTGCGGATCACGAAGCCGTTTTGGCTCGGTCGTCACGAAGTGACGCGAGGCCAGTTTCGCCGATTTGTGGACGATAGCGGCTACCAGACCGAAGCCGAACGGGACGGCAAAGGAGGTTACGGCTTGGTAAACGGCCAGCCGAAGCAAGATCCGCGTTTCGTGTGGAATTCGGATTTGGGGTTCGAGCAGGCGGATGATCATCCGGTGGTGAACGTGCATTGGAACGATGTGACGGCGTTCTGCGCGTGGCTGTCGGAGAAGGAAGGGGAGAAGTCCTGCTTGCCGAGCGAGGCGCAGTGGGAGTACGCGTGCCGGGTGGGTACTACGACGAGGTTTTATTCGGGTGACGATGAGGGGGCATTGAAGGAGCATGCGTGGTTTGTTTCGAATGCTGAGAGTAAGACGCATCCGGTGGGCCAGAAGTCGCCGAACGCGTGGAGCCTGTACGATATGCATGGGAACGTGTGGGAATGGTGCCAGGATTGGTGGTCGGCAGACTACTACGGGGCGTCGCCGCTGGAGGACCCCACGGGGCCGGAGGGAGGCGAGCACCAGGTGTTGCGCGGCGGGGGTTGGAGCGGCGTCGCGCCCTTCTGCCGGGCTGCGTGCCGCCACGGGTCCGGGCCCGGGTTCCGCGTCTACGACCTGGGCTTCCGCCTCGCGAGGACGGTTTCCTTCCCTCCCCGGTAACCTCCTTCCGCGGTAGCCGTTGATGAGCGGAAGGCGTAGCGGCCGATCGTGCCCCAACGGGGCGTCGGTTTGCCCAGCGAAGGGGCTTGTACGATCCCACTAGGGTCGCCCTTGGGTTTTTCGGTCCCCAAACCCGGGTGACGCTTCGCGGCTGCGCCGCTTCGCTTACCCCGGCGCTCTGTTGTACGGCGCCTTCGGCGTAAAACAATTGCCGGCGTGTGCTGTACCCAAGCCATACTTGTGTGTAACAACGAGGATAGCACCCCAGGAAAGCGTCCAGATCGACACGGCCCCATTAGACCGCGCGATTGCCAACGTAAGGTTTCAGCACACCAGTCTTCTTTGCGGCGTCAATCATCTTTCCAAGCTGGATGGTGAACTCGGCGCTGACCGTCGACACATCCCAATCCTGGGGTATCAAGCCCGCGTCGGTAAGCTTGAATCCGTCTGGCAGCTTACTTGGTCTCGCCGCTATGCTCATGCCAACACCAACCCCGTCGTCTCCAAGTGCGGCCCGACCTTCTCGGCAAAGTCCTCGACCTCGCGTTCCAAATCCGGCAACGGCTGAGCGTACCGCTCCTCCAGTTCCTTGACGCGACCGTGTACGATGCTCCGCGTTATCCTCATGAACTACCCCCCTCTTCCAGTTCTTCCGTGATGCGTTCCAGTTCCATCTTGAGTTCCTGTTTCGACGGCAGGTAGAGCTGGTATTTCGGGGCGAAGATGTTGGCATCCTTGGGCAGGGTCAGCTCGACCAGCGCGTCGTTCTTGCGGCGGCACAAGACAATGCCGACGGTCGGCAACTCGTCCTCGAGCTTCACGTACCGGTCGAAGTAATTCACGTACATCTGCATCTGGCCAAGGTCTTGATGGGTCAGCTTGTCGCGCTTCAGGTCCACCAGCACATAGCATCGCAGCAGGCGGTTGTAGAAGACCAGGTCCACGAAGAAATGGTCGTTGTCGAAGGTGAAGCGTTTTTGGCGGGCCTCGAAGAGGAAGCCTTTGCCGAGTTCGAGCAGGAATGATTCCAGCCGGTCGATGATGGCCGATTCCAAGTCGGTCTCCGAGTAGACCGGCTTCGCTTCGAGTCCCAGGAATTCCAGCACGAGGGGGTTTTTGATGAGATCCGCGGCCGTTTCGACGACCTGCCCCTCGCGCGCCAAGCGGGCCACTTCCTCCCTGTCGCGGCTCAGCGCCAGCCGTTCGTACAGCGAGCTGGCGATCTGCCGCTCCAGCTCGCGCACGCTCCACTGGTTGGCCGCGGCCTCGATTTCGTAGAAACGCCGCTCACCGGCATCGTCGATGGTAAGCAGCGTGACGTAATGGGACCAGCCGAGCGTAACCGCCTGGGCCACGCGCCCCAGAACGGCCCGCGCTTCAGGAGCCTGGGCGAGAATGGCGAACGGTTGAACAGAGACTGTCTGTCGCATCCCGGCATGGGGTCCGGGGAGAAGCAGGGATTCGACAGACGCTGCCTGTTGAATCTCCGGGTAGGCCCGGTAAAATTCCCGGAATTTGCGGAGATTGGTGGGAGACACCCCCCGTATGTCCGACTCCTTCAGCGATTCGGAGAGCCTTTCAATGAGTCGCTTTCCATAGAGATCGGCCCGGTCGGCGCCATTTTGCTCATACTCCACGATATACCACCCAAATAGCCAATTGCGGACGGCCAGGCTGGTATCCACAATCCGGGCAGCGCGCCCTTGGAGCTCCTCGTGGGTGCTGCGGCACATTTCCACAAGGTTTGTGAAACGAAAGTCTTGCCTCATCGCCAGACAACTCCCATTTTGTTGAGATGGCCTTCGACCCTCTGGCCGAACGCCTCGACCTCTCGCTCCAACGCAGCTAGCGGTTGGGCGTACCGCTCTTCCAGTTCTTTCACGCGGGCCGCGAGTTGCTGCGTCAGCCGCTGGACCTCGCCCTCCATGGACGACTCGATGGAAACAAACCACTTGTCATCCACGGCGAGTGTCTTGATCTCGGTCACCGTGAGCTTGGGATACTTCTCCAGCACCTGCTGATCCAGCTTCTCCTGGAGCGTCTTGACGGCCTTCTTCGCCAGGGCCTCGGTCTCCAGAAGCTTCAGGCACATCTCCAGGGCCCGCTGCTCCTCGGCGAACTCCGGATCGTCGCCAATCTCCCTGAGCCGGACATTCACCCCGGACTTGGTGACACTGCCCTTGTCGTTGGCGGCGTCTTCCAGCAGCCCCTCCTCGCCGGTATTCTCCTCGACAAACTCCTCCAGCATCTGCGTCGCTTCGTCGGCTCTCGCCTGCGCCTCGTCGATAGCCGCCTGCTCCTTGGCAAAGTAGCGGGCGACGATCAGGGCCGGCGGGATCAGGTCCATCTTGTACCTTTTGGACGTCCTGCCCGCGCCAACCGCCAGGTCGGGCGTTTCCTTGATGTTCCGCTCCTTGTCGTCGATGACGGCGCGGGGCTGCGCCGCATCCGCCCAGCCATCGGCCGCGATCAGGTAAACGTCGTCCTGCATCACGTCGGCCCAGTAGTCCATCAAGCGCTGGTAGACGTCGTACCGGCTCAACAGCGGCACGTCGGCGAAACGCACTAACAGGTCTTCCGACAACGCGTGAATCACCTCCTTGGGCTTGACGTTCACCTTGAGGCCCTTGAGCAGCGGTTCATGGGCCTTGCGCCACTCCTGGAACCGCTTGGCAACCGATTCGGCGTAGGCGATGAACTCCTCGTGCGCGAGAATCGTGGGCTTGATCTTCTGCGTCTCGATCCGCGGTTCACAGTACCCCTTGCTGCCATTCCGCTTGAACAACGTCTTGCGGAGCGAGGGGAATACGGTCCAGTAGTCGTTCAGTTCGTCCACGTCGCGGTTGGGAATCCCTCCGTTGAGATGCGCAAAAAGGTCGTGAACGTCCTCCGGTTCGGACGAATCGATGTAGCGCGGGATGTTGAGGTTGCAGTCGTTGGCCGGGCTGGCGATCTCGCTGGCCGGCACCATGCGCGAGTAGCGGGGCAGCTCGCGCTGATTGGTGAACACGTCGACGATCTTGTGGATGTCCTGCGAGCGAAGCCGGTTCTTGTTGCCGTCCTTGATGAAGCCGCGGCTGGCGTCGATCATGAAGATGCCGCTCCGCGCATGAGCGTTCTCCTTGTCGATCACCAGGATGCACGCCGGGATGCCCGTGCCGTAGAACAGGTTGGCGGGCAGCCCGATGATCCCCTTGATCAGACCGCGCTGGATGAGGTTGCGGCGGATATCGGCCTCCTTATTGCCGCGAAACAGCACGCCGTGGGGCAGGATGATCGCCCCCTTCCCTTTACTCTTGAGCGACTTGATCAGGTGGAGCAGGAAGGCGTAGTCGCCGTTCTTGATTGGCGGGACGCCGTATTCGAAACGGTCGAACTCGTCGTGGACCGGGTTCAAGCCGTTGGACCATGCCTTGGAGGAGAAGGGTGGGTTGGCGACGGCAAAGTCGAAGGTTCTGAGCGAGTTGTCCTTGTTCTTGAAGTGCGGGGCGGCAAGCGTGTTGCCACGCCAGAGGTCGGCCGTGGCGTGGTTATGGAGGATCATGTTCATGCGCGCGAGGCCCCAGGTCGCGACGTCCATCTCCTGGCCGTAGATGGTGATGCCGCGCGGCGACTCAGCGGCGGCCTTAAGCAATAGGGAGCCCGAGCCGCACGTCGGATCGTAGATCGTGTCGCTGGGCTTCGTCTGCCGGCCGATCCCGACCACTTGCGCCATGATCCGGGAAACCTCGGCGGGCGTGTAGAACTGCCCCTTGCTCTTGCCCGACTCGGTGGCGAAGTGGCGCATGAGGTATTCGTAGGCGTCGCCCAGCAGGTCGTCGCCCTCGGCGAGGTTGGCGCGGAAGTCGAGGCCGTCGAAGATGGCGACAAGCTTCGAGAGCCGGTCTTGCATCTCCTTGCCGCGCCCGAGCTTGTCCTCGTCGTTGAAGTCGGCCTGGTCGATCACGCCTTTCAGCTCGTTGGCCTCGGCCAGCCTGCCGATAATCTTGTTGACCTTGTCGCCGATCTCCTTGTCGCCCCTGAGCTTGGCCATGTCGGCAAACGAGCCGCCGGCAGGCACCTCGATCACGGCGTCCTTCTTGCCCGCGTACTTGTCCGACACGTACTTCATGAACAAGAGCGTCAGCACGTAGTCCTTGTACTGCGACGCATCCATGCCGCCGCGCAGCTCATCGCAGCTCTGCCAGAGAGAACTGTAGAGTTGGGATTTCTTCAATGCCATCTCTCTTCGCTCTCCCTCCGTGCCCTTCCGGCCTCAACGGTCATTTCTTCACCTGTACATCACCGAGCCAACGGCCAATCGTCCATTGGCTAATATCAGCCTTTGCCGGCACTCGGTCAAGACAAGACACGCGATCCGGTGCGGCAGTCCCAGCCTCGGCTCCTCCCCTGACGTCCGGCGAAGGCGGAATAATCCCCGCCGTCATGCTCGTCGATTGCAACCCCAACCCGGACGGCACGATTCGACCCGATCGACAACCCGATCTGCCGCCCGGGCTTATCGTCACAAGCGAATAAGCCTCTCAGTCAGCGCGTCGGATTCACTTCTCCCGCGCCGGCCGCCATGCACAGTTTCGCAACGCCCCTCTGCCGGCCGATATAGCACTTACGTTCCGCACCCACGCCCCAACTCCAAGTCGCCCTGCCACTTGCGCCCCAGCGCCTCGTCCGAGTCCTTTTCGCAACACTCCGAGATTGTCGCGAAAACCCTCCCACTCCGAGCCCCGCCACACCGCGAGCCAAACCCCCGTGCGCGACGCCGCTAGCCCGGATCTGCCTCCCCGCACGGACAAATTCTCGAATTCTTACTCCTAATCTTGATCTTAATCTTACTCCTCTTTCCTCCGGCTCTGGCCAAAGGCCGCGCCAAGGCATTCTGAGGCCAAGCCGCGGCACGAAGCATGAAGCACGACCCACGAAGCACGGATCCGTGGGACGACTTTCTTCGAAATTCCGTCTCCCGCGACAAGAATTGAGTTGAAATTGGGCCACGCGCTATGATATACATACGTCCACAGAACGCGCATCGCGCATACCACACCCGCGAAAACCCCGCTCCACCAACGAAACACCGCCCGTGAGTACCCCAATCACATCGCCGCGACGACGAGCGGTCCCACTACCCGCTTACCATAGCGCCCGAGTTGTGCAGTCCCCGCACCAACCGCCAACCATCTCCATCTGGCGCAGGTGGCACTCGTCATTCTTGGGCTCTTCCGATCCTAGGTGCAGCCCTGGCCTTCCCAGGCCGTCTTTTTCCCGCGATCTCGACGGCCTGGGAAGGCCGTCCTACAAAAAACGCCGAGCCTGGCACCCAAGAAACGGAAGAGCCCATTTTTGCACCGCCCCGCTACCGGACGGTGCCAACCTACGCAAATCCTCAAAGTCCCAACTCCTGATCAGCAGTGCACTTACCGCGCCACCTTTCGCCCGAAATTTTGCACCACCAACAAACCTCGTCCCACAATTCCGCCTCCTCCAACACAGTTCCCCGCGTTTCATCCCTCACCCGTCATCCCCATCCCTTATCCCTCTCTCGTCCCCTATCCCTCATCTCTCATCCCTTTTCCCTCATCCTCGGGCATGTGCTACAATCGGCCGCATCGTAACACAACCGTGTCGAAAGATTTTGCCAACTATGGATCTCGCACCGGGCGAGGATCAAGCGCAGACCCTCGTGGCATTGCTTTCGCGAGCTGAAATCCAACCAGTGGACCCGGCTGCCAAGCCGGGGCGTTTTGGGGTTCCACCATGCAAATCTCCAAAGCTGTGATCACCGCCGCCGGACACGGTCAGCGCAGGCTGCCCTTGCAACGGTTTGTCGACCTGGACGGGGTGGAGAAGACCGCCCTGGAAATCATCATCGAAGAGGTCCTCTCCGCTGGAGTCGAGCAGATCTGCCTGGTGGTCCGGCCCGGCGACCAGGCGGCTTACGCGGAAGCAGCCGGCACGTTTGCGAGGATGCTGGTCTTCGTCGAACAGCCTGAGCCCCGAGGATACGGCGACGCCCTGTATCGTGCGGCGGGTTTCGTCGGCAACGAGGCATTTATCCACCTCGTAAGCGATCACCTCTATATCAGCCACGCCTCGCAACGCTGTGCCCAGCAGTTGGTCGAAACGGCCAAGGCCGAGCGGTCGCCGGTCTCTGCCGTGCAAGCGACGCGCGAAAGCATGCTCCCCTACTACGGCACGATCGGCGGACGCCGCCGCGCCGGCCGGACCGACCTCTACGAAATCGACCATGTCGTCGAGAAGCCCACACCCACGGAGGCCGAGCAGTCGCTCCTGGTCCCGGGCCTCCGAGCCGGCCACTACCTGTGTCTGTTCGGCATGCACGTGCTCACGCCCACCATCTTCGAACTGCTCGACCCGCCGGCCCACGCGGACGCTTCGGGTCCGGTGATGCTCTCTCCTGCCCTGGCCGCTCTGGCCAGGCGAGAGAATTACCTGGCCCTGGAACTCAACGGCAGCCGCTACAACATCGGAATCAAGTACGGCATCCTCATGGCCCAACTTGCCCTGGCTCTCTCCGGCGCGGACCGGGAAGACATACTCGACCGCCTCGTCGAGATGCTCGCCAGCCGCCGTTCGGCCGTCTGATCCGGTCCACTCGCGAATGGGAGGGAGTCTGCCATGACAAACGCGCTCGTCGAGGTCATCACCAGCAAAGCCCCCGAGATCCGCAACCGGTCTCTGGACAGCTTCTGCCAGAATGCCGCGGCCGCCGACCTGCAAGCGGCCTGCGATGAACTGGACCGCTTCCGTCGCACCAGCGAGAACCTGTACGAGCACGTCCGCGCACTATTCTTCCTAAGCACGATCTACCGCTACCATCTGCCGCCGAAGCTCGGCCCCGATGCCTACGGCCTCATCCCGTACCGCGGCTATCAGCACCTCTTGGAGCGGCGGTTCGACGAGGCGATCGATGAATTCCTCGCCGCGCGCGCCGGCTCGGGATTGACCGATACGATCGCCAGCGCCCTGGCTGCTGCGTACCACGATCTGGGCTTCCAAACTCTCGCCAACCAGGTCCGCCGCAGCGTCCGTTCCGTGCGAGGCAATCAGTGGATGTTCCGCGTCGGGCATCCCACCGACCACCCCCTCAGGGTCCGCCCCGAACTTCTCGCCCGCCGCACCCCGCGAGACCTCTTCCCGGCCCTCTGGGAGCGGACGCCGGTGCGGATGGATCTCTCCCACAGTGCCTGGAGCGATATCTTCTTCCTGGGAATGGATTTCCCGGAAGGGGCCCGCGTGCTCAACGTCTCCGTCGACCTGGGTGTCCGCGGCCGGGACCCGCACCCGCAGCCGCCGATCGAGGTCTTCCTTCGCGTCGTCTCTCAGCCCGTGCTCCGGCTCGTCAGCGTCGATCTGAAGGCCACCGCCGACGTCCGGTCCCTGGCCGAGGTCTTCGATTTTGCCAAGGACTACCTCGGGCTTCTCAAAGCCGGAGTGATCGCTGCGGGGATCGTTCCGCCCGGGCTGGAAGGCTCCGAGGAGAGCCTGGAGAATGTCCTCGCCCGTGTCGTCGGTCCCGGCCTTGGGCTGGAGATCGTCACCAAGGTGAACGACATTCCCAAGGGCTCGCGCCTGGCGGTCTCCACGAACCTCTTGGCCGCGATCATCACCGTCTTGATGCGGGCCACGGGCCAGGTGAAATCGCTCTCCGGCACGCTCTCGGAATCGGAACGCCGCATCGTGGCCGCACGCGCAATCCTGGGCGAATGGCTGGGAGGCTCGGGCGGCGGCTGGCAGGATTCCGGCGGCATCTGGCCCGCCGTGAAGTTGATCCAGGGACGCCTGGCCGCCGAGGAAGACCCGGAATGGGGCATCAGCCGCGGGCGGCTTCTGCCGGACCACCATCTCTACGCGCGGGAGGAGGTAAGCCCCGCGGCCCGGCAACTGCTCTGCGAAAGCTACGTGCTGGTCCACGGCGGCATGGCCCAGAATGTCGGCCCCATCCTGGAGATGGTCACCGAGAAGTACCTGCTTCGCTCGGAGCCGGAATGGGACGCCCGTCAGAAAGCCATTCATCTCCTGGATACGATCGACCAGATGCTCCGCGCCGCGAACATCCGCGAGCTCGCCGCTGCCACCACGGAGAATTTCTTCGGCCCCATCCAGACGATCATCCCCTGGGCCACCAACCACTACACGGAAACACTGATCTCCGCGGTCCGCGAGCGATTCGGCCCTTCGTTCTGGGGCTTTCTGATGCTGGGAGGCATGTCGGGCGGAGGGATGGGGTTCGCCTTCGAGCCGAGCGTCAGACCTGCGGCCGAGGCATACCTGGAGGAATTGATGCGAGCGGCGAAGCGGAATCTGGAACGGTCGCTTCCCTTCGCCATGGAGCCGGTCGTCTACGACTTCGCCATCAACGACCGGGGAACATCGGCTTCGCTCTTGTCCGCCGGCGAGGTCTTCTTGCCGCCGGGCTACTACGCTCTCGTCGCGCCGCAGTGGTTGGAGCTCGGTGTTCGCCGGCTGCCGCCCGATCGCCAGGCGGAGGTGGCCCGCTTCGTCAGCGAGACGCGCCCGGAAGGGCGGCTGGCCGGGTCCAGCCACGTGCTCTTCTCCGGGCTTTTCCCGGTCACGGCCCACGAGGACCGCGACGGCGAGGCCCTCGAGCGGCTCCTGGCCGAAAACGGTTTTGACCGCGAGCTCCACGAACAGATCCGTAGCGATCTTCGCGCCGGCCGGATCGGTCTGGCCCAGAACCGCCTGCCGGCAAGCACCGTGATCGAAGACGTCGCACCGCAGGATGTCCTGCACGCCGTCAGCGAGGTGAGCCGCGGCATGGCCCGGCTCGGCGAGCGCGCCCTGCGCCAGGGCGAGGTCGCCGTCGTCACCCTGGCCGCCGGCGCCGGCAGCCGCTGGACCCAAGGGGCCGGAGTGGTCAAGGCCCTGCACCCCTTCCATCGCTTTGCCGGGCAGTACCGCGATTTCCTCGAAGTCCACCTGGCCAAGAGTCGGCGCACCAGCCGCTTGTACGAGTGCGACCTGCCACACGTGGTCACCACCGGCTACCTCACCCACGAGCCGATCGCCCGGGCCCTGGCCGAGAAGAACAACTACGGCTACGAAGGCCCCGTGCTCCTTTCTCGCGGCCGCTCCGTGGGACTGCGGATGATTCCCATGCCGCGAGATCTCCGGTTTGCCTGGGAGGAAATGCCGCAGCAGATCCTCGACGAGCAGGCCCAGAAGGTCCGCGACAGTCTCCGCGCGGCCCTGATCGGCTGGGCGGAGGCCGCCGGCGGCGGTTCCGACTACATCGACAACCTGCCGCTGCAGTGCCTGCATCCCGTGGGCCATTGGTTCGAGGTCCCCAATCTCCTCCGGAACGGCGCCTTGGCCCGCCTGCTCGAACAGCGGCCTCAATTGAATTACCTCATGCTCCACAACATCGACACCCTAGGCGCGGACCTCGACCCCGGCCTCTTAGGGCTCCACATCAGCCACGGCGCCTGCATGAGCTTCGAAGTCATCTCGCGGCGGATCGACGATCGGGGAGGCGGACTGGGCCGCGTCAACGGCCAGGTGCGGCTGATCGAGGGCCTCGCCATGCCCCGCGAGACCGACGAATTCAAACTCACCTTCTACAACTCGCTGACCACCTGGATCGACATCGAGCAGTTGCTCAAAGCCTTCGACCTCGCGCGTGAGGATCTGGCCAGCGAGGAAAAAGTGACCGCGGCCGTCCGCCGCGTCGGCGCCCGGATGCCGACCTACATCACTCTCAAGGACGTCAAGCGCCGCTGGGGCCACGGGCAGGAGGACCTTTTCCCGGTGGCCCAGTTCGAGAAGCTCTGGGGCGACATGACGAGTCTGCCCGGCCTGCCGTGCCAGTTCATCGTCGTCCCCAGGCTGCGGGGGCAGCAACTCAAGGAGCAGGCACAGCTCGACGGTTGGCTCCGCGACGGCTCCGCCTCCTACGTCGATTCGCGCTGCCTCTGGACATAAAAGGGAATTCAATCCGCTGGTCTCGAGACCGGGAAGCAACCGATGCCTGACGAGGCGGGCACGCCATGGACTAAAGAAACGGGCTTCTCGGTCGGGCCGGAAAGCGCAACAGCGCTCGGCCAAAAGAGAGAGCCGGCGAGGCAGGGACGCGAAGCGTCCGGAGATGGCGTTACGACGCGAAGCGTCGTAACGATGGAACGATGGAATGGAAGCGTCGCAACGATGGGAATTCAATGGCACGGATTCGGACTCGTTGGCGGCCTCGATCGGACGGATCGCTGCCCGCTGCGGCGGCCGCTATCGCCTGTTTGGCATCGCCGCGTTCTCGTGCATCACCTTCTGCAGCTCGACTTTCTTGGGGTTATTGTCGATGTAGTCGGCTTCCCAGTAGAGAATCTGACGGCATCCGAGTTGACGCGCACGTTCGAGCCCGGCCAGAAATTTTTCAGCCGAGCCTGGCACCCAGGCATACATCCAGATGTCCGTCTTGCCGCCGGTCAGCTTCTTGAGGTATTCGCAAGCCAACTCCGGCGTGCCGCCGCTATTCGGAGCATAGTACCCGGCGGGGACTGCTGCGTCCATCAAGCCTTCCTGCGCCCACGTTTCCACATCGAGCAGCAGGCCCTGCAGGTTATCCGCATACTTGGGATTGTCGCCGCGATAACTCCAGGGATGCTGCACCAGGACGGCCGCTGGCAGCTTGGGAGTCCGTGAATCCGCCAGTCGGCGCACCGACCTCATAAACTCTGTTTGTGGTTCGGCTCGATGCCTTACCCAGCGCAAGTCATTGTTGGGGATACTGTGCGGATTGATTCCCAACTTGGCCATGAAACCCTCGATCAGGATGTCCTCATAGCCGTAGTCGGCCACGCCACTGGAGTCAACTTGCGGATCCCTGACGTCCCCGGTGCGGATCCAGTCAATAAAGATCCCGTCCACCGGGTAGTTGTCGAGGACTTCCTTGATGATCGCCAACTTATAGCTGCGCACCTGGGGATAGGCGAAGCTGAGTTGGCTGCGATAGTAGCTGCCGTCTCGTCGCCTCCAGCGATGCTCGGGATGGGCGACGGTGTATCGGCTTGGCCATCCCCACGCGTGGTCATCCTCGTTGATGCTGAACCAGGCGTGGATCTCCAGCCCGATGTGGTGCCCATACCTCACCGCTTCGGCCAGGGAATCGATCGTCCCGTAGTGGTAGCGGTCCTTCATCTTCTGTAAGACGACTTCATTCTTCTGGGCTCCGACTTTTCCCACTTCCTCCGGCTTCGGATCGAAGTAGTTGTCTCCATGAGGCGGGCCCATCGGGTCCATGAGCCTGCTGGGATACAGCGATCGGCCGGCGTCCAGGCATCGCCAGTAGATCCTTGACCAACCCGCCGCCTGGCACATGTCCAACATGTGCCGCACTCCGGCGAGTCCGTCGTCCAGCCCCTGCACGTTGTCCTTCAACACCCAGTCCGAATGCGTGAGAGGTGCGCTGAGGACCAGCTTGCCGCCCGCCTGTGGCTCGCCGGACGTGGCGTTGTTGCGGCTGCCGATCAGGAATACCGACACAGAAGCGGCAATAAGCAGCGTGATCAATCGAGGGTTCATTGCAGTCGTCTCCTTTCCGTTGCTGCACCAACCGAGATCTTGCATGGACGTTTTCAGAGGGCTCAAGAGTCGCGGCCTGGTGACCTATGGCCGCAACAAGGTCGCCGACATCAACCCCACCACGACTTCATTCGCCAAACAGCGCACGGTCAACGATCGCAATTCCCGTTCGGGATTGAGCGGCAAGTCGAGGAGCGTTGCCCGGCCCGCGCCAAGATCGATCCGCGGCGGGTGCGGGCCGGGAATGCAGAAACCATCGGCATCGAGGTTGTAGTCGCCCTCGATCGGCCACCAGGTCGTCGGGTTGTGCAGCGGCAGCCGCTCCGACCGGCCGTCGGCGTATCCGACGATCATCTCCCCGTTGTCGAGCTGCGATTGCATCGGATGGGTCGAGCCGGCCACCAGGAACCAGACGTGCCGGGCCCGGCCGGCCAGTGGGATCGCCACTTCCTTGGGGAAGTTGTCCCACTGCGACGTGAACACGACATTGGGCTTGTCGCCCGGCCCCGGGGTTGCCAGCGGAATGCCCTGGGGGCTGACGAATCGGCCCGCGTCGCCCGCCGCCGTACGGAGCGCGGAATCGTCGAGCTTCGGGGCGAGATCCTTGTCGCCGTAGCACCAGTCGCCGAATCCACACAACGGGATCTGCAACGAACAGTAGGGTGAGCGCGGCGAGCGATATTCGTGCTTGAAGATCTGCGTGATGCGGTCGTTGAAATGTCCGCTCAGATCGACGCATTCGAACGCCGGCTCCCGCTCGGGGGTTGGCGGCCGCCAATCAACCACCGCGCCCCGCACGATGCCCCGCGGGCCCAGGTCGATGGTGATGAGGTTCGTGCCGGGCACGAGCCCTTGGGCCGGAAGCCGCAACGGTGCCGATTCCGAGCGCGGCGCTGCCTGCAACGGCAGCGTCTCTCGCGCGCTGCCACATGCGACCGTGGCCGATCCGCCAAGCGGTCGATCCGTATTGTTGCGCAGCGTCAACTCCACTTTGCCGGCCTGCCGGTCAACTCTCGCTTGGCAGACTTCCAACGCCGCGCGGATCTCGAAGGTCACCGGCGCCCACCAGACCAGGCCGCCCTGTTCCAATCTGGCGAAAGCGGTGCGGAATCCAGGCAGGCCGGCGGCCACCGCCCGCAACGTGCCGGCATCCATCGCCACGTCCTTAAGCGCCTTCTGCGGGTCGTTGACCTCGCGGACCTTGGCCGCGCCGAACTGCGCGGCCATCGGCTCGCCCAGCCCCACGACGTCGGGACACTTGACGCGCGCCGGCTCATCGCCCTGCCAGCGGATTTCGACATGGGCGCCGTCGGCTTGCGCAGCCGCCACTTCGACGACCGGCTCGCCAATCGCGGCAATAGATTTCCAGTCGGCCTTCTGGCCATTCACCGTCACCTGTGCCACCTCCGCCGTACGGGCCGGGACGCAAAGCCGCAAACGCGCCGGCCGGCCCAGCTTCGCGCGAACCACGAAACGATCCGTGTCGCCTTGGCGCGAAAACGTGTATCCGACGTTGGGGGTGTCGAGCGATGCCTCGCTCCAGTCGCGAGGGAACCCCGGGCGCAACAGCAATTCGCCGTCGAGCAGATCCGGCACGATTCCAAACAGGCCCTCGACGAGCGCACGGCCGAACATGCCCACGGAACAGTTGAAATCGGTGGCCGCGCCGGTCTGGCGCGGGTCGTGTTCCGACGTGCCGGGGCAATTGCCCGGCACTCGGCCGGCATACATCGAGTCGAGAATGGTCCCGCGCCACAGGTTCCAAGCCATGTCGCGCTGCCCAGCCTGCCAGGAGGCCAACGCGGTGTGCGCCACCTCGCTGGACACCACATTGCGGACGCTCCAGAGGTACGGCGCCCAGTTCGAGGTCCACAACACGCACGCCTTCCTCTGGATCGGCACGTGTTGGATCGCGGTGTCCACATAGCGGAGCATCTGATAAGCCTGGAACGGGTCCGGCACGCCGGAGTCGATGGGATGATAGACCGTCGGCAGCTCGGCGCTTGTGTGCAGACGCTTGAGCCCAAGCAAATCCCGATACTCGGCGTACCAACCGAGTTGCGGCATCCACAGCACCCGGTTCAACGCGTCCCGCGTCCGGTCGGCTTCGCGTTGGAAGGGCGCCGGGTCCTTGTTCAACAGTTTCGCAAGCTTGGCTGCCAATCGCAGCGCCCGGTAAACGTAGGCCGATGCCTGGGTGCAGGGGCTGCCGCTGTAATGATGCGCGTCGCTGATCATCGTGTTGACGTAATTCTCGTACAGGCCGTCGTCATCCGGGTCGAAACAGCGCTTTTCCCAAGCCAAATGGCTCTCCAATACGGGCCACATCTCCCTGGCAAACTCCAAGTCGCCTGTCCACGCCAGGTGCCATAGCAGTTGGTCGATGAAGACCTGTTGCATATCGTACTGAGCGGGTTGGCCCTTGACCGGGAAAGTGGGAATGCCTCCCCGCGTACCGATGATGGAACCGGGCGCCTGGCGCGCCCAGTGGTACTTGGGATCGGGGGCCGGTTTGCCGGCGGCCGGCTCCTCCACCTGGCACTTCGCAAACGTGCGGAAGTGGAGCTTCGCGCGATCGAACCAGCCGAACTCGGAGGCAATGTACGCCCCGCGCCAGCCGAGATACGGCATGTGCCAGGCCGCGCCGCCGTGCGCGTAGATGGGAGGCTCCCACAACCCGTCGGCCGCTGTGCAGATCGCCGGGACTGCGGCGTTCATGTACGGGTCGGGCGTGTGGATCCGTACGCGCGCGGCGATCTCGGCGCGATGCTTCTCGGCCGCCGCCAACGCGGCCGGCAACCGCTCCGGCTTGATCGCCTCGCCGTCTTCTTCAAGAAGCTCCAAGGCGAGCAACAGGCTTTCGCCCGCCTTCAGGGCGCCCCGACCCACCAGCAGCGGAAGCTGCTGGGCCGACGACGCCCACAAGGCATTGGGCGAATGCATGGCCGTGGCATCGGCAAGCCGTTGCGATGCACCCCGCGGCACGGTACCGGCTACCAGCCGCGCGCCGCGGCTCGGCGCCGCCAGTTTGGACGCCGGTTCGCTTGCGTCGCTCAACCCGGTCAGACCGCGCGAGGCGCGGTGACACGGCGCCCGCAATTCAAATCCCGTTTCCGTGAGCTTGCACTCGTTGTTCGCACAATCCTCGGGCTTGAACAACGTGGCGGCTTCCGCGCAGTAGCCGGCGGTGTCGAAGTTCCACGCCCCGAGCATGAAGCCCGATGCCCCGCCAAAGGTCCACACCAGGTCCACGGAGGCTGCGTTTGCCGATGCGCCGACCCGGATTGCGGCGCCCTCGATCTCAACGAGAGGAATCACGTCAACGGTCAGGGTGCCCGGACCAAGCAAGGCATCGCGAATTTCATAGCGCATGGCGCCGGCTCGATATCGGGCCGCGACATTCTCGGCCTCCCAGAGCCATTTCGAGGTCTCGCCTACGGCCACGCCCAACCAGAACGTGCCCCCTTTGCCCGGCAACGACATCATGATCTCCGGCACATCGCCGGCATAGACAAAGAAGGTCGTGTTGCTTCCATACAGCGGTCGGTTGAAGTGGTTTTTCCCGTTGGCAATGACGATGTCGGCGCCGTCGGGATGGTAACGCAGCGGACGAGCCGACTGCTCGCCTGTTGTGGCGGGGCGTTCCACTGCAACAACCTCGGCAGCCAGGCCGAGAATGATCGCCGTAATTGCTGCGGGGCGAAGCATGGGAGGCTCCTTCGGTCAGCCGGTTAGGTCAGATAAGAGCCCCTATTACTAGGTTTGGCAGAAAGCTTAGCAGCCAAGGGATTGCTATGCAACACGGGATCCGCGACATCCTGCGGGCCGAATGAACGGATGGCGCTGAGAGCCAACCAGGCACGCAGGCCGAACCCCATGCGGGCCGAAGGCCCAGGCGTTCTCTCAGCGAAGAACTGACAAGGAACGGTTTGCCCGTTGGGCCGGAAACGACAGGTCGGGTCGCTCTCTCATCCAGGGCTGCGTCCTTCGCTGGATGATCGGGCGGGCCTTCGGCCCTTGCATACCTGACCTGCAAACACCCTCAACAGATTGACTGACTCACGGCTTCCTGTGGAATGTCGCGGAAGCCGCTCGTCTTGCTCTAACGCGTGGCCTGGGGCCGGGGCCAATCCGGTCTCTAGTCCTGAGGGAGGGCGTCGGAACGAGGTGCAAAGGCGGCCGTTCCATAGCAGCCCCCTTGCTTCGAGTGGCACGATTCTGTTACGATATCTATGAAAGCCGTCGAGGCTCGTGGCACGTACCAACGTCTCGTGGCGAGGTGTCGCCGCGAGGCCCCCTGTTGATACCGATTGGGGAGATTTTCGACGGAAGAACGCGAGTATCGGTGTGAAAAGGGAAACGTTTTCTCTCGTCTACGCGCCGGTGGTGCATGAGCACCTTGCTGCGATCGAACCGAAGTACGACTCGCTTATCCGTGAGAAGACGGAGAAGCAGTTGACCCATGAGCCCGATGTGGAGACCCGAAATCGCAAGCCCGTTCGGCAACCGGCCGCCTTTCACGCGGAATGGGAACTTCGGTTCGGTCCGAACAACCGGTTCCGCGTGTTCTATCAAGTCGACCACGAGAGGCGGGAAGTTCGGATCGTTGCCATCGGAGTGAAGGACCGAAACCGGCTCATCGTCGGCGGAATGGAGGTGACACTGTGAAAAGCGCATCGGCCGCAAAGGTTGCGGCTCAGTTCAACGATTATCTCGAGGCCAGCCGCGAACAGCCGGTGCTCGTGACGCGCAACGGCAAGCCGGTCGCCGTCTTGGTGGCCGTCGAAAACCGGACGGAAGCGGAGCAGGTCGCATCGGGCCGGCCGCGCTCGCTGCACTCCGTTCTCGAGGAAGGACACCGGCAAGTCGAAGAGGGACGCGGCATCCCGCACGCCCAGTTCTGGCACGAGGTCGAGCAGTTGCGCCGGGCCGCGCGACCGACGTCACCGCGGCGCAAGAAAGCATAACACAGCGGCGCGCCGAGGATTCAGGCCGTTGGCCTGAATTTACTCGGTCACGAGGCTGCCACAGACGGCCTCGTTCATCAGGTTGCGGGTTCGGGCCAGCCGATCTGGCGAAAGCTGCGGATTGTCCTTGAGAACGTTGCGAAGCCACTCGTCCTGGATCGTTTCCGTCGATTTCGCTCGTACCAACCCCGCTTGCGCGACCCGGATGAACAGATTACGCGGTTCGGCCGCGGCTCAGGGCATGACCTCGTTGAGGGCAACGCGCCTTCGTGTCTTGCAGGCCAGCCGGGCGGCGGTCGCGATGGCGATCGACTCGACCATTTCGCGGCAGTCAACCTGGGGCACGCCGGTACGGACCATGGTCTTGACTCTTCTGAGGATCTCCGCGGCCCCGAACGGGAACTCGAAGTCGCCCAGCGGCGGCGAATGGACTGCCCCGATCTTGCCGAAGGCGCTGGCATAGATCGCCGCATGGGGTGATTCTCCCGACGCGCAGTTGAGCAAGACCCCTTTCGGCGGCCGACCGGGCTTGCCGCCGTAGTCCAGGTGCACGTAGTCCGGCAGTTCCCGCCCCATGGACTCCACCGACTGGACCCCGGACCCGAAGAGATGGTGGGCCAGGCAAATCGCATGAATTTGGGCCGCCATGCCGGCGTCCCCAATGAAGATCGCGCCGGACTGGACCTCGCCCACTTCGGCGAAACGGCTGCGGAACAAGCCTGCCTGAGGCAGTGCGCGAAGGATCGACATTGACATCAGCGGTGTCTTGTGCCGGTTGGCCGTCTCGATCAATTCCAGGGCGCCCAGCACGTCGTAAGCCAGCGGCTTGTCCACAAAGGTCGGGACCCCCTTGACCAGCCCGGGGCCGGCGAGTTTCAAGTGATCGCTGCCGTCTCCGTTGCAGTCGGCAATGAAGACGAGATCCACATCGTCGGAAACCTCTCCGAACGACGCGCACACCTTGGGCTTGCCGCAGAGCACCCGGGAAAGGGCCTTCGCGGCACTGGGGTGCTCGTCCCAGACCTTGACAATTTCGAACCCGTCGACGCGCGGGACGGTCATCTCGGTCCGGTCATAGTAGGAGGTATAAAAGTAAAGGTGGATGCCGCCGCCTTGCCACGAATAGTGCTTTTCCCCGTCAACGCTGGGCGGGTTCTCCAGCAGCAACGCCTCGTGCCTGGCCATCAAGGCGCCGTAGTACATCCCGTGGGTGTCGCAACGAATCAGTCCGACACGGATGGGGTCCGCGTTGCACGCCTTGCCGCCGACGAGCATGGGATCGCGGGGAGATTCGCGGGCCTTTTCCGCGGGCTCCGCGGCGGCAGCGAAGTGTGCGATCGCCGCAGTCCCCGCGGCGCCCAACGTATCTCCAAGAAAGCGACGACGGCTCATCGCAGACGTGCGCGGCATGGATTCACCCTTTCCAGACGTCGCTGAGAAACACCTTGGAGCCCTTCTTCTGCGCCAACCGCGCCGCCTCGATGATCGCAATCGGCTCGACGAACTCCCCGTACGGGACCGGCGGCTTGCGAGTGCGGACCATTTCCCGGAACATGGTCAGAATGATCGCCGCCCCGCCCAGGAACTCGGGGTCCCCGATGGGATTGGAATGGATCTCGCCGTACTTGCCGTACACCGAGGCATAGAACGTGCACGTCTCTGGGAAGGCGTCGGTCGAAGTATTGATGATGATCACTTCGGTCCCGTTTTTCAGATGCAGATGCACGTACTCCAGTGGGAGATCTCCCATGACTTCAATCCACTCGACGAGCCCTCTGCCGAAGAGATTCAAGGCAAGGCATACGCCGTGGATGATATAGGCCATCCGCTCTTCCAGGCCGCCTCCGGCGGCCTTGCCGGCCAGCGCCTGGGAAAAGGCGCCCCCCACGCCCTTGACCACGCCGACCCCGATGGGTTGCTTCGCCTTCTCCGCCGGGACCGGCCAGTACACGGTCTGGATCTCGTCGAACCGCCGCTTGAAATGCGTCGCCGCCGGGACATAGCTCAGGATCGACGCGTTCAACAAGGGCGCGTTATGCTCCTTGGCAAGCCGGACGATCTCCACCGCGTCTTGGAGGGCCAAGGCAAAAGGCTTGTCCACAAAGGTCGGAATTCCCCGGCGGAGAAACGGTTGGGCCAGTTTCAGGTGATCGCTCCCCGAACCGTCGCAGTCCGCGATGAAGGCCGCATCAATGCCTTCGACCATTTGCTCCAGCTTCTCGCACACCACCGGCCTGTCCTTGAAAGTCTCCGAGAAGGCCCGCGCCTTGCCGGCGTCGCTATCATAGATCTTCGCGATTTCGAACCCGTCGACTTGTGGCACGGTCAGCACATCGGCCCGATAGATGTTGCTGGCATAGTGATGGACCACGTAGTCGTTTTTCTGAAGTCGCAAGGGATCGCACTGCTCGATCATGACTCCGTAGTAGTAAGCGTGCGTATCCGCCCGCACAACGGCCAATCGGATCTTCTTCGTGCCACCGTGGAGGGCCGTCTCGCCGGCAGGCGTATTCTGTGCCGCCAGAAGCGCCGCCACAGTGCCGGCCGAACTGCGCAAGAAAGCTCGTCGATGGAAGGATGTCATCTTGTTCTCCTCTTTCGTGGTCAACTCGATCTGCCATGAGTCTGAGCCGGCGCCCGAGGGAAGTCAAGCTATCTGCGGGCCGAATGGGCGGATGGTGTTCAAGGCCGGCCAGCCACGCAGGCCGAACGCCATGCGGGCCGAAGGCCCAGGCGTTCGCTCAGCGAAGATACTCGTCCATCCATCACCCCATCCTCCCGCCCCTTCACCGCGGCAGGCCGTGCGGCTCCGGCATCGCCTCGGCGAAAGGTGCATCCGTCCTCCGCAGTTCCGCCAGCAGCTTGCCGCGGAACTCGGCCAACCGCGGCTGATGCGCCGGATCGAGGGCCAGGTTCTTGAGTTCCTCGGGGTCTGCTTCCAGGTCGTAAAGCTCCTCAATCTCATTCTCTTCCAGCGTGCGGATGTATTTGTATCGTCCCTCGCGAAGAAACACGTACCACGGTACCCCGTTCCACCGCGCTTCGGCGCGCGCCGGGATTTGGGCCGTGTCGGAACCGTAAAACCAGCGGGTCTGTTCCAAAAGCACCGGATGCGGCCAGTCGAGCTCCGGGTCCGCCAGGAGTGGACTCAGGTCGTGGCCGTGCATTTGCCACGCAACGGGGATGCCGGCCATCGAAAAGAATGTGGGCACCAGGTCGACGCCGCCGACCGGACGGCGACACACCTTGCCTGCGGCCGCCTTGCCTGGGAAACGAACCACAAGCGGGGCCCGCAGGTTGGCGTCGTAGGGAGCGTATTTCCAGGCGAAGCCGTGCTGTCCCCAGGCGAACCCCTGGTCCGAAGTGTAGACCACCAGCGTGTTGTCCAATTGGCCGGTCTCCTCCAAGGCAGCGCGAAGCTGCCCGACCCCTTCATCCAACGCGCGGACCGTACGGTTGTACTGCCGGACCCATTCTTCGAGCGTCCGGCCGTTCATCGCCGTCCGGCCGTCGTCACTCCGCTTCCACACGCCGTAT
>JABWBD010000087.1 GCA_013360685.1 Pirellulales bacterium
CTTTGGATGCCATGGGGATGCCGCCCGGTAAGGAGTTGCGCCCGGCTGGGCATGCACCAGGTGCCGATGTAAGCGTACTGGAACCGCACCCCCTCGGCCGCCAGGCGGTCGATGTTCGGGGTCCGCACCCACGGGTGCGCGTCCTCGTAGCAGCTCACCGAGCGGTGACTCTGATCGTCAGTGAAGATCAGAAGGATGTTCGGGCGCGTGCCCGGCGAATTGGATGTGGCGGCGGCTTCCAGAGGGGCAGTGGCTGCCAAGGGCATCGCCGTCGCAAGATACAGATAGATCGCTCTTAGAGGCAGTTTGGAAAGGGGGGCTGGCTCCCGAATGTTGCCTACCGAGCCTTGCCTTTCCACAAGATGCAGGGTGCCTGTCCCCCTTTCCAAACTGCCTCTAAGAAACGCGGTGCGAATGCGCATGGACATAATTTGCCTCGCCTTTCGTTTCCACGGTTCTTGGAGTCCTGGTCAAAACGTCAACGAACAACGAAACGCGTAGCCGACGCCGTTGCCGGCCAGTTGGTTTAAGGTACAACAGCTAATGATTCTACCACCCCTTCGCGGCAGGCACCACATCGAAGGCGTCCCCGGCACGGATGCCGGGGCTTAGCGGCTTTCGCGATGTTGGGAGAAAAGTTGCTTTTTGTTTTTGCCGGCGTCTCCGTTCGTCTCGACGCAGTCGTGATTCCAACCGCCGCAGTCGTGGTGCCAGTAGCGTCTGTCGAGGACGTATAAGGGAAGGAAGACTTGCATCCTACTACCGTTCCACCGGTCACCCTCGTGGAATCCGGCTGGCGCCCATCCATACAACTTGACATGGTCCAGGCCCAATAGGGCCGCCTCGTAACGCCCATTGGCCGACAAAAACGCGTAGACTCCCACGTAAATGCACAGGAGGCTGGAAATCGCTATGGCGAGTACGGTACTCGCCTTACTCGCCCAACTCTTCTGCATTTTACTGGCCCAACGGTACGGAAGCCCGACGCCGCCGTGGCGACGGGCAGGGTCGTTAATCTCAAGTCAATTCTACCACCTCGCCCCGGCCGGTACCACACGGAAGGCGTTCGCCGCATGGATGCGGCGACTTAGCGGGCATTCGATGTTGGGTGGCAGATTACGGAAACGGTGATTCATCGTTCACGCTGTCAAACCGTCCATTCACGTCGAAGTACACCTCGACCCAACCTGGATTTCCCCACCGCAAGTACACCCATGTACGATCATCATCCTCGATGATCTGGGGATTCCCCAGAATTGACCTCACCTCGGACTTCATCATTCCTGGACGCAGTTGCTGCAATTGAGGCTTGGGAACCACCGGGCCAGCAATCCAACCCCAGAGACCGCGCGCCAAGCCAAGGAGTAGAGCAACGATGGCAACGGCGATTAAGAGCTGCTTGATGCCGAACTGCACTCTGGTTTGCATACTCGTGCTTCCCAGCAGTGTCGCTGCCGCCGGCATACCTGGAGCCTTACCCAACGGTTGTTCTAGCGTACAAGGTGTCGCATATTGCGAAAATGCCGCGCACGGCAACCCGATCGGGCGGGGTGCCGGCAGTGTCTTCCTACTGGTAATCTACCACGCCCGGCGCGTTCGGACAAGAGATAGTCCAGAATCCACGAGAATCCAATGGGACCAAATAGAAGAATCGCCTCCTCGCGAGGCGTAACGCCAGTGAGGCGCAGGCCACCAGCGCTTGGACCACGAGCAGCCCTCAGCCACTCGGGTCTTTCACGTCGCGCGGAATCGCGGCGGTCCCTCTACGGGCCAGCCGACTTCTTCCACGCCAGATATCGCCGCGTGACGTGCTCCTGCACCAGAGCATAGAACTCCGGCGACTCGATTCGCTGGCGCTGCGCGGCGGTCAGTCCGCAAAGCGGCTTTTCCCACGCTTCCAGCGGTGGCACCTCCAGCGTCACCCAGCCCGGCCGCGGCTCGCGCACCACGATTCCCTTCAGCAAGACAAAGCGGTCCTCGTTTTGGATCGAGAGCGTCACATTCGCCGCGCCGGCCTCCGCCTTGCTCGGCTGCAGATCGATCTGCATCCGCCCCACCGGCCGCCGGGATGGCGGCTGCGGCCCCGGCAACGCCCTCGCCGGCGGAGCCGCCGTGGTCCCCCTCAATACGTCGAGCGGGCTGCGGATCTCCTGATGCCTGAACACCGCTACCCGCGTGTAGATTTTCGTCGTGTCCAGCCGCTTATGCCCCAGCAATTCTTGGATGAAGCGGATATCCGTGCCGTGCTCCAACAAGTGCGTGGCAAAACTGTGCCGCAACGAATGCGGGGTGGCCTTCTTGCCGATGCCCGCGATCCGCCTCGCTCGCTCCATGATCCGCTGCGCGGTCCGCGGCGAAAGGTGCCGCCCGCGACGATCCCCTGGAAACACGTACTCGTCCGGCTTAAACGTCTTGGAGAGTTCGATGAGCAAGGGCTTGAAACTCTCCGGCAGCATCACCTGCCGGTCCTTGCGGCCCTTGCCCTGCCAGATCGACACCGTGCGGCGGTCAAAGTCGAAATCCTGCCATTTCAGCCGCACGACCTCGCTCACCCGCACGCCGATGGCATAAAGCAGCCCCAGCAACAGCTTGTCGCGCAAGCTCGGCGCCGCGTCCAAAAGCCGCAGTACCTCCGGTTCGCTCAGCACGATCGGCAAGCGCTGCGGACGCCTCGGCGTCAGCAGCCCCAGCGTGATCCGTGCGCCGCACATCTTGTCAAACGCCGTGCGGATCGCCGAAAGATGCCCGCTGATCGTCGACGATCCCGCGCCGCCGTCGACCAACAACTCCAAAAAGTCGCGGACGTCCTCCCGGGTAATCTCGTGCGGCGGACCGCCGTACCATCGCAAAACGGCCGAAAGGGCCAGCCGATACGACTTGATCGTCTTCTGCTTGTAACAGCGGATCTTCAACTCCCGCACGATCTTCCGCACGAACTCCGCCGCCGTGGGCCGCTCACGCGGCAAGTCGATCACGGCCATCTCGGCCGCAAGGTAGTCCTCCACCGCCCGCCGCGACGCATCGCGGCCCCGCGCCGGACTGTACGGCCGGCCGTTCGCATAGGTCGCCACCTCGGAAACACGCTTCGGCCCTTCTCCCCGCCGAACACCCGAACCCTCACGAAAGCTGCAAACCTGCGACATGATGGATGCTCCTGGTTGATTGCGCTTCCTTCAGGCCAAGCCGCACCCATTCTAACACATTGGAAACACTTGTACAGTATCCGCCGCCATTTTTTCGCCGCCGCACCCTACGCCAATCAGGCACTTAAGCCATAGAGTTTCTGTTCGCTGCCTGCCCGCTTCAATCGTGTGCCTCACTCCCCCTCTCTTGCTCTATCCTCGTTACTCTGTACTCCATGCTCTAAACTCCACGCTCCATGCTCCTTGACAACTGACGAATCACCAAGGACCATCTCCTTCCGGCCGTTGTGCCGCCGCTGTCCGGCGAACATAATCGACGGCATGATGGCCCCACCAGTCAGGAACCGCCCGGCTTTGACACTTCACAAAGGATCCGCATAGAAAATCCTCAGCTACGCGTCTACGTCCTCCGCGGCAAACGCACGATCCTCGCGTGGTGCCGGGACCGGGAGAATGACTGGCGGACCGAGTTGGAAAAAGGCACTCCGCCACGAACTCTCAAGGGTGTGGAACTCGATTTCGCTCTGCTTTCGATCGCGGCTTTCGACCAATCGACCGTGGAGGTCTACGATCCGTGGGCGGACCGCTGGGCTCCAGCCAAGTCGTCGGGATCGAAGATCCTGCTGCCCGAGTTTCAACGATCGCTCGTGGTTCGGATTCGTCACGACGCCGCTGCCGCAACCGACTGACGATATCGGTCGTTTAGCTCACGGCGGAGCCTCAGCTCGGCTCGCATCCGGGCGTCTTCCATTTCAATTTGCAGCGCCAGAGCCCGGATACGTGGGTTGGAATGCACCAGGCCCCCCCACTGACAATATCGGTCCTATCGCGACCGCAGCGTTTGGGCAACCAGGTATTCCACCGGGTTGCAGTCGTCCGTGAAGACGACGCCGCCGGCCGTGTGATACTCGTCCGGAAAGAGGTAACCCGAGAAGAGGCTGTCGATCCGCTGCGGATCGTAGTCGCCGGTCAGCGTGATCGATTGCGGCGATACGTCGTGCCCGGCTGCCACGATGAAGATGTTCTGGACCGTGGCTTTACCCGACCCCGGAGAAACGAGGAAGGCTTCACGATACGGAAAAACCGCTCCGAGCGTCTTGAGGACCGAGCGGAACAGGAGCGAATTCTCCCCTTCCGCGGCGCTGATAATGTTCATCACCAGCACTCCCCGCTCGTCCAACCGGCTCTTGACCAGCTCGAAAAACTCGCGTGTGACCAGATGGGCTGGGATCGAGCGGATCCCGTTATAGGCGTCGGCGAAAATGAAATCATAGCGAGTGTCCGCCAGGCGGAGAAACCGCCGTGCGTCGTCCGCCACCGGGGTCATTCGCGGATACTCGTCGACGCGGAAAAACTTCCGGCCCGCGGCGATCACGGCCGGATCGATCTCGACCACGTCGGCGTGCGCGTCGGGAAATGCATCCAACAGGGCCTCCGGCATGGCAAACCCGCCGCCTCCCAGGAAGGCCGCCCGCTTGAGTTGCGGGCAGTAGATCCGCGCCAGTTCCCAGAACTCCTGATAGTGCATCGGCAGCTTCCGGGAACCGACATACTGGCTGCCTTCGGAGGTGGTGTCCAGCGTCAGATTGCGAAGCCGGTCGCCATCCGGCGTCGGCTTCTCCGTGATGCGGATGCGGTGGTAGAACGTCGTTTGCTCGAAAACGACCGATTCCGGCAAGCTGCCGCCGGTGAAAGCCAGCGCGCCGGCAGCGGCGCCCAAAAGCAGCGCCCACGCAAGCGTGGTCAGCCTGCGTCTCCGGAGACTGGCGCCGAACAAGCCATAGGCGACTATCGCCAGCACCGCTACGGCGATGCCCGTCGCCAGAAAAATGGTCCGAAGACGCAAGTGGGGAATGAAGACGAACCCGGATCCAAAAGTGCCCAATACGCTCCCCAACGTGGAAACCATCCCCACCGATCCGGCCGAAATGCCGATGTTCCGGTCGTCCCAAAGCAGGCTGGTCAAGCGGATCGCGAACGGAGAAACGGTCGCCAGCAGGCAGCCCGGCAGGGCAAACAGCAGCAGCGAAGCCAGCACCGGTCCGCTCACGACTCCCAGCCGTCCCACGCGATCCTCCAGCAGCGACTGAAGGATCGGGACCAGGAGGGTGAGCAGGGCCGACACGGCCAGGAGATGGGCAAGCACAACATAGTCCGGCCGCCGATCCGCGAGCCATCCGCCCAGGTAGTACCCCAGACTGATGCTGACCAGGATCACTCCGATCAATCCGGTCCACGTATACAGGGAGTTCCCGAACCAGGGAGCGAGAATGCGGTTGCCCGCCAGTTCGATCGTCATCACCGCCGCGCCGGCCACAAAGGCCGTCACCAGCAGGTAAAGCCGCCTCGCGGCGCCATCCGATCGTCTGCTCGCGGAAAGGTGGCTGCGGGGCTGGTCAGTCTGGTTTGACATGGACACTCAGTCCCACCACCACTGGCCCTTCGCAAGCTCGACTGAGGTCTGGCCGCGCAGCTTGGCAACGTCGCCGTTCTCATCCTTCAGAAGATTCTCGGAATCGATGGCCTGCGTGGCGTCGATGTGGACGCCGCCGCCGATGGGCGTCATCAGCCGGTTGCCTTTCCAGATGGCGGCCACGGTCGAGGCCACCTGCTTGGGAGCATGGTAGAGCTCGACGGCGAACGACTTCTCGTCGCCGAAGAATTCCATGCTCCAGCCCGTCTTGGCATAAAGGTCCTCGTGCTGGATGTAGGCCGCCGCGATCGCCAGGTCGATCAGGTTCCGCAACTCCGCATAGACGGGCGACCGATCGGCCAGTTCCGAATACTTCTTGGTGAAACTCGAGACAAACACCTGGCTGGCGCGGTTGCCCCGCGCCGCAATCCGCCGATCGCCCTCGCCGGTGACCATCTCGTCCTCGCCGACGAGTTTCACCCCGTCGCCCACCAATTCCATTCCCAAGCCGTCCTCGGTCACGCGGACACACTGGTAGTCGGGCGTGAAAAACCAGCGGAACAGTGCGTTGCGCGAAACCTGGGCCGGATCGGCCTTTTCGATGAAGCTGACCAGCCGCACCGGCGGGCTCTCCAGGCCGATGCCGATCAACTTCATCCGATAGTCCGCCTCAACCATGACCTGGGCGAAACGCGTGGAGGGGGAGACACCGTTGACCGAAACCGTCTGCATGCCCAGACTGCTCTGAAGTCCGGTGACGATGTACTGGGTCTGGGCCGGAGTGGCATACGAGCCGACGCCGGCGAGAAATCCCTGCATCGCCTGCAAACCTTCCTGGGTCGGATCGATGGAGCAGCCGATCAGCGACGTCGCCTCACCGTTGGGCGGGAACGCGCGGAGGGCCACCACCAGGTCCTGCAACTGGACGACCGGACGGCCGTTGTTCATTCCCACCACGCGCCCGCTCGGATCGGTCAGCCAACCCTCAGCCGGCCCGGCGATCACAATGTCTTTGCTCTCGGGATAGCAAAAGACATAGCGGACCCGCTGCAAGCCGGCCAGGTGCCGCATCTCCTCGGTCAATACGCCGTTGGCGGCCTGAATCGCCTGCTCCAGCTTGTTGAGAGAAACCTTGCGGAGTTTGCTCGGCGCCAGCACGTCGGGGCTCAGCGCGGCCCGGGCCGCCGCCATCCGCTCCAACCGCAGGCGCCCGCCCGGATCCACGAACGTCTGCCGGCGCAGCACGCCTTGGGCATCAACCGTCACGCCCGCCACGGACGTGTTGTTCTGGTTATTCTGGTTGTTGTTGTTGTTGCCGCCGCCTTGCTGGGCTACCGCCAGCGGCATCAGGTTGAAATAGTACGCTGCCTGCAGCACAAGTCCCAAGAGGACCAGCAACACAACCATCCGGCAACCGACTACTTGCCACCGCATTGGATAACCTCTCCTTCCCGACTGCGAGAAATGTCTCCGAGGCGCTCCCACTGCAAGAGGGCAGTAGGGGCAATGGGAGCGCGGATTGGACTGGGTGAGCGACAAGTCGTGCCGCGGCCGCTGCCTCGGCCGACATGAAGTCTTACTACGATCATAATTAGGCAATTTGGGTAAAGCAAGAAACTGTCTCCAAATCAGCCGAATCCGGCAGCAGCGCGCTCTGACCCGTCACCCGGCAGCAACTGCTGCAATTCTACATCCGCCGGCCCAACATGCTCACGCGGATCTCTTGTACTACCCAAGACGAATGGGCCAATACCCCTCCATTGAGTTACCGTATAACCGCCGGGCACGATACGCGATTTGTCACCCAGGCTTGCCCGTGCCGTCTGCTACGGCACGGTGGAGTGTGCCTGCTGCCTCGATCCGACACCAGGTGCTTGCCGAGCTCCAAAGCTGGCCTGCGTGAAACGAGCCCTTTTCCCTCGGTTGCGGTATACTTGAATCCGGCTGAGAGGTCCTCCGGACTGCCGAAAACGTGCGAGCGGAGTTCATGGTATGGCGCGGCTTGATAAAACGCTGGCTGACTATGTCGGCATCGCCATCAGTCCGGTGCTGATCATGGGAATGGTCGGCAGTCTGGTCTTCTTTCTCATGGAGCTGTTTTACCAGGGCCAGTACGGGGAGCGGCTCCATTTCATCCTCGCCCTGTTTGTAATGGCGATCGTCCTTGTCGCGAGGCTCTCGATTGAATTCGGATCGGAACACGCGACGATGTACGGCACCCCGCTGGCGATTGTCACCGCGTTGGCCCTCTTGAAGTTCGTCGACCACGGCTTCTTCATCAACATCGGCCTGATGGCCCTGATCTGGTGGAGCGCGCATAAGCTGACTTGGGACTGCACGCTCATCGATGAGACGGAGGATGCCTCGGGCGAAGGACTCCTGCAATCCGCCGGCCTGGAAGAGGCACCGGAAACCTCGGCCGGAGCGCTGAGCCCCGAGGCGATCCCTGGGCGTGAGCCCGAGCGCCGCCCCGCCTCGTCTCTCGGCCTTTGGCATCGCATCCGCGAACGGTTTTCCAGCAAAGGTCCCCATGCCCCTGGCGTCTGGATTGTTTATTTTTCGCTGGCCGCGCTGCCGTTGTTTGCCGTCGGCGAGCTGTTTCTCCCCAGGAGCAATCCCGAGCCGCGGCGGTATGCCTTTCATCTGCTTTTCCTCTATGTCGCCTGCGGTCTGGCCCTCTTGCTCATGACCAGTTTTCTCGGCCTCCGCCGGTATCTCCGCCAGCGACAACTGCAGATGCCGCCCGCAATGGCCCGGTCCTGGATCGCGCTCGGCTGCACCATGGTCGCGGCCTTGGTCCTGCTGGCCGCACTGCTGCCGCGGCCCAGCGCCGATTACGACAGCTCGAATATCCGTCTCGTGTTCGATTCGCCCGAGCGGGAAGCTTCCGATCACGCCATGATCGGCAACGAGGGCGGCAAAGGCGAGGGCGCTTCGGGCGGCGCCAAGGGCGAAGAGAAGCCGGCCCAGTCCGGGCAAGGCAGGTCGGACGAGCAAGGCGAGAGCCAGAAGACAGGCCAATCCGGTCGTCCGCAACCGTCGCAATCGAGCGCCGGCAAGCCATCCGGCGAGCAAAGCCAAGCCTCGGAAAAACAGAACCGCGAGCCATCTCAATCACAACAACCCGACGGTCAACATCAAGGCCAAAGCCGGAGGCCGAATGAGAGGCCGGAGGAAACCCAGAGCGAGCGGCAAGTTTCGGACCAGGGTCAACAACAGCAGGGCGAACGCCGCAGCCAATCGCAGCAATCCGACGCCGGGAAGCAATCCGACTCGAAACCGCGGCCCGAATCGGGGCAGAAGGCGGAATCCGATCCGAAGGCGGAATCAGGTCAGAACCCCGGCAATGCCCGCCGGGAAAAGCAAGAACCGACCGGTTCCAAACCGGACGACCACAAGACTTCACAGCAAGACGGCCAACGGTCTCAGGAGCAGCCCCGGCAACTCGCGGAAGACCGGTCGGAGGAAAAGGACAGGCAGCCTGACCAGTCGGACCAGGACTCGCCTCAGCAAGAGCAACCCGAGGAGAATTCCCAAACCCAGAGCGCACCGCGCCAGTCGCGGTCCTTGCTGCCGCGGATTGAACTCGGCAGCGGATGGTGGGTGACCCTCTTCCGCTGGCTGCTCTACGCGGTGCTGGCCGCAGTCGCCCTGGTCTGGGCATGGCGGAACCGGCAGACCGTCTTTGCCGCGATCGGCGGAATGCTCCAAGCATTGCGAGATCTCTGGAACCGGTTGTTCGGCGGGGCAAAACCGGAAGAGAAACTTGCCGAACCGGAACCCGTGGCCAAAGGACCTCCACCGCGCCGCTTTGCCGACTATAGCGATCCTTTCGCCACCGCCGGATCTCCCCGCATCCCGCCCGACGAATTGGTTCGCTACACATTCGAGGCCGTGGAAGCATGGGCACGCGATCACGGTTTTCCTCGCCAGCCCGACCAGACGCCCCACGAATTCGCCCGCGCGATTGCTGCACAAGCCCCCCAACTGGATCTGCATGCTCGGAGGCTGGCCGAGCTCTACAGCCAGGCGGCGTACGCTCCGGGGACGCTTCCACGCGGCCGTGTCTCGCCGCTTCGCGAGCTCTGGCGCGAGCTGCAAAGAGCCGATGCGACTCCGCAGCCACAAACGAGTTGACCTTCGCCGATGGGCGCGACCTTTTGCCGCGGTCCCTGCCTGATCGCCGTAAGCATTTCTCCGAGGATGCTTGTCGTTGATCGGGTCAAGAGATAGTCTGGACGAGGCGTTCGTGGTCCCGTCTTCATCGCGGAGAGAATAGCCATGCTCCGGGGACTTCTCAAGGCAATCGATCCACAGCAGATGGAACTCTTGCACTGCGGAGCGATGACGGTGCTGGAGCAGACCGGCTTGCAGATCCAGGGGGAATTCCTGCTCCGCGCGCTGGCCGATGCAGGCTGCCGCGTGGATTTCGCTGCGCGGCGCGCGTGGTTCAAGCCAGACCTGGTCGAACGGCAAGTTGTCGCACAGCGCGGCCGGTACCGCATGGTGCGATCTTCGCTCTGGTACCCGTTCTGCCGGGATCTCCCCGCGGAGGATGTCGCCATTCCGGAAT
Source organism: Pirellulales bacterium (assembly GCA_013360685.1). GTDB lineage: Bacteria > Planctomycetota > Planctomycetia > Pirellulales > Thermoguttaceae > JABWBD01. The sequence goes on from JABWBD010000087.1 coordinate 10,130, forward strand.
CATTCGTCTGCGACTACGGCTTTGCCACACCGCATATTTACGACTATCCCAGCGGCGAGTTCCGCAGACCGACGGTGCAGGACCAGATCGAGATGATCCGATTGGGCGAAGGTTTGCCGTGCGTCCGGGCCGTGTGCGCACCGCTGATTTGCGGCGACACGGATCCGCGGGTCGAGATCCTCGAATCGTCGCGACTCCTGCTGCGCCACTGCACCAAGCCGGGCTGGGTGGGCACCAGCCGCGCCGCGGAAGTCAAGTACCTGGCGGAGCTTTCCGCGCTGGCAACGGGCGATGACGAGCGGCTTCGCCGCACGCAGCCGCCGATTTTTGTGCATGCCTACTGCACGACGTCGCCGCTGAAGATCGACACCCGCTCGTGCGACGTGTTGCGCGAGGCCCTGGCCTGCCGGTTTCCCGTGAATTTCGCCCCCATGCCGATCCTGGGCGGCACGGCCCCGGTCGCTCCCGCCGCAGCGGCCGTGGTGGCGACGGCCGAGATCCTCGGCTGCATGACGGCCTGCACGCTGATCGATCCGGAAGTTTTCTACTTTGCGACGGCAATTTCCGGCGAGATGGACATGCGGACGACCCAGGTCTGCTACGCCACGCCTGCCGCCGTTCTTACCGACGTGATCCTGCACCAGTTGTTCCGCAGCCGGTACGGACTGGTGCTCAACGTCGAGCCGGCCTATGTGGAGGCGAAGGCGCCGGGCATTCAGGCTGCCTGGATGAAGGCATTCCGGCAGATGGCCTTCGGCTGCACCGTGAGCCACTCGTTACCCCTGGGACTGCTCGACAATGGCGCGGTCTTTTCGCCGGCCCAGGCGATGCTCGATCTCGACCTGAACCGGGCCATGTACCGATTCAGCCAGGGGACCGTGATCGACGAGGAGGCACTTTGCCTGGACTTGATCCGAGAGATGGAGTTCTGCGAGAAAACGTCCTACCTTCAGACCGAGCACACGGCCGCGCATTTCCGCGAGAACCTTTGGGACGCCAGGTACTTTGACCGCACCTACCGCCGTTCCAACATCCTGCACGCGGCCGACGAAGACCGGAACGTGTTGCGCAAAGCCGACGCCGACTGGCGGGCGATCGTCGCCCGGCAGAAGGATCCGGAACAGCCGGAGGATTTCTTGCGAGAGGTCGACCGGATCGTCGAGGCGGGAAAAACGGAGTTGCTCGCCGAGGGATAACCAGGTGCGTCGCACTGCTCCGCTGCTGAAGTCACGGCAACCGCTGACGCCACTTTTCCGGTTCGCGCGACGTGTGGAACACGCAGTACACGGTCACCGTGCCGTCGGAATACTCGTAGAATACTGCGTATGGAAACCGCCTGACCAGGGCTCGGCGATACGCTTCGTGGACCTTGGCATGCATTTCAGGCGTGCGACAAATCCGTTGGATGCAAGCGTCGACACAACTGAAGAATTCCTCGCCCAAACCGGAACGCTGCCGCTCGTACCAAGCATACGCGTCCGCGATATCCTGCCCCGCTTCCGGCGCGACAATCAGCTCAGCGGCCATACTGGCTTCGAATCCTGCGTTTGACCTCGTCCCAGGAGAGTCCGGAACTCGGAGCGCTGGTGAGGTTCGCTTTTCGGCGGGCCAGCTCCTCTTTTTGCCAATCGTGGACGGGAACATCCGAGGGATTGGCCGCCAGATCATCCCAGAGATCCTCCACCAACTGGAGCTTCTCCGGCGGACTCAGGTCAAAAACGGAAAGAGTATTCGGCTCCATCGGCATTCCAAATGCAAATTCCAAGCAAAAAGACACGGCCGAGTGTGGCCCGTTCCCAAAGAATTGCCACATGACGTCTGCGCGCTGTCATCCTGAGCGCAGCGAAGGACCTCGGAAAACGGGGGAGATTCTTCGCTGCGCTCAGAACGACCCTTTGCACCGCACAATGCGATTTTTTCGGAACGGGCCATAGCAATGATTCTCTCAGCCGCTGCTGTTCCCGTCAAATCCTTACCACCCCTCTCAAGGCGGATTGCGACCGGAGGGTGGAGGGATTGGTACGACGCCCCGCTTGCTTGCCCTTGTTGGCATCCCTGGGCCTCTCCGCTTCCGCGTGAGGACGTGGCTTTCCCGCTCCCGTTTCCCCACATAGAATGGTCGTGAACGAGAAACCCTCGCGAAGTCGGCCGCGATTGGGAAGTGCAGTGTTGAGGTCCGGAATGGCTTTGTTGACGACACCCGCGCCGGTTGGATTGCTCCTCAGCGGCGGTCTGGACAGCAGCATTCTCCTGGGCTATCTGCTTCGACAGGGGCGCCGGGTCCAGCCGTTCTATGTCCGCACCGAGGTGGCTTGGCAGCGAGAGGAGCTTCGTACGGTCCGGAAGTTCTGCGCCGCTCTCGCATCGCCTCGGCTGGAGGAACTTGTCGAACTGGAGTTGCCGCTGGCGGACCTCTACGAGGGCCACTGGAGTGTGACGGGCGAGGGCGTGCCGGACGTTGCCAGCAGCGACGATGCGGTGTACTTGCCTGGCCGCAATGCTTTGTTAGCAATCAAGGCGGCCGTGTGGTGCCAGTTGCACGGTATCGAGCAATTGGCGCTGGGTGTCTTGGGATCGAATCCCTTTGCCGACGCAGGCGACGAGTTCTTCTTCTATTTCGAGTCGGCGTTGAACTGCGGCGCTGGGCGGCGGGTCCGGATCGTCCGCCCGTTCGCCCATCTCGGCAAAGAGCAGGTAATGGCCCTTGGTTGGGGCATGCCGTTGGAGGCGACCTTTTCGTGCATCTCGCCGGCGGACGGACTGCACTGCGGCCGCTGCAACAAGTGCGGAGAGCGCATGGAGGCATTCCGCCTGGCGGGACGGGAAGATCCGACGCGCTACGCCCCTTTCACACCGGTGGCGAATTAAGGAATCTACTTTCACTTGGGACCGCGATGTTTCGAGTCACGCGCGAGATTGATTTCTGCTACGGCCACCGCCTCTTGAACTACGAGGGCAAGTGCCGCTACCTTCACGGTCACAACGGCAAGGCGCTGATCACGATCGAATCGGCGGATCTCGACGCGCGCGGGATGGTGCTCGACTTTTCGGACATCAAGCGCGTCATCAGCCGCTGGATCGAAGAGTCGCTTGACCACCGAATGATCCTGCACCGCGACGATCCCGCGGTGCCGGCGCTGCGGGAGATGGGCGAACCGCTCTACCTGATCGACACCAACCCGACGGCGGAGAACATCGCCCGGCTGATTTTCGACTATACGGCCAGCCAGGGTTTTCCCGTTGTCGAAGTCCGGCTTTGGGAGACGCCGCGTTGCTTTGCCACGTACCGGCGCGGCGGGCGGCGGGAGGAAGGGGACGGAGATGATGGGGGACTGGGGTGACGGAGTGGTCGGGGGACAAACACTTTGTTCCTGTTTTTGTCTGAAAAGGAGGTGAGTGATGAACCGATGGGTCCGATGGTTGCTGTTTGCTACGGTGCTGGCGGTCGGACTGGCGTTTCTGATGCCGCAGAACGCTGAAGCAACGTGGGGGCGCCACTGCGGGTGCTTCGGCCCACGTGTGTCGTACCACGGAGGCTACTACGGCGGCTATTACGCGCCGTATCGAGCGTATTCGCCGGTGGCCGTTCCGGCCCACACGTACGGTTGCTGCACGCCTTACGCGGCGCGCTACTACGGCTATCAACCGTACGCGAGGTCGTTCTACTACGGCCCGGGCATGTACTGGTTCGGCAGCTACGGCTGGTAGCTGGTAAGTGCGCGGCATACTACCTGGCGGGCTGGAGGACGGCCTGTCGAAGCCGTCGCAGACGGGCAGGTAAGCCCGTCCTGCAAGAAGCACAGAGCGATGCGGCGCGAGGAACCGCAAGAAAAACCACAGTCCGGGCGGCCCACGGCGGTGGGCCGGCACCGGACTGTTTCCCCCCCTGGGAACATGCTACTTGGATCGGTGGCTCGCTGCTGGTGCGGGCGAAAGCTTGCTGACCCTGGTGAGGTTGCTCGCCGAAGGATTTGATTTCCGTTTTCGGCAGTGCCGTGTGCTGCCGACGCACTCATTCATCGGCAGGTCCGGTTCCTCTACTTTGGCAATATTTGCCGGTCGATCCGATTCCTGCACGCGACCCGGGTGATTCCCCTCCCCACAGAACCTGCTTGGGGCGTAAAGCGGGATTGGCGATCGGGATCTGGAAGTCGGCCGAGCAAACGGTGCAGGGATTTTCGTTGCGGAAGCCCCCCACCCCGCCGTTGACAATTCTGCCGGACCGCCCTAATGTACGGGAACAGGGGGCCAGTCCGATCTCGTGTTTGTCGGTCAGGAAGCCCCCTCGCCAAGGCGAGTCCGCATGCCGACGTCGAGCAATGCCGAATTCGATCTGTTCATCAGCTACGCGCATGCCGACAACGGCAACGGCTGGTTGACCGCCCTGATTGAGGCGATTCGGGCCGAGCACGGCAAGTTCACTTCCACCCCCTTGCGGATCTTCTTCGATCAGACCGACATTGCCTCGATGAGCGACTGGGAGCACCGCATCCTGCGCGGCCTGCGAGACTCGAAGATCATGCTGGCGGCCTTGTCGCCCGCTTACTTCCAGAGCGAGTATTGCCGCAAGGAATGGGAGATCTATCTCGAGCACGAGTTGAGCCAGGCGATGCCGGGCGAGGCCATCGCCCCCATCTATATCGCAACGCACACGGATTTCGAGGACCGCGCGGACGAAGCCCTCAACGAATGGATGCGGAACCTCAAACGCCGACAATACGTCGATGTCCGCAAATGGTGGTTGGAAGGCCCCGAGGTCCTTCAACGCGAGGACGTGCGCCATCGATTGGAGTTGTTGGACCAGCAAATCGGCGAACGTCTGGACCGACTGGGGCGCGTCAAGGCCTCGCCCACAACCGTCCCCGATCACAATCCGAACTTCGTCGGCAGGACGGATGAGTTGCGGCAATTGAGAGAGGCGCTGGCTCTGGGCCGAGTCGGGGCGATCGCGGCCCTGCACGGCATTGGTGGGATCGGAAAAAGCGCGCTGGCGTTCGAGTACGCCCACGCCTATGCCGACGACTACCCCGACGGCCGCTTTCTGGTTCCCTGCGAGGGCGACGCGGACCTGAGGGAATCGCTCCTCAAGCTCGTCCCGCAACTCGGAATCGAGCTCTCCGAAGCCGAACAGCGTGACCTGGAGGCGGCGGCCGTCCGCGTCAAATCGGCGCTCAATTCCCACCGCCGGACACTGCTCGTGCTGGACAATGTGGATGATCCACGATTGCTGGCGCCGCAGAAATGTGCCCGCTACCTGCCCGACCGCGCAAAGGTGCACGTCCTGGCGACGACGCGGCTGAGCCCCGACAGCCTGCCGGGGACGGAATGCCTCTCGCTCGACGCGCTCTCGGAAGCCGATGCCATCCGGCTGCTGGAGAAACACCGGCCGTTCTCCAAGAATGACCGGGAAGAGGAGTGGAAAGCGGCTCTGCGGATCGTCCGCCGGCTCGACGGCCACTGCCTGGCGGTGGAAGTGGTCGCCGTCTTTCTCTGGCAGAACCCCGACGTGTCGTACCAGGACTACCTGGTCCGGCTGGAAGAGGAGGGGTTGGACGCCGTGGACGGCGCCGGAAGCGACGAACTGGTGCAACTCAGCCGCCACTCGGAGACGCTGGTCGGCAGCCTGCTGGAGCCCACCCTGGCGGCATTGTCGGCGGAGGAGTTGTCGGTGGTGGAAACGGCGTCGCTCTTGCCGCCCGACAGTATCGCGATGCCGTGGCTGCAACAGCTCGCTGGCCAGGAGTTTCCGGAACTCAGCCGCGATCCCCGCCCGGGCCATCCCAATCCCTGGCGGCGGATCACGCGGCGGCTCACCGGACTGCGGATGCTCACGCCCACGGAAAGCGGGCAAGTCTGCCGGATGCACCGACTGGTTCAAGAGGTCGTCGCCCGGCGCATGGGAGAACGCCAGGCGGAGCGAAAGCGGCAAATCCAGCAGCACGTCCGCCAACGGGCCAAGTTGCTGTGGAACACGTGGGTGGATCGAGAAGCCCGCTGGGAGGTCTCGCCGCTGGTAAGCTGCGCGTACCTCCTGATCAACGCCGGCGATCCGTTCGGCGCCTGGCTCGGAAGCCAGCTCACCGAGCCGCTCCGCCAGCTCGGCCGGTTTCTCGAGGCCCGCGGCCTGCTGCGGCAGACGGTGGCTATCCGGGAAAAGAAGTACGGCGCCGATCACCCGCAACTGGCCACCAGCTATTCGAACCTGGCGATGGTGGAGCGTGCGTTGGGCGGACTCGAAGCGGCTCGCACCTTGCTTCAGCGTGCCGTCGCCCTCTGGGAAAAGACACTTTCGCCCCATCATCCTACCCTGGCCCACGGCTATTCGAACCTCGCGGCCGTGGAACGGTCGCTCGGTGAGTACCAGTCGGCCCGCGATCTGGCCCGGCGCGCCGTGGCGATCTGGGAAAATGCCGAGCAGCCGGATCTCCGCGCACTGGCCACGGGCTACTCCAACCTGGCGATCATCGAGGGCTATTTGGCCGACTTTGAAGCCGCCGCCGAGCTGCACCGGAAGGCCATTGCCGTCAAGGAAAAGGAGTACGCGCCGGACCATCCCACGCTGGCCAGCAGTTATTCCGATCTGGCATCGGTGGAACGTAGCCTTGGCAACCTGCCCGCAGCGCTGGACTTGTGCCGGCGGTCGCTCGTGATCAAGGAAAAGGTCTACGATGCGAACCATCCCGCCCTGGCCAACAGCTACGCCGCGATGGCGGCCGTGGAGAAGGACCTGGCGCATTTTTCGTCGGCGCGGGGCTTGTTCCAGCGGGCCGTCGTCATTCGCGAGAGTGCGTTCGAGCCGGACCACCGCGTCCTGGCCGGCAGCTACGCCGAGCTGGCGGCAGTGGAACAGGACCTGGCCCACTTTGCCGCCGCCCGCGAGCTGCTCCAGCGGGCCCTGGCGATCCGGGAAAAAGCCTACCCGGCCGACCACCCCAGTCTGGCCGGGAACTACGCCAGCCTGGCCTCGCTGGAACAAGAGCTGGCCCATTACGCGGCTTCGCGGGCATGGCACGAGCGGGCGCTGGCGATCCGGAAGAAGACACTCGCCGAAGACCATCCAACCCTGGCCGCCAGCTACGCGAGCCTCGGCTCACTCGAGAAGGAGCTGGCCCACTTCGCGGCCGCGAGGGGACTGCTCGAGCTGGCCCGTTCTATCCGAGAAAAGGCATACCAGGCCGACCACCCGGTATTGGCCGGCGCCTATGCCGGACTGGCGTCTCTCGAACAGACGATGGCGAACTACGCCACGGCCCGCGAACTGCACGAGCGGGCCCTGGCGATCCGCAAGAAAGCATTCGCGGAAGACCATCCGACCCTGGCCGGCAGCTACGCCGGCCTGGCGTCGCTGGAGCGGGAGCTCGGAAACCTTTCCAAGGCGTTCCAGCTCGACCAGCAGGCATTGGCGATCCGGAAGACCGTCTACGAACCGGACCATCCGTCCCTGGCAAACAGCTACTCCGGCCTGGCGGCGGCGGAATGGGAGCGGGGCAACCGGTCCGAAGCGAGGGCACTCCACGAGCAGGCCCTGGCAATACGGCAAAAAGTCTTCGACGCCGATCATCCCGTCCTGGCGAGCAGTTTCACCGCGCTGGCCACCACGGAGCTCGACCTCGGCAATCCGGCACGCGCGAGGGAACTCCACGAGCAGGCGCTGGCGATCCGCAAGAAAGCGTTCGAGCCGGGCCATCCCTCGATCGCCAGCAGTTATGCGGGAATGGCATCCGTCGAGCGCCACTGCGGGAATCTGGCGGAAGCACGCGAGCTGCTCCTAACGGCACTTTCCATCGACGAGAGCGCATTCGGCGAGGACCATCCCACGGTGGCCCGCGACTGCAGTGCCTTGGTGATGGTGGAAATGGCGCTGGGCCACTTGGAAGAGTCGATACGACTGATGCGGCGCGCCTGGACCATTCGCGCAAGCAGGTTCGGCCGGCAGAATCGGCGGACTAGGGCATCGGAAACCTGGCTTACGGAGAACGATTCCGACTTTCATACGTAGCGACGGACCAGCGGACTATTGGCGCCCGGCGACGTGGGGCCGGCAAATGAGTGAGTTTGATAGCCCCGAAATGAAGCGGGGCCTCTGTGGCGGGGCGGACGGCGGGAAACCGCCGCAGGGAAGGCAGAGAGACGCGATCTTGCCGGAGTAGCATAGGGTGGGCCGGAAAGGCGGTATGAACACTCAAGAATTGTTGATCGAAGAAGTCAAACGCCAACCCGAACCGGTACAGCGCGAGTTGCTGCAATATCTCAGATTTCTCGTCCGGCAACGCGAGGAAGCACAGTGGAGCGACGTGTTGCCGGATCGGCAGATTGAGCAGGAAGTCTTGGACATTCTCGATGGCTCTCGCCGGTCGCCCAAACAGCGCCGCGTCAAGTCAAGGTCCGGTACCTGAGCAGGTCAAGGAGCCAGAGCAGAGGTTCCATGACCCCGTAGGGTTGGAAGTGTGCGGGAAACCTCTCCTCCCTTGAATCGCTCTGGCGTTCAAGACCTAGGGCACTGATCGGGAAGTACCTGTAAACTTCCCCAAATAGCGACTTCAGAACTCGATCCAGCGACGGTTCAAGAAGCGTGATGCATGAGAGAGCAGCCGCCGACCTCGCCTCAATGCGGCGACGCGATCCCGCATCGGTGTCCCAATCGATCGTGCTGAGGGCATGGTAGAACCACTCGATCCCCGGCCGGCCGGAGTGTCTATCGACGAGCAGATCGATCTTCGTGAGGCAGACCGCGACGGGAAGCTTGAGCGACTTGCTCGTTGCCCGTTTCGCCCGCGATCGATAATCGGCCGCGATTTTCTGCAGTGCCCGGATCTGTGGTTCGGCGGGCTGCGTTACATCGTAGAAAAACATCAGCCCATCGATGCTTGGGGGGTGGTCCATTATGAGCGAAAGATAGGAACGCTTCGGGGCCCACCAGCGTCGCCGTTGCCGGATTCGATACAGGAGCGGATGTTTTTCACCCTGGACGGTCGCGACCGACCGCGCTGCGCGCGTGGGATCCAAAACATCGCGGAGCATTTGGTCAAAATCCTGCTGGAGGCTCAAACCGGAATCCGCGGGGAGCGGTTCGAGCATCACGTTGGCCAAGTCCGATGCGCTATTCCGCACGAGTCCATGAAACATCATGAGCCACATCGTCCTGCCCACGGCGGGCACCCCCTGCATGGCGAAGCTCACGGTCCGGCGGCTGACCTCTTCATTGACATCCTGCACGTCGGCGTCGTCCCTCGCTTGCGCATAAACCGAGGTCCAGAACTGGAGGGCCTTCAGTGCCGGCTGCTTGGACAGCGTGCGATGAAAGCCCGCCGGCCATCTCGGGATCGAGGCGAAGTGCAAGAGTGCCGAACTTATCGGCGCGTGCCACTGGGGCGATTCAAGGACGAGTTGAGCGAGACGTTTGCCCCGGTCGACGGCAGCCGAGTGATACACCATTTCCGTGGCAGCTCGCGACAGGCCGCTACCGGTCGGTGCGTCGTTCTTGTGGTGGATCGCATAGAAATAATCGGCCAATTCCGCATGACGGGTCCGCAGGAGGCCGCCGGTCGCGACGTAGCGATCGCGGACGACCTTGGCAAGCTGCCGGTGGAAGAAGTCGATGAGGCCTTCCTCGCCCCCGGCCACGGAGGCCCGGGGCTTCATGTAGAACGCCAGGGTTCGGTACAGTCGCGACCAGAGGGCCATGGGAAAACGCGATTCCCCACGCCGCGCCAACAGTTCCAACAACTCTCCTTCCAACAGTCCATGCCGGCCCGTGGCCACCAAGGACAAGGCATGCTGGACCAGGTCCCTTCCACAGTCCTTGTCCAACCGGTCCAATACCATGTGGAACATCCCCGGCACATCCGTCGGCAACCGGGCGATGAATTCCCCCAACCGGTCGTAATCGCCGAACATGCGCAGTTCTTCCGCCACCAGCTTCAGATAGAGCGGGTTGGCCGTCTCTCGCTGGACGGTCTGCTCTGGCGTGGGCTGTTCCTGGCGGCTGTAGACGCCCGTGAGGATGTAGCGAAGCTGGCTACGGTCTGCCTCGGCGGGGATCTGCTCGGTCCGCGTCAGCCTGCCGGCCCGCCACTGCCGGTACTTGCGCGCCGTGGTCAGCCTCTTGCGGGCCCGCTGCAACTGGCGGGCAATGATGAATCCCTGGTCGACCAGCCGCAGCGACGTGACGATCATATCCTGTCGATGCGGATACATCTGCTTTGCCGCGGCCAACGTGTCGCCTTCGACGCTGCTCAAAATCATTCGCAACCCGGGAGGCAACGGGACCGGCAGCCACTTCAGGTCCGTCTCGTCCAATTGGTTCAGGGCGTCGAACAAGAGCACCACGCGGGACTCTTCGGCCGCTCGCCCGCAGAACTCCTTGAACTTCTTTCGAAGTTCCGCATACTCGTCGGGGATTTCGTACTCCTGCTCGATGGCCGCGCGCTGCCATCCCGCCTCGTCGCTCTGGCCCGATACCTCCGCCAACCGCGATTCCATCTGCGACGACAAAACCTCTCGGAGGATTTCCTCGCACCGCCGCCGCAGCATCTGCTTGAGGTCCGTGGAGCTGGGTGATGCGCCCACGAAGTGGTAGAGGATGATTGCCTTGGGTCTCCACCGGCGGAACTGGCTGACGAACCGGGCCAGCAGCGCCGACTTGCCGCAACCGGGCGTGCCGGTGACGAGCATCGGACCAGGCACATTCCCGGAGGCATACTCGTGCAGACGGGACAGCAGGTGCCCTTGGCCGATGAACATCTCCGTGCGGGTCTCGATGAAGAAATCATGATACGCGCGCTCGATAGTCAGCGGATCGGGCTCAGGGAGCGTCTCGGGGTCGGGGGCGGGATGCTCGGCCCGGATCGCCTCCCACAGGTCTTCCAGTACCTGCTGTCCCCAAGCGTCCAGGTCATCGCGGCGGTAGTTCTCGCGCACCGGGAATCCCGAGGCACGGATGCGGTCTTTGAGATTCCTCAACTTCTCGGCATGCTCGATATCCTCGGCGAGAAAATCTCGCCGCTTCGCCCGCGGCAAGCTCGCGATGAACGACGGATCGCGGAAATAGAAGTGGGCGCGGGCCCGCATCTGCGGATTGTCCAGCACGCCCTGGTAGATTTCCATGGCCGTGATCGAGTGGCCGGCTTCGACGCCGCGGACCGCGTCGAAGGTCTCTTCGTCAGGGATGTCGTAACGCGGCGGGATCCAACCGTACCGTTCGCCCAGGATCCCGACGAAAAACGGCCGGCAATCCTCGATCTCCCGCAGGCAGATTTCCAGGGCCCTGCCCCGCTGGGCGTCTTCTTCGGTCACACCCCAGCGAAGGTCCACATCGACCAGGTACAGTTGCCTTTGGGCGCACCGCTCGCGGAGCTCCGGGAACACCACGCGGACCAGATGGTCCCGCTCCGCGTGCATGTCGCGAAAGGTCGAGGAGACGAACACACGAACGGTCTTCCAGGGAGCAGACATCGCCAACTCCCGCCGGACGGACGTTTGCCACTACGTCCTGGTATACGGACTGCTTCTGCGTTCTGCAAGATCCCCTTGCGGCTATCGCCAGGCGGGCTTGCATCCGCTCGGGCTGTCACTTACTCTTACAGGCGCCGCCGCGCTGCCGGAAGCTTTCTCGTGCCGCCCCCCAATCGTTGCGGGGGATGCCTTTGCACTGCGCCTTGTTGCCCGTGTAGTATGACCGGTGGTCATTTGCGGTATCGTGTTCCATCGCATCATGAGAGGTCCTGCCATGGCTCGGTCCCATCCAGTGGTCCAGCAGATTGGTTTCGGGCGAATTCCACCGTGCGATTTTGCCGGAGTCGCGCGTGGCATTGCTCTGGTGTCCGCCTGCTTGCTGCTGCCGGCATGGGCGATGCCCGCCGAGGTGCAAGCGCCCGAACGGCGGGCCGAAGTCTCCAGTCCGCGCCCGGGGGAAACGAAGCTCCAGGAGCGTTGGGATGCGGCGTATCGGGGAGAGCGGGCCGCGCCTTGGGATACCGGGCGGCCCTCCAGCGAACTGGCGCGTGCGATCACCAGCAAGACCGTGCAGCCGGGCCGGGCGGTGGAACTCGGCTGCGGTACGGGCACCAACGCGGTCTATCTCGCCCAGCAGGGATTCCAGGTCACGGCCATCGACATCGCTCCGACCGCACTGAAACTCGCCAAGGAAAAGGCGGACCAGGCAAACGTCAAAGTCCGCTGGGTTCAGGCCGATGTGCTCAATCCGCCCGAGCTGGAGCGGTTTGATTTCGTCTTCGACCGGGGCTGCTACCACGGCGTCCGGCGGCAGAACGCCGCCGGGTACGTCGAGACGGTCCGCCGACTCTCGCACCCCGGCGCCAAGGTGTTGATCATCGCCGGCAATGCCAACGAGACCCGATCGGGCGGACCACCGCGGGTCCGCGAGGAAGAGATCCGCCAGGATTTTGCCGAAGGTTTTGAGATCCTCTCCCTGAAGGAAATGCGGTTCGACACGGCCGAAGGCGCCGCCAAGGGAGCTCTGGGCTGGGCGATCTTGCTCGAGAGGAAGTAGCGAGCCGGCCGCAAGGCGGCGAAACTTAGGCGACCGGTGGAAGCAAGAATGGAAGCCCTGGGCAATCCGATAGTCACCAACCGAACGCCTCGCTCCCCAGAGGGGGTCGCGCTTGCCCGCGCTGGCCTATCCGCGGTACACTAAGGAAGGTCGCGAACTCGTATGGGGCGGGACGCACCGGTCGTGCGTTTCATCCCGGCTTTTCCAGGGCAGTCGCCACCGCGGGAACAGACGAGGCCTCCAGGATGGCCACGGCAAATCACGATTCCAGTCTGGACATGGAGCCGACACCGGCGGGTGATTCGCCGGCGCCCAAATCGGCTTTGACCAGGCAGGAGATCTGGCTCGATGGGGATGTGTTGGCTTGCGCCTGCCCGGACTGCGGCGCGCCGATGTCCATCCGCCTCTGGCTGATGGTCGCCGATTGTTGGCGGTGCGGCGCC
>JABWBD010000088.1 GCA_013360685.1 Pirellulales bacterium
CCGGAGCGCGGTTCGGCCCCTCCGGGTTCCGTCGCGATGCCGGGCCGCGGAGTTTCCGGAACGGCGAGCTGGGGCATCGTCGGCTGTGCCGATTCGTCTGGCCGCGCGGCGCCCGGCAATCGAGGCAAGTCGGGCCGCTCCGCCGATGGCGGCGTTTCCATGCGGCCGGGCGTCTCGGGTTGGGTCAAGCCTTCTGGTCGCTTCCCAGGTTGGTCGGATTCCTTGCCGAGCGGCCGTCCAACGCGCTGCCCGGTACGGTCGGGATGCCCACCGGCGGCGTCCGGCATGGTCTTTGCGATTTCGCGCGGCCTGTCTGGGCCAGCGATGTCGATCGGCTCGCCGGCCTTCCGGTCCGGTTGGGCCTGGCGGTCCTGTTTCGGCCGCTCCAGCGGCGTGGTGCCTTCGGCCAAGCCGCGTCTTTCGAGTTGCCGGCCGGCCTCGTGCTGCCGCGCGTGCTCCTCGCGTCCTTCCTCCCGCGATGCCGTGCGGTCGCTCTGTTGGCGATCGGACTTGAATTGGGCCAAGGGGCTTTCGGGCAACGTGACACGACGCGGTTCCCGTTTTTCCGCAGCCGCCGTATCCCCACGTTTGCGCTGGCCTCCTTCGCGCCGCGCGTGCGCATCCTCGTCTCGAACTTCCCGTTCCAACTTCGCGCGCTGCTGGGCGAACTGCCGGAATTCATGCTCCGCTCGGACATAGCGTTCTCGCTCGTGCTCGTCGACCTGCGCGAGCCGGACGGGCAGCTTCTTGATCTCATCGACCTCGCTCAGCCGTGCGGCCAGCCGGAAGGACTTGTCCGGCTGTCGCGCGACCCATTCACGCATCGCCTGAAAGGTCCTCGGGGGCCTGGCTTCCTCGTGCGCCACGCGGTGTTCGTAGGTCTCCTCGAGCCGGTTCAACCACGTTCGATCATGGCGGTGCCGCCAGTAGTGATGCTCGAAGAGCGGGTCACAGCCGTGGCGATGTCCGTGGAAAGAGAACCACGCCACAATGCCCAAGTCGCGGTAAACGGGGGCATAATAGTCTCCGAAGTAGTAGTGACAATAGCGAGGGCGCACAAACAGCGATGTTTCCAGGACGGCGGTATTGATGACGACGGTCGGCACATATCGGAAGGCCGGCCTCGCATACACGACACGATCAAAGCAGACCGGAGCGAACAACAGCCCGCGCCGTTCGATCGTGTAGTCCCAATGTCCAGGGACAAAGATGCAGCCGCCAGGCGCCCAGGTGTAGTGAGCTGGAATCCAGACCCACTCGGGCACGCCGATCGACCAGTATCCAGGCCGCCACACATACCGCACGTCGTGCCATAGCCAGCAACCGGGGACCCAGAAGTATCGGTCATCGGGGGCCGGGCTGGACGGTCCGACTTCAAGCGATTGAGGCGGCTCCGACAGATAAACGACCTCGTCGGCCTGCCCTTGCTGTTGCTGCGGCTGTTGTTCCCGGTACCACCAGTATCCGGACACCCATTGATACCCCTCACGGACCTGGGCCCAATAGCCGGGCACCCACTCTGCCCCAGGCGGCGGCACTCGCCAGACTCCGCTGATCCAAATGAACTCTTTACGGTCATCGTCCCACCCCCAATAGCCCGGGATCCAGAACGCGCCTTTCGCGTCGGGCCGTTGGTCCGGCGGGATCTCCTCGATCAGGTCTGGCGGCTGGTCCGGCACGATGAGGCCCGGTTCGGGGTTAGTCGGCACGGCCCTGGCATACGCCTCATGGATCGGGCCGCGAGTCAAGATCTCGCCTTCGGCAGTGTCCCCTGGGAGGGACTCCTGAACCTGGGCCGAGAGCCCGGCACCGGCAGCGGCCAAGACAGCCGCAAACGAGAGGCACGCTCCGAAGAGAAGGTTACGTTTCATGGCAGATCCCCGGGAGAGAGTCGTCATTGGCGGGTCGGATATCCCAGCCGAACCAATGATGCAAATGAAGTGCCGGACACTGCCGATTGCCGCCCGTTGTCCGGCAACACCCGCAGAACTTCTTTTCCCGCAAAGGTTTACGCCAATCGCCCCAATTTGAGCCTTACGAGGCCGCTTGTCGTCAGTGTGATCGCCGTGGTTGCGCAAGACGCGACACAGTGTCCGAGCCTACTTGTTCCGCGGCTACGCCGAGACCAGGGCGGTGCCCTGGGAACGAGACCTGATCGCCGCAGCGAGGAATCGACTCGACCAACTCGCGCATGTAGGCCAGTCCGCGGGCAGCTTCGGGCAGGTCGAGCACTTCGGGCGGCGCTTCCAAAAGGGGGCGCGGAAGGCAGACGACGCAAAGAAAGCAAAGCCGGGACCGCGAAAACGCATCAAGTCGTCGCGTTGAGGCGCGCTCGGGCGGACGCCGCACGTGCTGCGAGCCTGTGAACAGACTGGGGTTTGACAGCCGGGCGCGGTGGACGTTTCGGGCGGCCTGCGGTCGGAACCGTTCGTCGAAGACGCAGGGCCTGACGTTTTCACGCGATCTGCGGTCCGCAGAACACGCCGGACGTTGGTGGAAGGACTCGCCGTAGCGTCTTGCGGCGTGGGCACTTAGGAGCTAGACTGAGCGTGCATTGAGGTACGTCTTATGCGGCTGGGTTCGCCGTAGAAGATGATTCTTGCCCAGCCGTACGCCCGCAGAATTTGAAGTTTGGTCCTTACGAATGCTCAAGCTCGTTGAACTGATCCGAATGTCGGACGTCCACCTTGGACGCTACAAGATCCACTGCGCCGTGGACGACCAGCGCAGCGGGTGGCGTCCTTTGGATCAATACTACTCTGGCACATTCGAGTGGGGCCAGGCTCGTCAGAGCGGCGAGAACTTCAAATGCGAGAATGTTCTTTCGCTAATCAATCTCAGCAACAGCCAGAAATGGCTTTTTGTCGGCGTGTACCGCGTCGGTGATGTGACGTGGGACCCTCGAAACAAGTGGTTCCTCTACGAACTTGAGAGAGTCGAAGGGCTTGAACATCTGGATGGACGCGTTGTCGTCGACTTCCCAAAGACGTTTCGCGCGTCGTACCTCAGAGGCGAAAGCTACGGAGATCATTTACTCGTGAGTTCGATTCGAGAAGAGCCCATGTCAATTGCTGACTTTCCGGGGTTCAACTCCGTGCTGTTATCCTTCGAAATGCTTTGTTCAATTGTTCGCCAAGACCACCCGTCATGGAGAACCGCGCTGTCCAATATCGCGGGTGTCTACCTGATTTCTGACCGGAAGACAGGATATCAATACGTTGGAAGCGCCTACGGCGGAGTTGGACTGTGGCAACGGTGGTCTGAATATGCCAACACCGGCCATGGTGGAACCAAAGAACTGCGTAAACTGCTTCACGACAAAGGTGTAGGATACATGAATCACTTTCAGTTCTCACTCGTCGAGGTATGTGACATAAGTGCGAGTGATGATTTCATAATCTCTCGTGAATCGCATTGGAAGGACGTCTTGCTGTCGCGAGAATTCGGGTACAACTGCAACTAACGAGAACGGACCGGACCTTTATACGGCCTCCCGTGTCAAGAGTGCGCACCCTGAGCGGGCCCCATTTTCTGGGATTTTTTCTCTTCCAGGACGGTTGATCTGAAATCCGGGTAACGCGCCAACAAGGGAAGCACGGGAAGGGGAACACGCGTGTACAGAATGGTCAGTCAACTCCCCGCCCCTTGATCCCTATCGTTCGGCGAGAGAGGAGATCACCAAGATGCGACCACGAACGCTCAAGTCAGCAGCGGAACAGGGCGATCTGGCCGCTGTGAAGTACCATCTCTCCAGAGGCGCCGACGTCGATGCCACCACTGCTAGCGGGCACTTTGCGATTGGTGGGGCAATCATCAACGGCCACGCTCACGTCGTTGAGTACCTGATTGCCAACGGTGCGGACATTGATCAAAAGAGCGAATTCGGTTGGTCCCCCCTTTATCTGGCCGCCTGGGCTGGCAGTGCCGAATGCACGGCCCTCCTTCTGTTGGCTGGCGCGAAAATCAATACCAAAACAATTGGCGGTTGGAATAGTCCGAGTGGCTATACAATACACCGCTACACATTGCCGCCGAAAGAGGGCACTTGGCTATCGTGATGCTGCTGGTCAATGCGGATGCGCAGGTCACGGCGCGGAACGGCGCGTCCGAAACTGCGCTCGATCTGGCCGTCGAATCCAGGCATTCCTCCATCGTCACCTTCCTCAAGAGCGTGGGCGCATCGAAAGCAGGCCGCAGGAAGGGCAATGTCATCCAATCCATTCACCAGCGTGCCAATGTTCAACCGTTTTGAACCGCACCTTGATGTGTCAGCAAGGAAAATGCGATGAATTTCCAGATTGACCTGGTCTTTTGAGGCGGTTCGGGGTACGAGATTGCCCCAGTGGAAATAAGCCTAACGGCTACAACGGCCTATAGAAGCTTCCGCTCTGTTCCCTTGGGGGCGAGGCCGCCGCTCTGCGTCGGCCTCGCCCCCAGGGAAGGAGTTTTTCCGGTGCCCTGTGGTAGCTCACAGGCATGGATCCACCGATGCAAGGTCGGTGGGGATCATAGCCAATTCCCCGAATCGTAAAATCCGACTTAGTGCCGGTCTCATTTCGACTCTACGGCTACCGTTTTAGCCTTCCGCGAAATCTGTGGGTGGAGTGCCTCCGCGATTGCCGGCAGCAAACGGTTCTTCTGATCGGGAGCATTCGTTTTGACACGCCACGGTTTCATCGGGGATGCGCGCAGCGGCTTCGCCGCCGCGGGCAAAACGAAGATGGGGATAGGCGGAGACCGTGGCGTGTGTAGCGGGGAACGTAACGATCCCGCGGGCAAGCGCAAGCCGCGGGCATCCCGGACGGGCGAAAGCAAATGCCGGTCTCCGCTGCGTAATTGAGCGAATAGACGCCGCTGAGTTGGTTTGACGTGCTCGTTGCATCGCCGTACGGAACGGCCGCGGATCGTTCCCGGTGGCAGTACCGTCGTTGCCGTGCCCGACCGCCGACGGGCGGCGTCTTGGCGGGGGCAGTCCGATGAAGCGTTTGGGAGATGACTGGCAGCTTGTGAACCGCTCGGACCGTGTGGCGTTCGCGGTACGCGCTGGAAGAGGGACGCGGCCACTTCGGTCGGTAGGACGGTCAGGGCAGAAGTACTTTGCCAGCACGTGTCCCAAGTGCGGAGTGTTGTCGGGCGTTTTCCATCTTCACTGCGAGCCTGGAGCCCCGTTCTTTCCGACCAATGCGCGCGAGGCCGCGATGCTGCACATGACTGAACTCCCCGCACCTGACCGTATTCATGCCCGCGCGTCGATCCGTATGGGGTGCGCATACCAGGGGATGAGTCCAATTATTGACATTGGGGTGTCGACCACCGCGCACGTGCGACGGTGGCACCTGCACCACCGCAGTGTCGGGTGGGGGCATTGGTACCGGGGGACGTCCAAGTCGTTTCCCGTGCAGGAGGACGAGCATTTCTACAGCCCATGCCGTTACGTGGAACGGAACGCGCGCGCGAACCTCGTGCGGCGTGCCGAGAAGTGGCGATGGGGGAGCTTGGCTCAGTCGTTGAGGCAGCCGGGCGTTGAGGAGACGGTGGAACGGTCGAAGTGGCCGGTGCCTCGGCCACGGAACCTGGTGGGATTGGTTAATGAAGTGCGGACGGAGGCGGAATTGGAGGCGCTGCGTACCTCGGTCGTACGAGGGCGTCCTTTCGGCCAGGAAGACTGGCAGCGTCGCACGGCGAAGCAATGGGGTTTGGAGTTTACGTTGCGCCCTCGGGGCCGCCCGCGGAAGCAGTACACGCCTGCCGGCCACGCGTTGGGGAGAGAGTCGAGCGGGATATTGGACGTATCCCCCTTTCTCTTCCAGCTCAGGGCGCAGCACCGAGTGTTTGCTTGCCCGTGGTGATCGCGCGCCAATGGAAGACCGCCGTGGGCGGCCCCGGCTTGGCGTCGACTCGGATCGTGAACTGCCGGCTGGTCGCCTTTTCCACCCAGAACTTCGTCGCCGCGCCCAGACTGTTGGCGGGAGTGACCTGCACCGAGGCGGGAAGGGCGACGAGACCGTGGTCCACGACCGCCGCAGTCTGGTCTGCAGCGACAACCGCCGTGCCGGTGTTGTCGGTGACGTAGCCGGGGTTGGTCCCCCAGACGACGATCCCGTCGGTATGCTTGACGCTGGAGTTGAAGAACTGGTTGCCGTCGACCAGGATGCGGCTTTCCGCGTCGCGGTGGGGACTGTTGATCTCCAGGGAACTGTTGATCAGGAGATTGTGCCCAAAGGTGACGCCCATGCCGCCGTTGGGACAGCCGATCACCACCGGCACGCCGCGGAAGATGTTGTTATGCACGACGTCCATATACCCGTCCAGCCGCACGTAGCCGCAGGAGCCGTTGTTGTTCAGGATGTTCCCCGCAATGATCCCGTGGTACTCCTGCCCCGCTGCCTTGCCCTGGCCGTACTGCTTGGGCGGCCAGTTGTTGATCGGATGCGAGCTGATCGTTCCGCCCGGTTCGACGAAGATCTTGTTGTTGACGATGTGGTAGTTGTAGTTGGCGTCGGTGGAGAACCCGAAGGCGACCGTGTCTCCGTCTTTCACCCGCAGTGTGCATCCCTCGATGCGCCCGGAGTGGCCGAGGATCTCGATGACGTGGCTGCCGAAATTGCCCGTGAAGTAGCAATCGAGGACTTCGACCGCCGTTCCGTGCGCCATGACCGCCATGAGCTGGCAGTTCTCGATGTGGCAGCCTTCCACCTTGACGTTGCGGGGCGTGGGGCCGAGCACCGCCGCCGGGTCGATGATCTTGATGCCGTTGCCGCCTTGCCAGCCAGCCCGAGCGCGTTCCCACGGCACCTGGTTCCGGCCATTGCCGTCGATGAACAGGTCGCGGACCGCCACGTCGCAGATGTCTCCCTTGATCCACACGACGTTCACGTCGGTCAGTCCGCCCTGGAGCACCAGGCGGGTAGCGCTGCCCTCGCCCGTCAGCAGCACGTTGCTCCGCGCGATCGTGATGCCGCCGAACGTTCCCTCCACCGGGCCGATGCTGAACGTCCCGCCGGTCAGATGCACGCGGCCGCCGTTGTCCGGGAGGGCCGCGATGGCCGCGTTGATGATGCGGTGATCGTCCTTGCCGGCGCAGACGAAATCGGCCGCCCTTTTCAGGTGATCGGGCGCGTTGTCGGCTGCCACGACCAGCGTCGCCGTGCGGACTCCGGCAGGTGCGCGGGACAAGGCCCGCTCTTCCGCCGCCATGCCGGTACAGGCCGCGCCCACCACGGCCAGCGCCGCCACGATTACGCACCCTTGGATTGTCGCCATGGCACAACCTCGCTTTCCCGTTTCTTCGTGATACGTGACAGGAAATTTGAAGTGATAGGAAACTTGATTCCTGACCACCAAGCTGAGCATAGCCGGGAACGCCTGGTGAAACAAGGGGCTTTGCCCTCGGCCAGATCGAACGCAAACATGGCCTCCTGCCAAGCCGCCCGAAAGTTGATGGTGTCGATCGTAGCCTCCTGAAGGACATAACGTTTGGCATCAGCCGCTGGGCACGCTTCGACTGACTTCGACTTATCAGCGAGTCGGCCGCGCGCCCGGTCGGCTGGATGCACTTGTTTGCGCACGTCGCCATTCGATGCTCTTCACAATACGTCCGTCGTCGCGCACCGTCGCCCTCACCTGCGGCTTTCGGCTTGGGCCATGTGGACATGCGATTCATCAATCCCAGTCCCCTTCTTATCACCACCAGCGGCCCCTCAGCCCAACTTCCATGGCTTGCGGTACTCGTAGTGGAGCAGGTCGTTGGCTTCCTTGCTGTTGGTAATCTGCTCTTTCTCTGCGTCCCATTCCAGCCGCAGCTTCGTGGCCAGTGAGATGTTTGCGAGGTGGCTGAACGTCGTGGAGCGGTGGCCGATCTCCACGTCGGCGTTCGGCTTCTTGCGGCTTCGCATGCAGTCGAGAAAGTTGCGGGCGTGGGCGCAGGTCAGATCGTGGTTGTTCTGGTTGGCCTCGGCCTTCATCGGCTTGACGCGCGGGGCCCGGTCCTGGAACTGCCCGCCGCGCTCGGGGACGATCTCAAACGTCCTCTCGTCGATGTAGGCCGTGCCCTGCGTGCCGCGGAGTTCGATCTCCTCGCGCGGCATGGCCGGATTGCCGCTGGCTTCGTACTGGCCAAAGATCGCCAGGCGGCCCGAGGCGAACTCGAAGACGGCTTCGGCCGTGTCGGGCACCGTGCGATCGTCCTCGATGGCGAACTTGCCGCCCATCGCGCAGATCGACGACGGGGCCGTCTCGCCGGTCAGCCAGCGGATCGCGTCGAGGTAGTGCACGCCCCAGTTGCCCATCTGCGACGAGTAGAGGTGCCACCAGCGGAACTTGTACGGAGCGATCGTCTCCTGGAACGGGCGGTCCGGCCGCGGGCCGAGCCACAGATCCCAGTTGAGATCCTTCGGCGGCTGCGACGGCTCGGCACGGCCGATCCCCGCCGGGTACATGTTGCTCAGGCGGTACGCGCGAGCGACGGTGATCTTGCCGATCTGGCCGGCGAGGGTGATATCGGCCAACTGCGCATAGAGACCGGAACTGCGGCGGTGCGTGCCGACCTGGACCACGCGGTCGTTCCGCCGCGCGGCCTCGACCATCCGCCGCCCCTCGCGGACCGTGATCGACAGCGGCTTTTCGACGTAGACATCCTTTCCCGCGTCGCAGGCCGCGATCGTCTGGATGGCGTGCCAGTGGTCGGGCGAGGCGATGACGACCCCGTCGAGGTCGTCGCGCTCGATCAACTTGCGGAAATCCTCATACGCGGCCGCCTTCTTCTCGAGGCGCTCGTTGGCCTTGGCGAGCGTCGCCCGGTTCACGTCGCACAGGGCGGCCACTTCGATGTCCGCGTGGGTGAGAAACGCACTGAGCAACTGCCCGCCTCGATTGGCGACTCCGATGAAACCGAGGCGAATCCGATCGTTTGCTCCCAGGACCCGGCCCGGGTGAGCGAGGGCCAGGCCCATCGTGGCAGCCGCTCCGGCTTTGGTGAACGTTCGTCGCGTCAGTCTCGGATCCATTGGTCTCTCCAAAGGCAAGCAGGAAAGGCGCCGCAAGTTCAATCCCCACCGGCGGAGTCTGACATTTCCTCACACGCGCGCAGTCTACCACCGCGATCGTAAATGGCGCCGGAAGGGAAGTCAAACGATCTTTGCCACGCTTTGCGAGGCGGCCGCCCTGGAACCGTCGGCGGGCATCGACGGCGTGAGCTTCCTGCCCACGCTCATCGGCCGGCCGCAGCCCGGCGGAGACCGCGATCTGTACTTCCTTCTGCGCGAAGGCGGGCCTCTGTTTGGCGGCAAGACGATCGAATGCCTGATCCGCGGCCCCTGGATGTTGATCCAG
This sequence comes from Pirellulales bacterium, assembly GCA_013360685.1. Lineage (GTDB taxonomy): Bacteria > Planctomycetota > Planctomycetia > Pirellulales > Thermoguttaceae > JABWBD01. The sequence goes on from JABWBD010000088.1 coordinate 9,331, forward strand.
GACCGACCATTCGGCGCGCAGGAGCTCTATCATCTCGGGCGCGACCCTCAGGAGACCGTCGATCTGGCGAGCAAGGAGACGGCCGTGTTCGGGGAACTTGGAGCGGCACTCCGGCGGCACATCCAGCGCGGCGGCCAGGTGCCGTGGCAATGAAGGCCGGTGCCGCGGCTTTGTGATCGGCCTCGGCGCAGGCGTGCAGAACGCATCGGTGCAGGCACCGTCTGGAACCGGGGTCGGGCGGTAACTCGGAATGCGTGTAGGCAGGCCAAATAAGAGGCCCTAGCAGGACTCCGACTGCCCTCACCCCCTACCCCTCTCCCGAAGCGGGAGAGGGGAGCTGAGTTAGTGCCTCTCTGGGGTGGGCGCGTCGAATCCAGGAGCTTCCCTGTCGGGATTTGCTCGCGTTCGCCCATGAACCCGGTGGTAAGGCACCCCGGTACAACACCCAAGGTGTCATGGGCAAACGAGAACTTTGAAGCATCCAGCAGGGAGTACGACCATGTTCCAGAAGAAAAACCGTCCGGCGAGGAAAAGAACGACCCTCTTGGGCCTCGAAGCTCTCGAGTCCCGCGAGATGATGTCGGTGTCGCAACTGTGGTTCAGCGGCATGACGCTGTGCGTGAAAACCGACAACGCTTCGACCAGCGTTGAGATCCGCCAGTCCGGCACCGATGTGATCGTCAAGGATCTGACCACGGCGCGGAACTGGTCGTATGCGGCGAGCCAGGTGGGACAGGTTGATTTTCAGGGGGGCGCCGGCAACGATCGCTTCGTCAACTATATCGCCAACCTGAAGGTGCGTGCGTGGGGGTTCGGCGGAAACGACTACCTGGAAGGGTACAACGGGGCGGACTATCTCGAAGGCGGCGACGGCATGGACACGCTCGTCGGCTACGGCGGCAACGACATGATGTTCGGCGGCTACGGCAATGACACGCTCCGCGGCGGCAGCGGGGACGACCAGTTGGTCGGACAGGACGGGAACGATCAACTCGACGGCCAGGCCGGCAACGACAAGCTCTGGGGCGGGACCGGCAGCGACGTGCTTCTCGGCGGCGACGGAGACGACCAGTTGATGGGCGACGACGGCGACGATCGGCTCAACGGCCAGGCGGGCATCGACAAGATGTGGGGCGGCAACGGCGACGACGTGCTGATCGCGATCGACAGCGTGCTGGGCGAGTATCTGCAAGGCGACGCCGGCGCCGACGCTTACTGGGTCGACCGGAACGGCTCGTCCACCGATACGATCTACGGCATCGCCACGGTGGACAAGGTGCAAGCCGTTGCCGGCTTCGCCAACGGCGCAGACCGCACGCTCAACGGGGACCGCATCGCGGATCCCGCGGTCAAGAGCGGGCACACCTACCGCAGGTTCTCCGGGAATCCGCTCTTCTCGTCCGCCGGGCCGCTGGCCAGCGACGTCCAGCAGAACCAGTTGGGCGACTGCTACTTCCTGTCGGGCCTTTCGGCGATCGCGAACGACACGCCCGTCAGCCTCCGGCAAAACGTCGTCAACTTCGACGACGGCACCTTCGGCGTGCGGCTGGGGAATTCCTTCTATCGCGTAGACGACGATCTGCCGGTGGCCAACTCCACCAGCACGTCGCCGGTCTATGCCGGACTGGGCAGGGAGAACAGCATGTGGGTGGCGCTTGTGGAGAAAGCCTTTGCCCACTACCGCACGGGAGCCAACAGCTATGCATCGATCGAGTACGGCTGGGGCGACGAGACGAACCGCGCATTCAATTCCGCTGCTCCTGGCCGCAAGTCGATCCTGAGCTACGGCAACGCAACGGCCCTGGGCAACGACCTCTACAACCGGTGGGTCAACCGGCAGGCCGTAACGGTCGGTTTCTCGGGCAGCAGCAAGGGTGCCGCGGCCGGCGACCCGCTGGTGCTGGGTCACTCCTACACGCTGATCGCCGTGAACCGCAATTCGGCCGGCGTGGTCACCAGCGTCGTGTTGCGGAACCCCTGGGGCACCGACGGCGGCGGCAGCACCGACGCCAATCCGTACGACGGGCTGGTGACGGTCACCCCCGCCCAGATTCTCAAGTATGCCGGCAACATCGGCTGGGGCCGCGTCTGATGCAAGATCGCGGAGGATGCTGGGGAACGTGGCCGGAGGCGATGAGCGGCCACGTTCCCCAAGGCGCGTTCCTGGGAGAGTCGAGGGTCGAGAGTCGAGAGCTGAGAGCCAGACGGTTTGGCTCTTGACTCTGCCGCGGCCGGGAAGGAAAAAGACTTCCGACGCCGCCGGCAAGAGGCACGAACTGATTGGTGAAGGAACCGTGGCGATGGAACCAACTTCTTTTGTTCGAGGGCCGCAACCGGTCGCGATCCGACTTCTCGGCGCACGCCGGGCGGTTTGCCTGGCCACCGTGATGGGCGGACTTCTGGGAACCGCCGAGGCAACCGCCATGCCGCAGAACATCGGTCAGCAGAACGAAATGGTCCGGAAATACAACCTGGAAAAACCTTTGGAGTGTTGGCAGTTGGAGAGGAACCCGGTCGCGTGCCCGCTCGTCCCGGCCCGAGAGATCACCGAGTCGTACGCACCGGTTCGCGGCATTCCGCCTTGTGGATTCAAAGGGCCCGTTTTCTGGGAGTCGTCGGGACAGGCCGTGGTTGACCGCGCGTTGTTCACCGATCTCCGAACCGTCCGCGCCCGCCAGGCGCGCGAGCTGCCGCCGGGGGGAGCCATCATCGGCCGTATTCTCGACACGAAGCATGATCCCCGCCAGGTTGTCAAGCTCCTAGTGCTGTCGGGGATCGTGGACGCGAACATCCACGTGGTTGCCACGATCTCTCTGATGGAGGAGGGGCACGACGCAAAGGGCTACTGGTGCCGCCTGGTAAGCGACGACCGGTATTGGACGAACCAAGAGAACCGGGTCCTCTACGACTTCGCACTCCGTCTGTCGCCGCAGGGAGAAATCCGCCTGGTCCACGTGGACCACGTCGACGTTCCACTTGGGACGAGGGAATAAGCCAACGGAGTGCCCGGCTTCGGCTCGGCGCTTGGCGAACCGGCCTGGCCGCCGATCAGGATCGGCGAACGAGGCCGTGACGGAGCTGGATCGCCGCGTTCGACGGGGCCGGAATCCTCAGCGGTGGAAGCCTCATGCGGCGGCGAGCCGTTGGGCGCGTTCGTGTGCAGCGGCCTGGTACTCGGGGACGATGCGCTGGAGGCAGAGTCGGACGCGGCCGGGATCATCTTCGACAAGGCGTTCCAACTCGCGAATCGCGGCATGCACGGCGTCGGCGTTGCGGTGCCGGCGGTCGGCGACCATGATTTTCGGATGGCGGGTGGGCAGGTGCTTTTCCCCGTGGGCGTGGAGTTCCTCGTAGAGTTTCTCGCCCGGCCTGAGCCCCACGATCTCGATCTCAATGTCTTCGCCGACCTTGAGCCCGGACAGGCGGACCATGTCGGCCGCCAGATCCACGATGCGGACGGGGGAGCCCATATCGAGAACGAGGATCTCGCCGCCGTTGCCGATCACGCCCGCCTGGATCACGAGCCGGGCGGCTTCGGGGATGGTCATGAAGTAGCGTTCCATGCGATCGTCGGTGACGGTCACCGGGCCGCCGGCGAGGATCTGCTGGCGGAAGACCTGCACGACGCTTCCGGCGGAATCGAGCACGTTGCCGAACCGCACCGTGACGAAGCGGCAGGGCGAGAGGTCGGCCAGGGACTGGACGTACATCTCCGCCACGCGCTTGCACGCCCCCATCACGCTCGTTGGATTGACGGCCTTGTCGGTGGAGATCATCACGAAGGAGTCGACGCCGTAGTCCATCGCCAGGTCGGCCAGTCCCTTCGTGGCCACGACGATATTCTTGACCGCTTCGCCCGGATGCGCTTCCATGAGGGGAACGTGCTTGTAGGCGGCGGCATGGAAGAGGATGTGCGGCTGGTGGCATTCGAGAAGCCCAGCCATATGGCGCTGGTCGAGGATGTCGGCGATGCAGACCTCCAGGGGAGCGCCGGGCGCCAGTTGCCGCAACTCTCGTTCGAGGAAGAACTGCCCGTTTTCCGAGCGGTCGACAAGGACGAGTTTTTCGGGGGAGAACTTCAGCAGTTGGCGGCAGATCTCGGATCCGATGCTCCCCGCGCTGCCCGTGACGAGCAGGTTGCGGCCGTCGATCCACTGGCGGAGATTGTCCATTTCCAACTGGACGGGTTCGCGCCGCAGGAGGTCGTTGATGGAGACGGGCTGGGGCTGAATGGCCACACTTCCCCGAATGAGCTGTTCGTAGCTGGGCAGCACGCGGACTTGCACCCCGTGGCGGGGCGCTTGTTCGAGCAGGTCGCGGATCTGCCTGCCGGCCAGGCCGTCGCTGACGATCAACAGCTCGCGGATGCCGTGTCGTTCGGCCAGCTCGAAGGTCTGGTCGGGAGTGCCGAGCACGGGCACGCCTCCGATGTGGGTGCCGAGGCGGCGCGGGTCGCTGTCCAGGAAGCCGAGGACATGGTAGGTAAGCTGGCCGTTGCGGATGATCGCCCGCAGGAGCGATTCTCCGCCGTCGCTGGCGCCGACGATGAAGGCGGGGATCTGCTCCGCGGAGAGGAAGAGAATCCGTCGCCGCTCGATGGCCAGCCGGACGAGGGCCCTGGCGCCGCCGACGGCCACGATGGTCGCGCCCCAATCCAGCAGGTAGATGCTGCGGGCGATCGTGCAGGTGGGGTCGGTGAAGCGGTCGATGATGATCGTCAGGAGCAGGCTTCCCGTCGCGGCTTTGACCAGGGCCAGCAGGTCGTAGAAGGTGAGAAAGCGGCCCCACCCCTGGTAAGCGCGGAACCAGGCAAACAAGAGGAGCTTCAGGCAAACGATCCAGACGATCGTGGAGGAGAAGACCCGGACGTCGCGGGGCCCGAGTTGCCCCTCGAACCGCAGCCAGTAGGCGAAATAGTAGGTGGCGACGAATACCGGCAAGAGCATCGCCGCCGACACCAGCGGCCGCCAGCGCAAGGCAGACCGTCTCGCCAGGTCCGCAATCGCGCCGGCAAGACGTTGCAGCCTGCCGCTGGCTTGTTTGCCGCTGGTTGCTTTCAGCACGTCGGTCTCTCCACGCTGGTGCCTCTCATCGCAGGTACTGGGTTGATGCGCCGGGCAAGGCGGCGTTCATTTGCCGGTCGATCCGCCGCTTGACCACCTCGGTGAGCCGGTTCTGCAGGGCTACATCGTCCGGCTTGCGGCTCGCACACCACTGAAAGTGGCGTTCCGCCAGTTCGAACTGTTCGTATTTCTGGAGGAAGGCTCCCAGTTTGTAGCGGACCTGGTATTCGTTGGGGGCCGCGCGGAAGGCCCTTTCGCTGCAGGCGATTGCCTGCGGCAGGTCGCCCAGGTTGGCGTAGAGATCCTGCGCTTTCAACCAGGCCAGCGCGGCCCAGGTGGAATTCAGCGGTTCGGCCTTTTCCGCCTCGGCCTTTGCGATCGGCGCATAGTATTGATAAAGAGGGCCAAGCTCTTCGGGCAGGGCGACCTGCGCGTAGCGACCTTCCAGGAGCCGCAGGCCCTCGAAATCGGGCCGGAAGAACTCCAGGAGGAAGCGGATTTCCTCTTGCCGTGCTTCGGGCGGCGCACGGCCCGCCAGCCACTCGATGATCTCGCGTTTGTGCCCCGACCCGGCGTGGAACGATCGCCGCAGGAACTCCAGCCCTTTTTCGAAGTCGCCGGCCAGCCAGGCCTCGGTGCCGGCGTAAAACAACACGGTCGGGTCGTGCGGCTGGAGCGCAAGGGCCTGTTGGACGTAGGCGGTCTTCGTGGACGGAGTTCCACCTTCAAGGAAGCAGAGATCGCCCAAGTAAAGGTAGCATTGGCCGATCATCGGCGAGAGGGCCAGGGCCTGCCGTGTGTGCGAAAGGGCCAGATCGAGGTAGCGGCAATGCTCACCGAACGCGCGTGCCATCCAGGCCTGAAGGGCCTCGCGGGTGTTCAGCGGGTTCTGCGGCGTGTTGCGCGCGGCAAAGGCGGCTTCCCGGATCTGTCCCAAGGGCATGACGTTGGGACACTGCTGCTGCATGCGGTGGAACTGCCGCAGGTAAACGCCCGCCAAAGCCACGTGGGCCCGCGCGAAATCAGGATCCCAGCGGACCACTTCTTGTAGTTCGACGAGCATCCGTTCGTCCATGGGGGCCGTATCGGGCGCCGTCACGGCGGGCCCGCCGGCCGCCCGCGGCTCGAATTCCTCGGCGAGCGACGCTTCGGCGTCGCTGGGCGTAAGTTCCATCAAGCGGAATCCAGCCCAGTGCTGTTCGGCCACCACGGGGCCGATCCGATAGTTCAGCATCCAGCCGCCGAGGACGACGAGCGCCATGGTGGCGGTAGCCAGTAGGAAACGGGGAACCTTGAACGTCCGCGTGCGCGGCGCGGCGTGGTCCACGCTCATCTGCGACAGCCGGCACGCGGATGCCGCGAGGATGCCGGCATAGACCGTGCAGGCGGGACAGTACCAGTTGAAATCGACAATGCTGTGCAGCAGGCTGGCCGTGAGGCCCGCGGTCGCCGCCCCGGCGCAGAGCAAGGTCCGGTTGTCCGGCGCACGGATCAGGCCCGAGAGACACCAGGATCCGACCGTCGAAACGACGATCAACAGCAGCAGTGCCCCGGGCACGCCCGCCTCGAAGAGGACCTGGAGCGAACTGTTTTCGGCGTGGGTATAGTAGTTCGGACCGAAGGGCTGCTCCAGGTAGCGGGGATAGACGTCTCGCAGGCTGCCGACGCCGGCTCCCATGACGGCGAAGTCGGGCATGGCCTTCATGACCGCGGACCAGATGGTCCGCCGGCCGGCCCCGTGGTCCATGGCGTCGAAGGAACAACTGTCGACGTCGGCAAATCGGCGCTCCAGACGTTCGCCGCCGAAGATGGTCAGCGACGCGCCCACCAGCAGCGCCACGGCGGCCAGTCCCAGGAGGAAACGGACTCCCAAGGCCGACGCACGGACGCAGACCGCTGCCGCGACGACGGCGGCGACGAGCATGGCGGCGATCCCGCCGCGCGAGAACGACAGGCACCCGGCAAACAGGACGATTCCCAAGGCGACGATGGCCGCCGGGGCGATGAATTCCTGAAGCGGCGGATCGCCCGACGTCCGGAAGCCGCTGCTCCGCGGGCGGCGTTTGCCCAAGGCATTCTGGACCCACCAGACGACGGGCCCGACCCCCAGCGCCATGAAATCGGCGAAGTGATTGCGGCTGACGAAGCTCCCCTTTGCCGATCCGTCGGTCGTGACGTAGGGATGGCGATAGAACCAGAAGAACTTGCCGTTGCCGGCAAGCAGTTGCACGATGGCCAGCGCGGCCATGAGCGACACCGACACCGCGCACCATCGCAACAGACGTTCCACGTCTTCCACGCAGGCAATCCGCTGCACGGCGACCAGGAAGATGAGGCAATAGGAGATCAGGGTCATCAGCCCGGCACGGGTTTCGGCCGGGGCCAGGGATACGCAGGGCCAGATGCCGAACTGCACTCCGGCGTCGGCCTGCGGCGACCAGAGAGGCAGGATTTCGGCCGTGTTCGGGGCCAGGCGGTCGAGAAGCGGCTGGGGGAGAGGGGCAATCTGAAGGACGAGCAGCGCGGCGCCGGCCAGGAACACCCACTCCAACGAGCAGCGCCGCCACACCGCGCCGCCCCGCACGTACTGGCGAACCACCCAGGCCAGCGAAAGCCCGATCGCGAGGACGGAGAGGGCCAGAACCCCCAGCGCCTGCCTGCCGCCCATGATGAGCGGAAGCAGGAAGATGCAGGCAGCCAGGCCGCCGTCGACGACCCGCAGCAGCGAGTCGGGAGGCGCCTGGTGATGCTGGCGCCGCCGGCGCCGCCGGTGGGACCGTCCGGGGAGAGTGGTTTCGGGTGCTTGGCTCATCGTCTTGGTCCCGTCGCGAGGGAGCGAATACTCCGTCTCTCCAGCCCCGACTCCCCCGGCGTCAGGCGACGCGGCGGGGGGCGATTTCGTCGTCGGGAGCGAAATCGTCGTCGAATTCGATCTCCGAGTCGTCGTAGGACTGGTAGTCGTAGTGATAACTGCCGTCGTAGCCGTAGTAGTAGGATTTGCCCGCGTCCACCCGGTTGACCACCACGCCGAGGACCGGGATCTTGAGCATCGAGAAGCTCTTCACGGTGCGAATCAACACGCGGCGGTGATTCTTGGCCGGTTGCACGACAAGCATGACCCCGTCGACCAGGCGGCCGATTACGGCGGTGTCGCTGGCCGCCAGGGCGGGCGGGCTGTCGATAAGGACATGGTCGTAGGCGAGTTCCGCCCAGGCGAGCAGTTCGGCGAATCGGGGGCTGGCCAGCAGTTCCGCCGGATTCGTCGGGCGCGGCCCCGAGGGCAGAACATCGAGCCCGGCCAGCGCGGTGGTTTGGATATGCTGGGCGGCCATGCTCGCCACCGGAAGCTGGCCGTGGATGATTCCCGAGAGCCCCTCGACGCCGCGGAGGCCGAGCATGGCGGTAAGGCCCGGGCGGCGGAGGTCGGCGTCGATCAGGAGGGTTTTCTTCTGGGATTGTGCCAGGGCCGCGGCGAGGTTGGCCAGCACGGTGGTCTTGCCGTCGCCCGGCTCGGAACTGGAGACGACGATCTTGCGTGTATCCTGGTTGGAGAGCAGCAGCGCCGTACGGAGCGTGCGGAAGGCTTCGCTCTGGCTCGCCTCAGGGTCGGCGATGATCTGGAGCGTCTCGACCCCAACGCTTTCCGAAGCTGGCAACTGCTGGACCATGGCCAGGGCCGGGACGCCCAGGATCGCCTGCAGTTCTTCGACCGAGCGGAAATGGTCGTCGAGCACGTCGAGGAGGTAGACGGCCAAGAGGCCCACGCCAAGGCCGGCCAAGAGGCACAAGAGGAACGTCATCACCAACTTGGGCGAGACCGGATTCTTACGAACTACGGGCTCATCGACGACCGTGGTGCGGACGTCCAAGCCTTCATTCTTCAGTTCGAGTCCGGCCATGCGGTTCAGCATGACGTCGTGGAGTTCGCGGAGCCAATTCAGATCGTGTTCGAGGATCTGGACCTGTGCCAGCCGGTCGTTCAGTGCCACGGCCTCGGCCTGGGCCTGGTTGAACTGGGCCCCCAGCGACGACTCGAGCTGCCAGGCCTGGGTCGTTTTCTGTTGGACCAGATCGATCAACATCGGGCCGAGGTGGGAATTCTCGAGCTGCTCCAGGCGCTCGCGGACGCGGTCCTGGTACCCAAGGAGATATTGTTCGGTCTCCCGGATCTTGTCCGCCAAGGCCGCGACCTTGGGATGTGCCGGGCCCAGGTGGTTCTGGAGATTGCGCATTTCTCCCTTATACGTCAACAGGTCTCGCTGCAGGTCTCCCTGGGTCTGGGCGTCCTCGCGGGTAAACCCGAGATTGGACAAGAGGAGCTGTTCGCCGACGACGCTGGCGACCGTGAACACATATTGCTGCAGATCGCCGCCGTTGCGGACGGCAGCCTGAAGCGCCGCGAGGGTTGCTTCCAGCTCGATACGTTTCGTTTGGGCTTTGATCAGGTCCTCATTGAGCGAAACCGCGCGTTGGGCCAGCGGGTGCAGGACCTTGCTGTCCACCGGCAATCCCATGTCGCCCAGGGCACGGCGGGCCTGCAAGAGTTCTTCGTTCTTGCGGGCCATCTGTTCAGCAAGTTGGTTTTTCTCCTTGCCGAGGATCTGGATGATTTCCCCGGCCGTGGTTTTGTACGTTTCGGCCGAGAAATTCAGGTAGGAGCGGACGACGGCATCGACCACGGCGACCGCCGCGTTGGGATCCTTCGATTCGTAACTTACCTTGATGATGTTCGTGTTGCGTATCGCCTTGACTCGCAAGTTACCTCGCAGGACGTTCGCCCAGTTTTCACGCGAGACCCCCGCCAGATCGATGCGGTCTTGAGGCTGCAGGAGGGCAAGCGCGCCTTCGATCACCTTGGTGCTGACAATGAGGCCCTCGTATGTGGGTAGTACGGTTTTCTCCAAGCTTCGCTGCGTGGACTCCGCCGACCAGGTCTGGCTGCCGACCTGGAGCACCAGCAGTCCCGCTTCCGCGGAGTAGTACCGCGTGGCGGTGGCGTAGTAGAGCGCGCCGAGCAACAGGGCGACGGCCAGGCAGACGATGACGATGTTCTTGCGATGGCGCACCGCCATCGCAAACTGCATCAACGAGTGGACGAAGTGCGCCGACGCAAGGTCGTCGCTTTCCGAATCCACGGCCGGGGTATCCGCCATCATTTCCTCGTCGTTTTTCAGAATACAGCCATGGAACCGCCGACCGTAAACCGAAGCACGCCCCGCATCGTCTCCCAAGCCATGCTGATCGGAGTGTCTTCCAGGCTTACCACGTCGCCGGGAGCCAATCGGATGTTGTGCACTGCGTCTTCTTTCGCCTTGCGAACGCTGCTCTCGACGCGGACCAGCTCTTGACGGCCGGGCACGCGGCGGAGGACCAGCACCTTGTCCGCCATGATCGAGGACAAGCCGCCCGACATGCCGATCGCATCGAGCAGGTAAAGGTCCGTATCGTGAGGCATTTCGTGCTGCCCCGGGTTGTTCACCAGGCCGATCACGTTGACGGTCCGAACGGGCCGTGGCGCGACCATGACCACGTCGCCGTCGTTGAGGTCGTAAGCGATGTTGCCTTCTTTGGCGGCGCTGACCAGGTTGATTTTGACGGTCTCGAACGGCCGGGCGCTCGACGTGTGGAAGGAGGTCAGTTGGCCCTCCGCGGCGGCCACGCGCGGGGGAGAATCGCCGGGACTTCCGGGCGGCAAGGCCCGGCGGATTTCCACGTCGGAGCCGGCATGTTCGCTCAAGCCCCCCGCCGCTACCAAGGCGGCCAACAGCGAGCTGGAATTGCGGGGCAACTCGTAGTGTCCCGGCGCGGCCACGGCGCCGACGACGGTGACGCGATTGCTCCGCTTGCGCCGGAAGTCGACCGTAATGTGCGGATTGCGGAACACCCCGCGCCCGACCGCGGCCGCGGTGATCGCCTGCTCGGCCTCGATCAATTCCAAACCGCCCAGCGAGAGCTTGCCGATCAGCGGGACGTCGGCCACGCCGTCTTCGCCGACGCGGATGGGAGCGGTGACGTTCTCGGCGTCTTCGAAATCGGTGACGACCGTCACGTCGAGCACGTCTCCGGCGTCGATCAAGGTACTGCTGGTCGCATAGTTCGTCAGGCGGGTGAGATTGGCGGTCGAGACTGCTTCGACCGGCGGAGCAATGAACTCCCCGGACAATTCGTTGGGGCGAAGCGAGCGATTGGCGCAACCGGCGCAAAACCACGGCAGGCAGGCGGCCAGGAGGAGGGCCGGCCGCGGCAACGACGATAAGGTCCGGATTCCGCGCGTCAGCATCGCCGTGAAATGGCCCATCTCGTGCTCTAGCTTGCAGGATCGGGAAATCGTCAGACCAGACAGCGGAGTATGCCCGTCCGTGCTCGCCGATTGAGGCGGCACGCCGGTACCGGCGGCGGAGACTCCCAGAAAAGTGAGGGGCGTTTCATATCAGCAAGCGCCCTGCAAAGTCAACATCAGTTTGCCCGTCCCGTCCTGAAGAACGAGACGGAGAATCTCTGTCTTGTGGCCCCGTGACCACAGCGTTAGGCGGCATGCCGAGAACGACTTATCTGTAGGACGGCCTTCCCAGGCCGTCGCGACGGCCTGGGAAGGCCGTCCTACGTTCTGTTCTGCCTCAGCCGATCGCTTTACCCCGCGCGCCGCAGCGCCACGAGCATGGAGTCTCGCGGGTTGACGGGGACCACGATATCGTACAGGCGGCGCAGCGGCCCGAACCGCTCGGCCAGGCGGTTGAGCCAGCCGATCGGCAGGTACTGGACAAGCCGCTCCGCCACGTATTTCAGACGGAAATACCATGTCGGCCGGCAGGAGTGGACCACTTCGAGCCGGCAGCGATCGACCAAGCGCAGGAGTGATTGCCGGTCGAAATAGCCGACGTGGGCCAGGCGCAAGTGCCACCAGCGGTGCCCCAGGCACCGAGCCGTCAGGCTGCCGATGTCGGGCGTGACCAGGAGGATCATCCCTTCCGGGGTGAGCGAATCGCGGCAGGCGTGGAGCAGCTCCAGCGGATTGGCGACGTGTTCGATGACGTCGACCAGGAAGATCAGGTCGAATTGCCGGTCGCCGAGCGCCGGATGCGGGAAGGTTCCCGGGAGCAATTCGACCTGGTGCAGTCTGCGGGCGGCGTCGACGAGCCAGCGGCTCGGCTCGACTCCGACCGCGTCGTAACCGGCCCGGCGAGCCAGGTTGACCAGCAGTCCCGCCCCGGCGCCGATATCCAGCACGGTACGGGCGGAGGGACACAGCCGCGCGGCGCGCTTTAGCAGCCACTCCATCTGCGTGGCCCGGCTCTCTTGGGTTTCTTCGTAGGCGGGATCCTCCAGCTTCTCGTACAGCTCCACCAGTTCGGCAACGTCGTCTTCGTCGGCGAAAATGAAGCCGCAGTCCCGGCAACGCCGCAATCCCAGCGTGGCGCCGTAGCCGGCGTCGGTGATCCGGAAGTCCTGCGGCACGAGCGATCGATGGATGCTGCGGTCCTTGAACGGCCGGGTGTCGTCCGAGCCGCAAACCCAGCAGTGCCGCCGGTTGGCCACACCGATGGACTCCGGCGGCGGGTAGATCCTTGCGACGACGCCTTTCTGCAGCACCGGCGGGCGGTGGTCTTGCGTAGGCTCTGGTCGATTTCTGCTTGGAACCGGTCCCATTTCTTCAGGCTTTTCTCTAGCGGCCCTAACAAAACCTCGAACAACAAGAGAAGCCCTGAACAGGAGGTAACAGAGACAACGGAGAAAGATCTCTCTGATTCCTCCGTTAGCTCCTGTTCAAACCCTAGGTCAGGCCCTCTTTAGGGCATTCCGTACACGTTCTGTTGCAGGAAGATGCGAAGCCAAGGAATATCCACGTAGAACAGTGCCAGAACGGCAACGCCCAGCGCCGCGGTGAATGCCATGAAGCGGCGTTCCCTGAAGAGCTTCTCCGGCGCCTGGGCCGCCGAATCCTCTTTCATGCCCATGGCAAGATACCACGTGAACAAGAGGGCAAACAGCGGAAACGTCAGCAGAAACTCGATCCGGTACTTGATGAGAAAGATGCCCAGGAAGAACGAGGAAACCAGGGCGTAGAAGAATGAAGAGAGCAGGAGCGACGCCTCGGTATAGTAACGGAACGAACGGCGATACAGCCCGGCCCGATCGGGATCGGCGATCGCCCGGTACTCGGAGTAGCGCTTGATCCCCATGAGAAACGCCCCGCCCATCCAGTAAGTGATGAGAATGCTTGAGGGCGGGTACGCCTGCCCGAGCACGATCGACCATCCCAGGAGGAAGCGAAGCGGGTTGTTGACCGATTCGCTGAGCACGTCGAGGTACTGGCGGTCCTTGGTGCGAAACGGCCGGACGTTGTAGAGCACGCCCATCAGGAGCAAGACACCCGCCAGCCCGAGGAACTGCGGGCCGATCCAGGCAGCCAGGCCGAGGCCGGCGGCGCCGAAAAGCAGATATTCGACTGCCACCCAGCGCCCGCGGATCGCGCCGGAAACGCACGGGCGGAGGCGCTTGATGGGATGAAAGCGGTCGAACTGCGCGTCGAGGTACTCGTTGATCACGTAGTTGGCCGAGGCGACCAGGCAGACGCTGATCACGCCGACGGCCATGTGGACCATCAGTCCCAGCCCGATCGCCTGCGGCGCCAGGATCAACGCCAGCAAGACGCCGGGGAGCATGAAGACGTTC
>JABWBD010000503.1 GCA_013360685.1 Pirellulales bacterium
ATCATCGGGTCCTCGTCCTCGCCCCACCCTCCTGCCTTTATGAGAAACTCGATAGTGCCTTCGGGATCGCGTATGCCTATTTCGGAGAGGAAGGATTTAGCCTCCGGCGCGCGGCCGAACTTGTCGGATCGTGGGGGTCGAGGACCAGGCCGCATCCGGTCTCGTCGATCAGATCGGCGAGCCAACCTTTGTGGTTGATGGCGATCGGCCGTCCTGCCGCCAGGGCGTCGAACACCTTGTTGGCCGAATTCGACCACATCTGCCTGACATCGACAAACAGGCTCGTGGCCATGTCGGCTGCCGAGAGGACGGCCGGCACGTCCGCCTTGGGCACCATCGGCATCATGAAGAAATTTCGATCAAGAACTCCCAGATTCTCCGCCTCCTCTCGGAGGTCCTGACGATTGCTTCCCTCGCCGACCACCAGGAACCGCACCTCGGGCTCCCGTTGGCCGACCAACGCGGCAAGCTTCGCCAGGTACACGACGTCGTTGAGCCGGTTCAGCGTTCCCGCGTAGACCACCAGCGGCCGATGTTGGAGCCAATGGCAGCGCTGCCGGAAGGCAAGGCCGACCTCCGGATTGACGCGGAACAGTCGCAGGTCGCAACTATTGGGAATCACCGTTACGCGATCTTCCGGATAACCGGTTGCCACCACGCCCTGTTTCATCCCCGGCGAGAGCGCAACGACGTGGGCGGCGTTCCGGTAGGCGAACCGCTCCAGCCACCGTGCTGCGGCAATCGCCGGACGGCTCCGCAGCGCCCCTATGGCGATCGGCATCTCGGGCCAGAGATCCCGCACTTCAAATACCATGGGGACCGATTTCTTCCGTGCGGCCCACACCGCGGGCAGGGCAATGGTCAGCGGTGTGCTGCTGGCGAAGATGATGTCGCCCGGCAGGCCGGCGGCCCTCTGCGCCGCGCGCCAGGCAAACTGGAAAAACGCCTGGATCCGCCGCCGGTAGTCCATGTGGTTCGAGTAAGGCACGGCGCACCAGTGGACGTGGATGCCGGCTTCATCGGTTTCACGCCACGCGCCGCCGTGGGCCTGGCGGTCGGCGGTGATGAGGTGGACCTCGTGTCCGGAGGCCACCAGCCGCCGCGCCATTTCGTAGGAGCGCGTCCCGCCGGGCATGGCGGGCGTCGTGAAATACTGGTGCAGGTAGAGAATTCGCACGCGGGGCAAACCTCCGTGTCGGCCCGGTGGAACAGGGTACGCTCGGCGCATGCCGGCCCGCTGCCTCGGCGGCCGGGGCGAAATGCGGCGGGAGTTTGCCAGGAAGACCCGGGGGTGTCAAGGTCAAGTCGGAGCGGCGGGACACCCTGGTGGGAGGGGAGTGGAGCTGGAAACGTGGAAAGCGTGCGATTGAAAAAGAAAGAGAGGCGACGAGCATGCTTGGTTCGGGGCTGGATGGGCGTGTGGGGAAGGCGTGGGAGGGGTAGGGACGCGAAGCGTCCGAAGATTGCGGTACGACGCAAAGCGTCGTAACGATGGAGAAAAAGCGTCGTAACGATGGAGACTCGACGCTCCTTAACCGCCCCGGACCCGATCTGCGATCCGTTCGCCGCCCGGCTGCGTAGTGTTGTTGGAAGGCAACGGTGATGCCGGGAAGCAACAGCCGGGGTTGATCCACGGCCACGTTCGGTCCTTGGAAGGTCCGACGGGCCGGTTTCTGCGGATCAGCGCCCGCGACGCTTGGGCACACTTGCCAGAAAACCTCTTGCGGACCGACCTGCGCGCGCCGGCGTAACCTATGTTTGCGTGAGCGTCGCCAGACGCCGGGATCCAATCGATCGACGTTCGTTCGAACGTCCGCCGGTTTCCATGCCGGCCGTTGCACGGAAGTGAAAACGGTCGTGTCCAGGCACGACCATTGACCCAAGCGATCGCTCGCGGCCGTTGCCGCGGCGCATCGGGACCATCCCGTCGAAATACTTGTCCGCACATCCGAGGAGACGGCAGCGATGCGCGCGTTCCGCCGGCGCAAGAACACGGTCCGTACTTCACGCTTCGAGTCGTTCGAACCCCGCATCGTCATGTCGGCCGCTGCGCCGAGCGGATTGTTTCTCGACTACTACGTCGACTACGTGCAGCCAGGCCGGGAGCCGCTGTCCGCCGCCGCGCCCGATCTCGCCGGATTGGCCCAGGCGCAGTCGGCGTACGGGCTGACCGGAGCAGGCCAGACGGTCGTGGTGATCGATTCGGGCATCGCCTGGCGCCACGCGGCGCTGGGCGGCGGGCTCGGGGCCGGCTATCGCGTCGTCGGCGGATACGATTTCGCCGAACGCGACGACAACCCCTACGACGACGGCCCCTTCGGCTCGCACGGCACCCACGTGGCCGGCATCCTTGCCAGCGGCGACAGCCAGTACGCCGGCCTGGCGCCGGGCGTCGATCTCGTCGCGCTTCGCGTCTTCAACGACGCCGGCCAGGGACAGTTCTCCTGGGTCGAAGAGGCCCTGGCGTGGGTCCACGACCACCGGAACTCCTTCGTCAATCCGATCACCACGGTCAACCTCTCCATCGGCAGCGCGTGGAATTCGAGCAATCCGCCGGCTTGGGCCGAGTTGGAAAACGAACTGGCCCAACTGAAGGCCGACGGCATTTTCGTTGCCGTGGCGGCCGGCAACAGCTTTACCAGCTACAACCAGCCGGGGCTCAGCTATCCGGCAGCCTCGCAATACGTCGTGCCGGTCAGTTCCGTCGATGCCAATGGCCTGTTGAGCTACTACTCCCAGCGGCACAATCGCGCCATCGCCGCGCCCGGAAGAGGCATCGTCAGCACCGTGCCCGACTATCTCGGCAACGGCAACGGGATCGACGACGACTTCGCCGCCTTTTCCGGAACGAGCATGGCGGCGCCCTACGTGGCTGCGGCAAGCGTGCTGTTGCGCCAGGCCTACCAGATCGCCGGGTTCCCGACAGTCAACCAGGACACCCTCTACAACCTGATGCGGTCGACGGCCGACACGATCTACGACGGAGTGACCGGGCAAAACTACCTGCGCCTGAATTTCCAGCGGGCGCTGGACTCGATCGCGCCGCAGGACGACTTCGGATCGGATCCGGCTTCCGCCCACAACCTGGGCACCGTGGTCGACACGCTGTCGGTCTCCGGCACGATCGGCCGGGCCGACGACTGGGACTTTTTCCGCTTCACGGCCGGCGCAAGCGGCACAATCACCGTTGGCCTCGATCCGCAGGGCCAGGTCCAGCCCGGCTGGCAGGTCGACGCTGCGGCCTCGAACGTCGCGCAGTCCGGGAAGGCGGTTTCGTTCGACGCCGTGGCCGGACAGAGCTACACGGTCGGACTGGGAACGCTGGGAGGCGTCGGGCGCTACACGATCGACGTGAAGCTCGATCCGGCCAAGGCCGATTCGGGCGGATCGCCGGGCGGCCAGAAAGAACTGGGCGACAATACGATCACGGCCGCGGGACAGTGGTTCACCCTCTCCGCGGTCAATACGGGCTTCTTCACCGTGGAAGCCCTGTTCAACTCCGCGGCGGGCGACGTCGACCTGGAGCTGTTCGATGCCGGCGGGGCCTGGCTGTCCGGCAGCTACGGCACCACCGGCTACGAACGGATTGACGTGAGCGTCCGTGCAGGCCAGACGCTCACCCTTTACGCCTGGCTCAACGGCGCGGGCGCCAACGGCGACGTCGATCTGCGGATCACGAACCTGGTCCAGCAGGCCGGTTCCTCCGTCGTCGTGTTGGGAACCGAGGCCGACGACGCGTTCCAGTTCCGCGCGGGTCCGGTTCTCCAGGTCAGCATCAACGGGGTCGAGTACCGACTTGACGGCCGCACCGTCCAGTCCGTGGAATTCCGGGGCTACGGCGGCAACGATACGGCCGTGCTCGAGGGGACCACGGGCCGCGACGTTGCCCGGATCTTGCCCGGTTCGGCATCGCTGCGGGGCGCGAGCTACCAGGCGGAGGTTGCCGGTGCGGAGTCGATCATCGTCCGCGGCAGCTACGAGGATTCGGCCACGCTCGTCGATTCGGCGGGCGACGACGTGTTCCGTGCGGACCCGCGGGCGGCAACCCTTTCGGGCGCAGGATTCACTAGCCGCGCCGAGGGCTTTGGCGTGGTCCGCGCCGTCGCATCGGAAGGCGGCAGCGACACCGCGTATCTTTACGACTCGGCCGGCAACGACACGTTCATCGCGCGCCCCAACCTCGGCGTGCTCTACGGAGTTGGTTTTGCGAACTATGCGCAGAAGTTCGAGTCGGTCTATGCGCAGGCAAGCTCCGGTCTCGATGCGGCGCATCTGCACGATTCGAACGGGAACGACACGTTCATCGCCACGCCGCAATACGCCCGGCTTTCGGGCGACGGGTTCTCGAACACGGCCGCCAACTTCGATGTGGCCAACGGCTACTCGGTGACCGGCGGGTCCGACCGTGCGGTCCTCTACGGCTCCGCCGGCAACGACGCCTTTTTCAGCGGGCCGGTCTGGAGCACCCTGTCCGGAGACGGCTTCAACAACCGCGCGAAGTACTTTGAAGACGTGCGCACGGAGGCAGGCGCCGGCGTAGACGCGGCGCGCCTGCTGGACTCAGCAGGAGACGACGTGCTTGCGATCGACGCGGCCCAGCTTTCACTGATGGACCAGCAGCGCGCGGTGTGGGCCTACGGCTTCGAACTCGCGACGGCGCGAGCCAACCGTGGGGGTTCGAACACCGCCGAGGTTTCCGCGGTGGACCTCGTGCTGGAACTCTTGGGCGACTGGCAGGAAACCTGACCCGCCCTGCGCCGATGCGGAAGCGTCCGGGGTCCATGCATCGTGACTCCCAGGAAAAACCCACGGATGGCAGCGCCGGACTACGGATTTCCTGTCGTCTTATCCGTGGTGCGGCGCTGCT
>JABWBD010000089.1 GCA_013360685.1 Pirellulales bacterium
CTTTTTGCGGTCGGCTTTCCGCTCCTGGCCATCGCGTACGTCGCCCCGTTGACGGCTTACATCGTCTATCGCAACCGCAAGGTGATGCAGCACGAGAGAGTGCTCACGCGGGGACACATCCGTTTTCTGGCAGCCAGCTATCTCTCCATGGTCGGCCTCAAGGTGAAAGCGGAACGCGCCGATCCGCACGAATCGGGGCCTCCGGTCGTTCTTACCGCCCGCGGCGGCGCTTCCGAGCGCGACGACAACGCCAACTTGCTCATGGCCCGCCAGTGTCCGGGGCTGCGCGACGCTCGCCGGGTGATCGCCGACGGGCTTACGCTCCGCGCCGACGCGGTCCTGCTGGAATATACCCAGGAGGCGATGGCGGCCAAGCACATGGTCGACGGGGTCTGGCACGACGGTGAATCCATGCAGCGGGAAGTCGGCGATCCCCTCCTGGTCGCTCTGAAGACCCTCTGCGGCCTGAAGCCCGAAGACCGCCAGAGCCGCCAGGAAGGCAAGTTCACCGCCAAGTACGACAATGCCAGCTACGCCGCCACGCTCACCAGCCAGGGGACGAAAACCGGCGAGCGGGTGATGATGCAGTTCGAAAGGACGAAAACCCGCTTCAAGACGCTCGACGAACTGGGCATGCGGCCCAAGATGCAGGAACAAGTCGCCGAACTGATGGCCCTGCACAAGGGACTCATCCTCTTCACGGCGATGCCGGCCAACGGCCTGCGGACTATGACCAACATCGTGCTGCGGCATTCCGACCGGTTCATGCGCGAGTTCATGGCTGTGGAAGACGCGGGCAACCGCTACGAAGAAATCGAAAACGTGATGATCCACACGTACAAGGCATCCGAGGGAAAAAGCCCCTGCGACATTCTCCCGGACGTCTTCCTCATGGAACCGAATGTCGTCGTGGTCCGCGATCTCGTCAACGGGCAGACTGTCGACCTGATGTGCAAGGAGATCGCCAGGAAGCGGCTCATGGTGGGGACGGTCCGGGCGAAAGACGCCCCGGAGGCGCTCTTGCGCGTGCTTGCCCTCAAGCCCACGCAGGCCGAGTTCGCCCGCTCGGTGACCGCAGTGCTCGGCCAGCGGCTGATCCGGAAACTGTGCGAACAGTGCAAGGAGGCCTACCAGCCTGCGCCCGAAGTGCTACAACAGTTGGGCCTTCCGCCCGATCGCGTGCAGGCGTTCTACCGGCCGCCGCAACAGCCCGAGGACGTCTGCGAGAACTGCAAAGGGATCGGCTATCTCGGCCGTACGGCGATTTTCGAGTTGCTCACCGTCGAAGACCCGGTTCGCCAGGTCCTGGCAAGCTCTCCGAAGCTCGATGTCGTCCGCCAGGCAGCTCGCAAGTCGGGATTCCGCTCCTTCCAGGAAGAAGGCCTCGTCCTGGTCGCCAAGGGTGTCACGTCCCTTCCGGAATTAATGCGAGTGTTGAAGCTGTAGGTTTAGTCATTCGTCATTGGTCATTCGTCATTGGTGAATTCCCATGAGCTTTCTCCTCACACTCTTGCTGTTCCTCGTCCTCTTTGCCAGCATGGCCTTGCTTTACAATGAGGGAATGTGGAGCAATGCCGTCCGGCTGGTCAATGTGGTGACTGCCGGGCTGGTGGCAATGAACTTCTTTGAGCCGTTGGCGCGGGCCCTGGAAGGCATGAACAGCACGTTCACCTACTTCTGGGATTTCATCTCCCTGTGGGGGATCTTCGCAGTGACCATGGTCGTTTTCCGGTATCTGACCGGCTTTGCGTCGCGCGTCAAGGTCCGCTTCCTGAAAATCGCCGATCAAATCGGCAGCGTTGTCTTCGCACTCTGGGTCGGCTGGGTGCTCGTGGCCTTCACGTTGACGACATTCCACACCGCCCCTTTGGCACGCAACTTCATGTTCGGCGGATTCCGGCCAGGTGAAAAAATGTTTCTCGGCATGGCCCCCGACCAGCAGTGGCTGGGGTTCACGCAGCAGGTCTCCAAAGGATCGTTCAGCCGCGGGGTCGTGTTCGATCCCAACGGCCGGTTCATCGCGAACTATGCCGAGCGGCGCTCGGGACTTCAGAAACAGGCCGAAGCGAACGGTACATTTCGTGTCCAGTCCGGCAGCACTCCCAAGAGGTGAGGTAAGATGGTTTCGACCGGCATCTCCCATGCCCATTTGAGCGAACAACCCGAGGAGGAAATCCAACCGTACCGGCCGGTGAGCGGGCTGGCGGTGGCAGCGCTCGTTCTGGGGCTGCTTTCGCTGGCGGCCTGGATCGAGCCTTTCCTGGCGGTCGTCAGCGCGATCGGCATTCTCGTCGGCTTCGGCGCGCTGCGGCAAATTGCCGGTAATGCCTCCGAGATGATTGGGCGCAAAGCGGCCTTGGCGGGGCTGTGCCTTTCGTTCTTTTCACTGATCGGGGCGACGGCGGCCTGGTACACCTACCGCGTGATGGTCCGCCACGAAGCGAAGCAGTTCGCCCAGCAGTGGTTCGACCTCGTTTTCAGCAAGCAGACGCACAAGGCGTTCGACATGACCAGCGACGCGACGAGCCCTCCGCCCGCACCGCCAATGGTCGAGGGCGCCCCGCCGCTGCCGGCAGCCCGGTCGCAGCCACCCGGACATGAAGTCTACGCCGGGCGCGACGACGTCCGCGCGCTGGCGGCGGTCGGCAACCGTGCCCAGGCCCGTTACTACCAGACCGAGGTGCAGAGGCGGAAGGACGGCGGCGACGAGCTCCAGCAGGTCTACGCGGTTACCTACGACAACGACGGCACGAAGACCACCTTCTTCGTTCGCTTGAAGCTGGAGCGATTGATCGACGAAAAGAAGCGCAGCGCCTACTGGCAGCTCAAATCGAGCGAGGCCGGCATCAAGCCGGTTGCTTTGGGCGGCACGTTGCAGTCCTGACCGGCAAGCATGGATTTCCTTGTAAAACGGCCGTTCCAAACCGTCGCGACGGCCTGGGAAGGCCGCCCTACGCGGATTCTTGCTCATGGTGCTCCAGTACGCCATTCTCGCAAGGCGGCAGGCCTGCCTCACGGCGTCTTGGGTTTCTCGGCTGCAAATCGGAGGCGGACATAGTCGGCGGTCCAGGTCCCGCTGCCGTCGTACAATTCGCCGCGGAGCGACTCCTGCACTTCGAGAAAGATCTCGCGGCGCTGGGAAGGAGGCAGCGGCGCCACGAAGGCTTCCGCGAACGTCTCGAGCCATCCGGCCAGATCGCCCGGCAGGGCCGTCGGACGCGGAATCACGTCCATGCGGACCACGCGGAAACCCTGGCCGATCAGTTTCAGGCGGTATTCGTCGGGCGTGGGGAAATACCAGGGGTTGACCGGGTCGGCGTCCACTCCGCGGCGGGCCAGGGCGGCGCACAGCGCGGCTTCGATCCGCGCCACATTGCCCGAGGCGCCGCACTCGGCCACAAACCGTCCGCCCGCCTTCAGGGCGAGGAAGACGCCCGCGAGCACCTCGTCGGCCCGCCGCATCCAGTGCAGGGCGGCGTTGCTGAAGACCGCGTCGAACTGGTTGCGGAAGGGGAGTTGATGCGCGTCGATCACCCGCGCATCGATCCCACGGGCCCTGGCTGCCCGGACCTGCTCGGCGCTGGCATCGACGCCGACGACCCGACAGCCGAAATGGACGAGCTTTTCGGTGAGCGCCCCGTCGCCGCAACCCAGATCGAGGATCTTTTCGCCCGGTTTTGGCGCCAAGAGGTCAACGACCGGCATGCCCAGTTCGGCGACGAACCGGGCATTCCTGGCATACCGATCCGGATCCCATGCCTGCCGGTGGTTCACGGGGCGGCCGGCTTGGGCTGGTCGGAGGGCAACGGTTTCGGCGTCTCGGCCGGTGTCACAGCGGCCGGCTTTTCGGCCTCCGGTTTGGGCTGCTCCGTGGGAGGCGGCGACGGTTCGGCCGGCTTGGCCTGCGAGGGCTTTTCTTCCGCCGGGGCCTTCTGGGCGGGCTCCTGCTGGGGATCCGTCTGGATTTCCCGCCACGGCTTGCCGGCCTTGTAGCTCTCGAGTTCCTTGGCCAGCGCCTCCTTCTGGTCCTCGTCGCCCAGTTCGACCGCCTTCTGGGACCATTGCTTCGCGGTGTCGAAATCGCCGGTTTCGGCGTGGCCGGCCGCCAGCGTGCTGAGGATGTGCGCCTGCTTGAACTCGGTCAGTTCACAAGCTTTCGTGGCCAGTTCGATGGCGCGTTTGCCGTTGCGGAGTCCGTCGACCGGCGAGGTGGCCAGGACCCACGCGAAGTTGTTCAGCACGCCCGTGTCCTCGGGACTCGCCTTGATCGCCTTCTCATAGTCGGCGATGGCCTTGGCGTGCTCGCCGACGCTCAGGTAGGAGTCGGCGCGTCCGCGGAGCGCGAAGGGATTCTCGGGGGCCTGCTTGAGAGCTTCGTCGTAGTATTCGATCGCCTTGCGGGGCTTTTCGTCGGCCTGGTAGAACATGGCCAGTTGCAGGAGCGATTCGAGATCTTTCGGGTCGCTCTTGAGCAGTTCCCCCAACTGCTCGATGGCCAGGTCGAACTTGCCGGTGCCGGCCAGCAACACCGCGCGGAGCCGCATGGCCGGTTCGAGGCCGGGACGCAGTTTCAGCGCTTTTTCGGCGTCGGCCAGGGCCTTGTCGTTTTGCTGCATTTGCTGGTAGATGGTCGCGCGAAGGAGCAGGACGCCGAGATTCTCGGGCTCCATCTTCTCGGCCTGCTCGAGCGTGTGCAGGGCGGCATCGTTGTTTTCCTGCAGAGCGTGGATGCGGGCCTCCTGGACCAGGGGGGCAATCGATTCGGGCTCCAGTTGCCGGACCTTGGCAAGGACCACCAGCGCTTCGTCGTAGCGATTCAACTGGACGAGGACCATCGCCTTGGCTTCGAGCGTGGGCGCGTGGTCCGAATCCAGTTCCAGTGCGGCGTTGAAGTCGGCCAGCGCCTGTTCGGACTTGCCCTGAGCGGCGTACATCAATCCGCGGGTCCGCAGGGCCGCCGGATCCGCCGGTGCAGTCCGAATCGCCTCTTCCAGGAATTCGGCCTTCTTTTCCGCGTTTTCCTCAACGCCCGCGCGGAGCGTCAGCACCTTGGCGCGGAGCATGGCGTCGCTATTGGGCGTCTTGATGGCCGCTTCCAGGGCTTCTTTGGCCCGCTTCTCGTCCCCCTCGGGCAGCAGATTGAGCCTTGCCACGAAGTAAAGGGCCTCGGGCTGATTGGGGTCGAGCGTGATGGCCCGCTCCAGATCACTCAAGGCGACCCGGCGGAAGTCTTTCCACTGCGGGGCCGGGCGGGCCGTATTAAAAATCGCGGCGGCGGCAGCGGAACCCCGTTGGATGAGCGTGGATGCGAGAAGTTGATTGGCAAACTGGGTGTTGCCTTCGTCCAGTCCCTTTTTCAGGGCGCTCTCGCAGAGGCGGACCACATCGCCCAGATCACTGAGCGTGTTGGCGGTCAGCTTGGCTTGCGTGGCTTTGTCGAGATCTTCCTGGCCTTCATTGCCTGCCCAGGCGGGGGCCGAAAGCAGGGCGACGAGGAGGGATGCGAGCAACATGGATCGCATGGCGTGAAACATGACAATGGCACTCCGTTGGTTCCTGGAGCTTGGAATAGCCGCGGGGGTCTGGGCGTTCATGTCCGGATTGGCGGCTCACCTCGCCGGCGGTCCGTCGCCCGCCGCCGTCCTCTTATTATGCCCGTTTTGGCTGGGGAATACTACCCGGGTGGGCAGTCTGGGGAAGGCGTTCGACATCGGATCGCAAGTAGCTCCCCCTTGGCAGCGGGCCGCTGGACGATTCGCAAGCGTAAGAACGTCAGGAATCGACAAGCTCGATTGCCTTTCGTGATCCAGCCGTACCGCAGCCGATCAGGGCGATTTCAGGAAAGCTGCTCCCGGAACCACGCAATCAGGGCCTCTTTGCTCAAGCGCTTTGCTTTGAGGTCTTTCGGGCGGAAGATGATGGCTTTTTGCTTTTGGGTTTCTCTCTCTTCGGCTGATCCGCGTTCGGTTCGTCCGCCTTCGGTTCGTCCGCCTTCGGTTCACCGGCCTTGGGCTGTTCCGGCTGCGGCTGGTCCATGCCGGGTTTCTTGAGTTCGAGGGCGGGTCGGTTGCCGCCTTCCGCGGCCGGGGACGGAACTCCGCAATCCACGAGCATATACCCGGCCCAAAAGAACGGGTGGTCTGCCTTGGGAAGCTGCCCCGTCTCGGACTCCTTCACGCGCGGCTCCGCTTCGGCGTTGATCCGCGTGTCCGCCGCCACGAGGACCGCGCGCTGCCAGGCGTCGGCCGGAGTCGCGTGCGGGAGTTCCTGGGTGAACTCGCGGACCAGATCGAAGCTGGATTGCCCCCCGGTCCGCCAGCGGCTCAGCAGGATGGTCCGCGCTCCGCTGGCCATCAGCCCGCAGACCGACAGAAAGATTTCCGAACCGGGCGCGGTGCGGTCGACCTTCTTCAGGCCGCTTTCGGCTGCCGTGTGAAAGCCCGGAAGAATGACCACGCTCGGTCCGCCCCAAGGCAGCGTCAGCCAGTCGGAGAGGGCGTTTCCTGGTTTGCCGCGGTCGATCTGGATCGGCGCCCAGGAGTAGGGGTTGGCGTCGGGCAGCGAGATATCGTCGAGCACGATGAGACGGTCCATGAGGCCCGCGTAGAGAGACGAGGCCCCGGGGAGCCCCGGCCCTTTCACCGCCACGCTGCCGGGCACCGCCGCCGCCAGGTCCTCAAAGGCCGTCTGGGCGACCGCGTCTTCGTGCCGGGGGTAGAGTTTGCCCAGGACGACCGCCGTCTTGGCGACCGGGCTCGGGCGCCGGCCGTCGGGAATCCCCAGCGATGCCGTCGGGGCGTAGCGAATCCGCACGCGTGAAATCAGCGGCTGGAGCTGATCGCCGGCTTTCACCTGCAGTGCTTCAAAAGGCACATACCAGAGCAGCCCGTCGGGGACGATGACCAGTTCTTCGAACGCCTGCGAGAAGTCGGCCTGGGAGCCTTCGAGGATCGCGTCGAGCAGTTGGCGGGCCGACTCGCGCCACGCCGATTCGGCAAGCTCCTTGAAAGTGACTTCGCGATTCTGCTCGAACTGGCCCATTTCCCGCAGCGCGCCGACAATCTGTTTCGACAACAGCGACGCGTTCTTCAGCCGCCAGTAGGCATACCGCTCGTTGTTGATCAGGAAGCCGTAAAGGTCGCTGCCTGCGGAGAAGAAACAGAGCAGGGCCGTGCCCGTTGCCATGTTCTCCTGGATTTCCTTGGTGGTCCTCAGCGGCGGGAAGACCATGGCGGCCGGCTCTCGGCGGACCGCGATTTCCCGCAGGATCGCCTCTTGCTGCAAGCTGACCGCCGCAAGCTGGTTGAACTCCTCCGTTTGCTTGCGCAGGCCGTCCTGGGTTTCGGCGACCAGCGGCATCGCCTCCAGTCTCGCCCGGATCTGCACCACTTGCTGCGCGAGTTGCTGGTAAGCCGGGTACTGTGCCAGGAGATCCTGGCGCTGCCGCAAGGCTTCGGTCCCGACGGCGCCGTCCGGCGCTTCCAGGATCCAGCGCAGGGACTCGAGGCGTCCGCCCAGCGCGAGGGAACTGTAGAAGCGGTGCCGGCGGCCGCGGTCGGCAATCTCGATGGCCGTCTCGAATTCCTTGCGGCCCAAGGCGACGAGGAACCAGTGCTCAAAGGGGCCGGGGTGGGGAGTGACCAGCACACAGAGCGATTCCATGGGGTCCATCGCCCAATCGACCGGCTGGGGATCGCGGAGCAAGAGGCCGTAGAGTTCCATGGCGGCGCGAGGCGTGATCGCGTCGCGGGTGTTCATCCGGCCGCTGGTGAACCGTTGATCGACCGTGCGGATCTGGAAGAGCCAATGCGAGCCGCGCTGCATGTACGCCATGGCCGCATGGAGCGCCTCGCCGCCCGCCGCCACATTGCGTTGCTGGAAAAAGACCGTGGCCAGCAGGTAATTGAGCCGCGCGCCGATGCGTCCGCCGCCCATCGTCCGCCGTCCCATCACTCCCCGTGTCTCTTCCAATGCGGCCGATGCTTCGCGGGCCTTCCCGAGCGCGAGGTGGTTCTCCCCCGCGCAGAGCGACAGGGAGGCTTGAAGCTGCCGCGCATTCTTGACGCGGGCCCATTGGACCGCCGGCACGAGCGCCGGATAGAAAGCCCGGCGATTGGCCAGAAGCTGGGCCAACGAGGCGTAGCGAAGCGCCTCTTCGATCATGCCGTAGTCCTCGAACAGAACGGCCGCGTAGCTGGCCTCTTCAAACAGCTTCACCGCTTCCGGATAGGCGCCGCGGACAAGCGACATCCGGGCCAGCTCGAAGAGGGCGACGCAGGTGAGCGGGTGATCGTATTGGCCCGCCACTACCGTCGACCGGGTCAGCAGCGGCACCGCCTCGGATTGCTTGTTTCCCGCGATCAGCGCCAAGGCCAGCGGGATCTCCACCCACGCCTGCGACCAGTGGTTGGGCGGGCCCGGACGCCGCGACAGCTCGGCGATCATGTCCGACGTAATGGGGTCGTGTTCGACGATCGGGCCGAGCAGCTCGGTGCGGCGGCGAAGGGCCAGGGCCGTACACCGGACGATCTCCTGGACATTCACCGGAAACAGGACGGGCTGCTGGACGACACCCCCCTGGCGAAACGGGGCGTTGTTGTCGATTCGGCCCTGGGCAATCAGCGTCGAGGTGGGGAAATGCCCCGGCTGTGCGTTGCGGTTGCTGACGCCCCAGGGGACCTGCCGGTAGACATTCGCGTTGTCCGCACGGACGGTGGCGGGAAATTGCGCTCGGATCATCCAATCGGGAAACGTCAGGTAGAGCCGCAAGGCCGCCGTGTATTGCTCCAGCGCCTGATCCAGCTCACCCATGTGGTAGTAACACTCCCCCATCATGGTGTGATAGCAGATGGAATCGATCCAGCGGGTCTGGACGTTCTTGATCGCGCCGCGCCATTCGTCCTGGAACTGCTTCAGGGCGTCCTTGTATTCACCGTCGTAGAAAAGATGAAAGGCCGCGTAATACGTTACGGGAGGCACGGCGCGGCGGTCCAAGTCCGCGCCGGATAGCTTGCCCGCCGTGGCGAGGCAGAACCCGGCGAAAACCGCGGCAGCGAGCTGAAATCTCCGTAAGCGAGCGTGCATGGTTGGTTGTGTCATATCCATCTCCTCCGTTCTCGCAGACCCCCGCCGGATGGGCGAGCAGGCCGTGGCCCCTCAATTCCACGATACAACGATATTACGGGGTGGCAACGCCCCTTTCCAATTTCCAGCGGCGGGGTCCTAAAGTCGCGCGGGCGCCGCAGACGATAACGGTCGTAACGATTGTGCCGTTTGTGGCGCCGTTGGACCGGAGGCTGTCTTCGGCGGGGCGCCAGGCGGGCGGATCTTGCAGGGATCGAAAACACGGAGGTAGCGGATGAGCGGCTCAACCACGCGACGGCGCCCGCTGCGGTTCACCTTGGCCGGTCTGGGGCTGATCGCCGCCATAGGACTGTCCGGATGTCAGGTGGATATCGGAGGCCAGACACTTCCCAGCCCCTATTATCTTCAAGACGACGTCCAGTACTTTCCGCCGGGGCCGGAGTTCAAGCTTGCGCGCGAGGCGGCCGCACTGAAGGCCGCTCGTGAGGAAGCAGCTCTCCAACAGATGGAACAGCCCTAGGCAACATCTCGCCGACCCTGAATCGCGTTTGCTCCTCGGTCGATCGCCGGCAAGACGGGCGGCCGATGAGCACCGCCCCGGAAGTGCGCGCTGGACTGGGACCACCGAGGGATTTCGCCGAACGCTCCTGGCGCCGTGCGATACCGCGCCGTTTTTCGCGGGATGCTGCGGGACCTGGGTTCCGCCTCCAAGAGCGTTGATTGGGGGGACGGCGCTCCGCGCTGCCGACGTCCGAAGCCGGCCGAGCGATCGGTCGCCTCGGACGTCCGCGGCCGGAGGGAAGAGGACACCGCGATGTTCCCAGGAGTCGAAGCGTGCACGAGTTTCAACTCTCGTCGGCGGCCCAACAGTGGGTCAACGTCGTTCTGATCTGGGTCGGATTCGGCACGCTGGCCGGGCTGTTGGCCCGCGTCTTGGTCCCGGGCCGCGAGCCGGCGGGCGCCGCCGGCACCATCGTCATCGGCATTCTCGGCAGCACCGCCGGCCCCTTCGCTCTCACCTACCTGCTGAAGCGGCCCGACTTCAATCCCATCAGCCCCGTCGGTTTCCTGGCGGCGATCGCCGGAGCGTTCGTCCTCCTGATTGGATACCGGCTCCTGCTTGCCATGCGGAGACCGCAGGAAGCCGAGGAAGAGGAGTAGAAGAAGGTCTCTGGGGCCGGGGCCGACCCCTGCACAGGTCGTCTAGCCCGACAGGCGGCCGATGACTTGCAGGAGCGCGTGCAGGATCGTGAGAGGATGCGGGGGGCAGCCGGGGACGAAGACGTCGACCGGTACGACGGAAGAAGCCCCATTGTGGGCTTCGGGGTGGTCGGCGTAAGGGCCGCCGGAGATCGCGCACGCGCCCACGGCGATCACGATCTTGGGCGAGGGAACGGCGTGGTAAGTCTTCTCCAGGGCAAGACGCATGTTCTCGGTGACCGGGCCGGTGATCAACAGTCCGTCGGCGTGGCGCGGGGAGGCGACGAACTGGATGCCGAAACGGCCGAGATCCCAGCCGACCGTGCCCAGGACGTTCGTGTCGGCCTCGCAGGCGTTGCAGCCGCCGGCGCTCACCTGGCGAAGCTTGAGCGAGCGGCCGAGGATCCGCCGGACCGCGCCGTCGATGGCCACGACTGCCGGCGCCGGCCGGTCGGTGACGACGAGCTGCTCTCTGGAGGAGGCCGCCATGCGGAACTCGTGCGAGAACGCGATCGCACCGGCCTCGCAGGCGGTCTCGCACTCGCGACAGAAAAGGCAGCGGCCCGTGTCGAGCCGGAGTGTCTGCTCTCCGGCGGTGATGGCGTCCGTGGGGCATACCAGCGTGCACCGATGGCAGCCGGCGGTGCACTTCGCGCTGTCGACCTGCGGCCTGCCGGCGAAGCGCGCGGGGAGATCCGGGGGCGGCCCGTCCGGATAGCGCATCGTGCGATAGCCTTGCTGCCACCGCGCCTGGAGCGTTTTCAGCATGAGGGCCTCCCCGTCATAGATCGTGCCCGCAGTAGGAAAGGTTGAAGCTCTTGTTGCACAAAGGGAAATCGGAGATCTGCTGGTTCCGCAGGGCCAGGGCCAGACCGAACCAGTTGTGCAGGGAAGGGTCGATCACCTGGTAGTGCTCGAAACGCCCGGCATCGTCGGTGGCCGCGACGTGGCAGATCTCGCCGCGCCAGCCCTCGGCAAGCGTGACCACGGCATGGCCGGGCCGAAGCGCCCCGATCGGCCGCAGCACGGGGCCGGGCGGCAGGGCGGCGAGTTGCTCTTCCACAAAGGCCAGCGAACGCTGCACTTCGAGCCAGCGGACCATCGCCCGCGCGAACACGTCGCCCGAATCGCAGGTCGAAATGGGGAGCTGGGCGAAACGATAGATGCCGTAGGGGAAATCCCTCCGGACGTCGCGGGCCACTCCGCAGGCCCGCGCGGCCACTCCGACCAGTCCGATCCGTTCACAGGTCTCGCGCGAGACGGCACCGGTGCGATCAAACCGGCCCATGACCGAGGGACTGTCCCAGAGCAGTTCGACGGCGACCTTGGCGTCCTTGGCGGCGGCCCGGACGCGGCGTTTGAGTTCGTCGACAGAGTCCTGGTCGAGGTCGAACGCGACTCCTCCGGGGCGGACCAAGCCGCGGCCGAAGCGGTTGCCGCAGAGCACAGCGGTCATGTTGAGCACGTCGCCGCGGATCCGGCCGCAGTAGGACATGGTCGGCAGATAGCCGACGTCGCCCGCCAGGGCCCCCAGGTCGCCGATATGGTTGGCGACCCGTTCCAATTCCTGGGCGATGCCGCGAATCACCTGCGCCCGGGGCGGAATGCGGGTGCCGGCGAGCGACTCCAGCGCGCGGCAGTACGCGCTGGCGTGGGCGATGGAAGTGTCGCCGGCGAGAGTCTCGATGTAGTGGATGGTGCGTCGGTCAGGCCCGCCGACGAGGGCCCGCTGGACGCCGCGGTGCTGGTAGCCCAGCGAGATCTCCAGGTGGTAGACGGTTTCGCCGTGGCACTGGAAGCGGAAGTGGCCGGGCTCGATGATGCCCGCGTGAACCGGCCCAACGGCAACCTCGTGGATTTCTTCGCCTTCCATCCGGAAGAAGTCGGCCGTGCCGCAGACGGCGCGCGGGGCGGACGGCTTGCCGTTTGCCGCGTGCGGCAGAAACCGGATCGGCTTGAGAAAGGGATGGCCGACGGGCACGATGCCGTGCCGCTCCCACATCTCGCGCTCGAACCAATGCGCTTGCGAGCAGTCGGGCGTGAGGGAAGGATACTGGGCGTCGATCCATGCCGCCGTGAGGCGAAGGACGGATTCGGCGTCGAAGGCCACCACCGCCTGGATCCGATGGCGAGTGCCTTCGCGGCGATCGGCGAACAGCGCGGCGATTCGCCCGCCGTCGGCGACCGAACGGACCAGCTCGCTGCGGAATTGGTCCGCGGCGACGACGGGGATCTCGGACGCGGCCAGCGCCTGGCCATTGTAGACGCTGAGGGCTTGCATCACTGGGCTCCTACGGCAATCGCTGCCTGCTTGAGCAGGTCGGACAGACCCGCGGGAAGGTACAGGCCCAGCAGCAGAACGCCCGTGCCCAGCACGAGCGGCGGCGCGACCGACCACCAGGCTTCCGTTGCCGGCCCCTGGCTTGCCGTCACAGCGGACTGCTCCGCGGCGGGTGTCCCGTAGACGATCGGCAGGACCACCGCCGACATGCCGACGAACACCGCCCCCAGGGCCGCCAGATAGCAGACGCCGGTGAGCACGTGCCCGCCGTCCACGATCCCTTTGAGGACCGTGAACTCGCTCAAGAACGTCCCGAACGGCGGCGACCCGGTGATCGCCAGGAGACCGGCGATCCAGAGCACGCCGGTGACGGGCAGCACACGCAGGGTGCCTCGGGCCTCGGCGGTCGATTTCGTGTGGAAGAAGGCGAGCGTATTGCCGGCCGCCAGGAAAAGCATCGCCTTGGTGAAGGAATGGTTCACGGCGTGCAACATGCTTCCGAAACCGGCGACGCCGCCAATCCCCACTCCCAGGGCCAGGATGCCCATGTGTTCGATGCTCGAATAGGCCAGGAGCCGCTTGTAGTCGGCCTGGCGGATGATGAACACCGCGGCAACCACCATCGACACCAACCCGAACAGCACGAGCAGGTCCTGACTGAACTTTCCCAGCCCGGCTTTCACCAGCAGCGAGTGCCCGCGGAGGATGGCGAGAAACGCGCAATTCAGCAGCACGCCGGAGAGGAGCGCGGAGACGATCGAGGGGGCCTCGCTGTGGGCGTCGGGAAGCCATGTATGCAAGGGGGCCAGGCCCATCTTCGTGCCGTAACCGACCAGAAGCAGCAGGAAGGCGGCCTGGAGCCAGAGGGGATCCAGCGCGCCGGCGTGGCGCTCCAGATCGGCGATTGCCAGATGCAGCGGCAGATGGGCGCCTTTTGCGGCGACCGCCAGGAAGAAGTTGCCCAAGAGCGCCAACGCGATACCGACGGAGCAGATCACCAGGTATTTCCAGGTGGCTTCGAGCGACTTGGGATAGCGATGGAAGTAGATCAACGGGGCGCTGGCCAAGGTCGTTCCTTCCACGGCGACCCACATGAGCCCCCAGTGATGGCTGACGACCACCAAGGTCATGGCCGCGAGGAACAGCAGGAGGCAGCCGGTGAATACCGCTTCGGGGAAGTTGACGAAGGGAATATCCTCCGAGGGCTCGGGATCGCGGCGGCCTTCGCGCGCCAGGTAGCCGACGGCGTAGAAGGACGTGACGAGGAATACGGTGCTGGTGATGGCGAGAAACAACAGCGAAGCGGCGTCCAGCGCGATCCATCCGTTCAGCAACGGCTGCGGGGGGCTTGCCAGCGCGGCGGCGGAAAGCCCGGCGTGGAGCCCGGCCGAGGCGACCAGCAGCGCCCGCCGCGGCCAGTTCCACGGCAGAGCGAAGGCCAGCAAGGCGGCAATCGCCGGCACGGCGATGAGGAGCCAGAGCATGGTTCAGTCCTTCAAGGATGCCAATTCGTCGGTTTCGATGCTGTCGAACTCGCGGCTGAGGTGATGGATCGTGATGCCCATCACGAAGACGGCCACGAAGACGTCCAAAAGGACGCCCATTTCCACCAGCAGAGGCTCCTCAATCGCGAAGGCCCAGCCAAACACGTAGATGCCGTTCTCCAGCCCCAGGTAGCCGATCACCTGCATGACGGCCGTGTTGCGGCTGACGATCAGCAGAAAACCGCACAGCACGGTGAAGATGGCCACGGGCACGAGCAAGGGAGACAGTCCGGGGACATCGACCGGCAACCGGCCCGCAATGTGCGTGGCAATTCCCCAGAGGGCGATCCCCAGCAGGAGCGACGTGGTGAACCCGACGAGCGGTTCGACCTCGTTGCGGACGTTGACTTCACGAACGGCCCGCCGCAGCAGGGCCGGGAGAACGACGGCCTTGATGACCATGCTCACTACGGCGACCGCGCCCAACCGAAGGGAGATGTCGGGCCACTTGGACAGAAGCGGTATGAGCCCCAGGAGGGCTCCCTGCAGGGCCACCGCCCGGATGCACGCCTGCAGGCGGCTGGAGCCCAGCAGCCAAAGGCTGGTCAGCATCAGGAGAACGAGGACCGCGTCGAGCCAGTTGCTCACGATCTCACCTCACGACGAGAACGAGGGCCACGATGGAAAGAATGGAAGCCGCGATGAGGAATTGGGGTACCCGCACGAGCCGCAGGCGAGCCATCACGGACTCGACCACGCCCGTGGCAACGGCGAGCAGCCCCAGCCCCAGGATTCCGGCCCCAAGATCGGCAAGCAGCCATCCGCTGCGGACCGGAAGGAGTACGGAGACCAGCAGCGACCCGAGGATCCACATCTTCAGGCATGCGGCATACTGGATGGCGGCCAAATCGGGCCCGCTGTGATCCAGCACCATCACCTCGTGGATCATCGTCAGCTCGAGGTGGGTGTTGGGATCATCCACGGGAATGCGGGCGTTTTCCGCGAGGAAAACGACCATCATGGCCGCGGCGGCCAAGAGCAGGGCCGGGCCGGCGCCGGAGGCCAGCACGCCGGCGTCGATCCGCGCGAAGATATCGGCCAGCGAGAGTTGACCGGAAAGGGCCGCCAGGGTTGCTAGGGCCAAGAGCAGCGCCGGTTCGGCCAATGCCGAGAAAAACACCTCCCGGCTTGCTCCCATCCCCTCGAAACTCGAGCCGGTGTCGAGGGCCGCCGAAACGGTGAAAAACCGCGCCAGGCCCAAGAGATACGCAACCAGCAGGAAGTCGCCGGGAAAGGAAATCAGCGGATGGGTGCCTGCCAGGGGTACGAACAACAGGCCGACCAGCATCGCCGCGCAGCCGACGATCGGACCGGTGAAGAACACCGGGGTGGTCGTGTGGCTGTAGACAGCGCCCTTGTGGAGCAGTTTCCACAGTTCGCGATAGGGCTGCAGCCACGGCTGGCCGTGCCGGCCGGCAAACAGGGCCTTCGTGCGGTTGATGATACTCGGCATCATCGGAGCCAGCGCCAGCGCGAGTGCCAATGAGATCAATCCGGAAGGCGCCACCATGATTCAGCCCAATTTCCAGACCAGTAAGACGAGAACGGTCAGTGCAATGTAGAGGACGTACAGTTGGATCCGGCCCTGCTGGAGCCATCGCAAGCGGGACGCCACCCACGCGATTCCGGCAAAGACGGGACCGAAGAAGTACTCGCGGAACAGGTCCGGGACCTGCGACGCATAGCGGCCGCGGATCGGGAAGAGCCCTTCCGGCGGGCGGAGGTCCACTCTCGGCCGCACGAACATCCGGAAGAGGACGACCAGCGGGCCGGTGTAGGACGATGCGGTGTACTGCATTCGTGCCGTGGGGGCCGCGTAGCCGCAATCCCAGGTTGGGCCCCGATCGATCCGGCGGCCCGCGAGGAGCCTCTTGCGCACGGCGGCCAGCACTCCCGAAGCGGCGAGAAATGCCAGGAATGCCGCGGCGGCCGCGGCCAACGGCACGGTTGCCCGTCCCGCAGCCGCAGCGGTCTCGGCCCGGAAGGTTGCGGGAACGATCGTGAGGGCCGCGGAGCGGAACACCAGAGGCCAGAGCGGCGCGCTCAGCGCGACGAGCACGCAGGCCGCGGCAAGCGTTACGAGGGAGTACCGCATGGCGGGGCCGACTTCGTGCGCGTGGCGCGAGGCGTCGCTGCGCGGCTCGCCGAGGAAGACGGCGCCGAAGGCTTTCGTGAAACACACGGCGGCAAACCCGCCGACGAGCGCCAGGGTGCCGATGACCAGGACGCAGAGCATGGCCCACGAGACCGCGGCGCGTTGTTCGGCCACTCCCGCCAGAACACCCAGGTAGATGAGCAGTTCGCTGAGGAAGCCGTTCAGAGGTGGCAGGCCGCAGACCGCGCACGCGCCGACGAGAAACGTTGCGCCCGTTACCGGCATCCGCTTGAGCAGGCCGCCGAGGCGATCGAGTTCTCGCGTGGCCGCGCCGTGCTGGACGGCGCCGGCCCCGAGAAACAACAGGCCCTTGAAAAGGGCATGATTGAGAACGTGCACCAGTGCGCCCAAGAGTCCCAGGGCAGCCATCGCGGGAACGCGATGCGTGATCCCAAGCAGTCCGGTGCCGAGTCCCAGCGCGATGATGCCGATATTCTCGACGCTGGAGTAGGCAAGCAGGCGTTTGAGGTCGCGTTGCGACAGGGCGAACAGGATTCCGAGGATGCCGGAAGCGGCGCCGATGCCTACCAGGGTCCATCCCCACCACGCGGGCGGTTGGCCGAGAAAGGTGAGCGTGCGGAGCAAGCCATAGATCCCCGTTTTGATCATCACGCCGCTCATCACCGCGGAGACGTGGGAAGGGGCCGCCGGGTGCGCCTCAGGGAGCCAGACGTGGACGGGAATGAAGCCGGCCTTGGTGCCGAATCCGACCAGCGCCAGGACGAAAAGTGTGCCGGCCAGGGCCGGTTCGGACGAGAACTGGTCGAAATCCAAGGAGCCGGACTTGCGGCCCAGCAGCAGGAAGAGGACCAGCAAGAGCGAGGTCCCCAGATGCGTGGCGGCCAGGTAGATCCAACCGGCGCGGCGGACTTCCTCGCGCTCGTAGTCGCTCATCACCAGGAAAAACGAAGCCAGCGACATCGCTTCCCAGCAGACGAGAAACAACAGCCCATTCCGCGCCGCCACGACCAGGAGCATGGTGGCGGCCAGGAGATTGAAGAAGAACCAGGAAACGCCGATCATCGACGGCCGGCAGGAATGCTCCAGATACTCGCGCCCGTAAACGGCCGCGACCGCCACAACCGCCGCGATCGGCAGCACGAAGACGCACGAAAGCGGGTCCAGGCCGAACGAGCAACTGCCGAAAGGGACGTGCCAGGCAAAGCGGACTTCCACCGGACTGCCGGAGCAAAGGACCGCTAGTCCGCCGACCAGGACCAGGAGGCTGCCGCCCACCGCGGTGAAACATGCCACGGCCGCGGCCGTCTTGGGGGTCTTGGAGAGCCCCAGGGACAAAAAGCCCCCGCCAATCAAAACCATCAAGCCAACGCCGAACAGTCCCATGGTACAGAATCTCTTTCAGCCGTCGGAGGAGGGCGTTGGGATGCGCGCGTCGACCGCCTCGCACGCCCGCAGGATCTCTTCGCGCGATCCCTGCCGGCGAACCATCTCGGAGAACTCCTGCTGGCGGAGCGCGAAAGAAAGGCAGGCCAGCGTGTGGAGGTGGGTGCGAACGGTGGGGCTGAGAAGGGTGAAGAGTGTGTGGACGGGCATGCCGTCCAGCGCGCCGAACTCGATCGGTTTCTCGAGGAAGCACAAGGTGACCATCGGCCGCGGAACATGGAGCACAACGGGGTTCCGCACGTGGGGCAGCGCGATGCCGTTGCCGACTGCCGTGGAGCCCAACGACTCCCTCGCCAAGAGCACTTCCAGCAGGAACTGGCGATCGACCTGCTCGGGAAGGGGCATCAGTGCGACGACGGCATGGAGCACCTGTCCTTTGTCGCTGCCGCTGACCCGATAGTAGATTCCGCCGGCGCGAAACGCCTCGGCAAGGCCCGAAGCCGGGGCGCCGTTGTGGGGCTCGGCAAAGATTTCCGCGGACACGTTGATCCGTTCCGAGGTCGCCCATTCGAGCAGTTCCGCCCGGTTGAACCGATACTGCTCGCTCACACGGTAGGCCGGCAGGCGCCCCTGCTTGATCCACCGGTAGATCGTCTTTTCCGACACATTCAGCAGGCGTGCCGAATCGCGAACGCTGAGTTCCATCTGGACCGGACTGCCCCTCAACCCAAACCGCAGGCACCACTGGACATCTTTGGACAACCACAACAAGATAGCCGTCGAAGTCCGATCCCGCAACGGCAATTGTTCCGCGTCCTGTTTCGGATTACGCTGGGGAGCGATGACAGGTCACTCATCTGCCGGGGAGACTTTCAAGAAAGGGAAAACGGCCATGAACTTCACATCACCCTGGATTCTGCTCAGCGTGATCGCTGCGGTGGTTGGTTCGACTACGACTCTGGCGGCGGGCGATGGGCCGCTGCGCGTGGCCCCATTCCAATGCGACGCCACGCCTCCGGTCGGCCACTGGCTCTACTCCGAGCCGCTTGAGACGGTGGAGCATCCGCTGTTGGCCAAAGGGATCGTACTGGAGCAAGGCGAGAACCGCTACGTGCTGGCGGCGATCGATTGGTGCGTCCTTTCCGGCGGAGCTCACACACGGCTCCGGCAGGCAATGGCCGACGGCGCGGGGACCGATCTGGCGCGGGCGGCAATCCACTGCACTCACGTCCACACGGCCCCGATCCTTGACACCGAGGCGAAGCAACTGCTGGCGGGCGTCGAGAATCCGCCCCGGTACTACGACCCGGCGTTTCTCGATCGGGTGGCCGGGGATCTGTCGGCGGCGGTGAAGACGGCCTGCGCGCGGCTGGAAGCGTGCGACCGGATCGGCGCGGCGGAGGCGAAGGTCGAACGCGTGGCGTCGAACCGCCGCATCCCCGTGGACGGGAAGATCGTCTGGCGGGGAAGCTCGCGAGGTCGCAAGACGGCCCTGGCGGAGTTGCCGGAAGGGGTGATCGACCCGAACGTGAAGACGATCACCTTCGCACGCGGCGAGAAACCCATCGTGCGGTTGCACTACTACGCCACGCATCCTCAGAGTTTCTATGGCGATGCGCGTGCGAGCTACGACTTCCCCGGCATGGCCCGCGAGAAGCTCCAGGAAGAAGAGGGCGTTTTCCAGGTCTATTTCACCGGCTGCGCCGGAGACGTTGCTGCCGGCAAGTACAACGACGGCACGCGCGAGGCCCGGCAGGGTCTTTACGAGCGGCTTCTGGCCGGCATGCGTGCCTCGGCCGCTGCCACGAAATACCGCCCGGTAGGGCCGATCGCCTGGCGAACGGTCGGCCTGGTGCTTCCACCCAAGAACGTCCCCGGCTACAACCCGGAGGAGTTCCGCCGGACGTTGGTCGATCCCAAGCAGGACGGCAGCAAGCGGATCTGGGCCGCGCGGCGGGTCGCCTTCTTTGAGCGTAAGCAGCCGATCGCGATCAGCTCGCTCCAGATCGGCGATGTTTCTATCGTGCAGCTTCCGGGCGAGCCGATGCTCGAGTTCCAACGCTTCGCCCAGGCCCAGCGGCCCGACGCCTTTGTCGCCGTGGCCGGCTATGGCGACGGGTGCACCAGCTACATCTGCACGGACAAGGCGTTTGAAGAAGGCGCTTACGAGCCCGGCGCGTCGGCCGTGGGACCGGGATCGGAGAAGATCTTGAAAGGAGCGATCCGGGAGTTGCTGGGCTTCGCCAGGACCGGCGAATGAACCGACTTTACCGGGCTGGGTGCTTACCCCTTGCCGCCCTTGGTCTCGCGGAGCCGATCCAAGACCGCTTGGGTCGCGGCAAGCTGGTCCTCAAGATCCTTCAGGCTGTCGCGCTCTTTCTGCACGACGGCCTCCGGCGCCCGCGAGACAAATGCCTCGTTCTCCAGCTTTTTGCGCTTGCCCTGGATCATGCCCTCCAGCTTCGTGCGTTCCTGTTCCTTCTTCTGGATCTCG
The DNA here is from genome assembly GCA_013360685.1 of Pirellulales bacterium. Classification (GTDB taxonomy): domain Bacteria; phylum Planctomycetota; class Planctomycetia; order Pirellulales; family Thermoguttaceae; genus JABWBD01. Next base: position 20,103 of record JABWBD010000089.1, read on the forward strand.
GCTTCGACGTCGATCAATCCGGCGAGGTTGACGAAGATCTCCAGACCGGAAGCTGCAGCGCTGGCACTGAGAGCCGGAGATTGGATGTGCGGACCGAAGCCAGCCGGCCGGGCGCCGGCCATGGAGCGGAAGTAGTCTTCCATCGGCTGAAGCAGGCCGGCCACGGAGGCGTCGCAGCGGACGGCGAACTCGAGTTCCTGCTTCGGCGGCACGTTCTGCCGGCTGCGGATCTCGCGGACCGCACGAAGGACCTCCTGGAACCGGGCGAACTGGTCCTCGATCTTTGGATCGCGGCGGCGTGCGTCGCTCTCGGGCCACGGGGCGATCATCACGCTTTCGGCCGCCTCTGCGGCCTGGCCCATTCCGCGATCCGGCGCCACCTCGGCCAACAACTGCCAGACTTCCTCGGTCAGGAAAGGGATCATCGGGTGCAATAGCCGCAGGAGCGTGTCCAGCGCGCAGGCGAGGACCCGCTGCGCGACCGGGCGGGACGAGTCGTCCAGCAGTCGCGACTTGACCATCTCCACGTAGAAGCTGCAAAATTCGTCCCAGGCGAATTCGTAGAGGATCCTGGCGGCCTCGGAATACTTGTAGCCGGCCAGCATTTCGGTCACCTGCTGCGTGACCGTTGCCAGGCGGCTGAGGAGCCAGCGGTCCTCGACCGTCAGCTCGCGGTCGGCCACGGGGCCCGGCGTGTAGCCTTCCAGGTTCATCAGGGCGAACCGCGAGACGTTCCAGAGCTTGTTGCAGAAGTTGCGCGCAGTCTCAAAGCGGTCGCTGACCACGGCCCCGCGGGGCAGCTCCTTGTCCTCCGCCTTGACGGCCCACTGCGTGGCGAAGACCTTCTTGCACTGCGGGCACTTGATCCGCGGCAGCACGCGGTTCTCGCGGGTCTGCTCGATGAGCGTCTGGCAGTGTGGGCACTCGAATTCGACCGGCATACGGATGTCCTGGGTCTCCGTGGTCAGGTAGGCCAGGCCAAACCGAAGTGAATCGGCGCCGAACTTCTCCATCACGTCCACCGGGTCCACGCCGTTGCCCTTCGACTTCGACATCCCCTCGCCGTAGGCGTCGAGGATCTTGGGATGGATGTAGACGTCGTGGAACGAGACCTCACCGACGTTGAACAGCCCGGTGAGCACCATCCGCGCCACCCACAGCGTGATGATGTCGCGACTGGTGATGAGCACGTCGGTCGGGTAGTAGTATTTCAGCTCCTCGGTCGGCTCCGGCCAGCCCAAGGTCGAATGGGGCCAATGGGCGGAGCTGAACCACGTATCGAGCACGTCGTCTTCTCGCACGAGCTTGTGGCCGGCGACGGCGTTGTCGGCAAGATCCTCTTCGAGGGAGCAGATCCACCACTCGCCGTGCTCGTCGTCCCATTGCCAGGCGACGTCGTCGCGGCCGGCGAAGGCGGCCTTCAGGTCCGCTTCGGAGGCGGTCTTCGAGTACCAGATGGGAATCTGGTGGCCCCACCAGAGCTGGCGTCCGATCGGCCAGTCGCGCTTCTCGCTCAACCAGTCGAGATACCCCTTGGTGTAGCGCGCGGGGATGATCGTCACACGGCCGTCGGTCACCGCGTCGATGGCCATCTGGGCGAGCTGCTCCATCCGGACGAACCATTGGTCGGCCAGATAAGGCTCGATCGGCGTCTTGGAGCGGTCGGAATGAGCCAGGTCGATCTCGCGGTCCTCGATGCGAACGACCAGTCCCAGCTTTTCCAGGTCGGCCACGACGCTCTTGCGGGCCTCCAGGATCTTTTGGCCCTGGTAGGGTCCGGCGTTCTCATTCAGCGTGCCGTTGGGATTGAGGATGTTGGGCATCGGCAACCGGTGCCGCAGCCCCACTTCGTAGTCGTTCGGATCGTGGGCGGGCGTGATCTTCACGCAACCGGTGCCCAGTTCCGGTTTCGCCCAGGGATCGGTCACCAGCGGGATCGGACGATTCAAGAGTGGCAGTATCACCTGCCGGCCGTCCAAGGCCATGTCGCGAAGCTTCAACAGCGCCGGCAACATCTCGGCGCGGCGCTGGCGGACGGCCTCCAGTTCGGCCTGGATCTCGGGCTTCTGTTTCTTGGGAGCGTCGGCCAGGCGAGCTTCCAGTTCCGCCTCGACCTTGTCCAGGGCGCCGGCCGGTTCGGGATGGACGGCCACGGCCGTGTCGCCCAGCATCGTCTCCGGCCGCGTGGTGGCGATCGTCACGTGCGCCGGCTCGCCCGGCTTGGGATCGATCACCGGATAATGGAAATACCAGAAGTTGCCGGGGACCGTCTCGTGGAAGACCTCGTCGTCGCTGACGGCCGTCTGCAGGGCCGTATCCCAGTTCACCAGCCGCTTGCCGCGGTAGATGAGCCGTTGGCGGAACATGCGGAAGAACGTGTGCCGTACCGCCCGGGCGCAGACGGGGTCGAGCGTGAAGCGAGTCCGCTCCCAATCGCAGCTACAGCCGAGCTGCTTGAGCTGACTGAGGATGCGGGCTTCGTATTCGTCCTTCCACTGCCAGATGCGGGCCACGAGCCCTTCGCGGCCCAGGTCGTGGCGGGATTTCTTCTCCTCGGCCAGCAGGCGGCGTTCGACCACGGCCTGCGTGGCGATGCCCGCGTGGTCGGTGCCGGGCATCCAGAGCGTCTCGAAGCCCTGCATCCGCTTCTGGCGGATGAGGATGTCCTGGAGGGTGTTGTTCAGTGCGTGCCCCAGGTGCAATGCGCCGGTGACGTTGGGCGGCGGAATGACGATCGTGTAGGGCTTGCGGGCCCGGTTGGGTTCGCTATGAAAGTAGCCCTTGTCCTCCCAGAACCGGTACCATCGCCCCTGGGCCGCCTCGTGATCGTACTGCTTGGGAAGTTCACGCGCTTGCGACATAACAGGTTTCCTTCCGTTCATCCTCGTCACGCTCGTACGCTCGTTCCCAGGCTCCGCCTGGGAACGCACCATC
>JABWBD010000504.1 GCA_013360685.1 Pirellulales bacterium
ACCCGTCTTCTACAGCAGTTGCCCCGTTTCTCGTCGTAAGTCCTTGTGGAAATGACGTCTGGTTGCCCAGAAGGCGTCTTCATGGTGCCACGCGCGTAAAATAATGATTGACATTTTTCGGAGTTTTCTGGTATTATCATGGTGGCACATCAAAGACCAGCAGGGAGGCCACCATGTTTTTCCGTAAGAAACGCACCGGCGACCGCGTTTACCTGCAAATCGTCGAGAATGCCTGGAAGGACGGGCGCAGCAAACAACGCGTGATCGCCACGCTGGGGCGGCTGGATCGTCTCCAGGACAGCGGACAACTGGACGGCTTGCTGCAATCGGGAGCCAAGTTCGCAGAGGCCATCATGGTGCTGACCGCGCATCAGCAAGGTCAGGTCCCCTCGGTCCGCCACAGCCGCATTGGGCCGTCGCTGGTCTTCGGACGACTTTGGGAACAACTGAGCATCCCTCAGGTGATCGAGCGGTTGCTGGCCGGCAGGCAGTTTGCGATTCCCGTGGAACGCATCCTGTTCTTGACCGTGCTGCATCGGCTGTTCCATTCCGGCAGTGATCGCTCGTGCGTGTTGGTGTGGAAACAGGATTACCGAATCCCCGGAACCGAGGTGGTGGCTTTGCACCAGGTGTACCGCGCGATGGCGTGGCTGGGAGACCGGCTGCCGGACGACCAACAGGATGGCGCCACCCCCTTTGCGCCACGTTGCACCAAGGACACTTTCGAGGAAGCTCTATTTCATCGTCGCCGAGACCTGTTCAGCCAACTGGACCTGGTGTTCTTCGACACCACGTCGATCTACTTCGAAGGAGAAGGAGGTGTCGAGTTGGGAGAGCTCGGGCATAGCAAGGACCATCGACCGGATCGCAAGCAGATGATCGTAGGCGTGGTGCTGGACGGAGAAGGGCGACCGCTGTGCTGCGAGTTATGGCCGGGCAACGTCACCGACGTGAAGACCTTGATCCCGATCGTGGACCGACTGCAAAAGCGTTTTCGCATCGGCTCGATCTGCATCGTGGCCGACCGGGGCATGATCAGCCAGGAGACGATCGACCAGTTGCAGGTGGACGAGCGGAAGGTGCATTTCATCCTGGGAGCCCGGCTGCGCAACGTCAAGGAAATCTACCAGACGGTGCTTTCGCGTGGCGGGCGTTATCACGAGGTCCAAGGTCCGCGCGAGAAGAGCACCGATCCGTCGCCGCTGAAGGTCAAGGAGGTCTGCGTGGAAAATCGCCGCTACGTGGTGTGCCAGAACGAGGAGCAGGCGAGAAAAGACCGCGCGGATCGAGAAGCGATTGTCGAGTCGCTGCGGGAACAACTGAAGCGTGGCGATAAGTCGCTGGTGGGCAACAAGGGATACCGCAAGTATCTTCTTGGCTCGCAGGGTCCGAAATTCACGATCGACGAGAAGAAAGTGAAATGGGAGGAGCGATTTGACGGGAAGTGGGTATTGCGGACCGACCTGGAAGAACTCACGGCGGAAGAGGTGGCTCTGCGATACAAGCAACTGTGGACGGTGGAAGAGATGTTCCGCACGGTGAAGACGTTGCTGGAGACCCGACCGATTTTCCACAAGTGCGATGAGACGATCCGCGGTCACGTGTTCTGCAGTTTTCTGGCCTTACTTCTGCGCAAGGAGTTGCAGGACCGATTAGCCGCTCAGGGAGACAAGTTGGAGTGGGCGGAAATCCTCCGCGACTTGGAGGCGTTACAAACCACGGAGGTCGAAAGCCAAGGCAAGCGATTCCTCCTGCGCAGCGACCTGGAGCCGGCCTGCGCTGCGGTGTTTCGCGCCGTTGGCGTGGCCATTCCACCGAGTGTGCAGAAGATTTCGGAGTAAGCGGCGGTCCCTTTCGACAGCCTGACGGACGCGCATGGTGCCACGCGGCAATCGCGTCGGCCGTAACCCCCTGCGGGGAAAATAGTTACGAAAACCTGCTGTAGAAGACGAGGCGTGCAAGCCTTCGGCCTCAGTTCCATGTAGCGGTCGAGCCGGAGATGAAACAGCGACACGCCGACGCACGATCCAAGCACCGCTCCAAGGAACGCAACCGGCTCGTTCTTCTGGGGGTGCGCTTGACTTCTTGGTGAGGATATGCATAGACTCTTCGTAGGCCCCAAAGCCGCTCTCGCGCCCGAGCTTCGTCTCTGCACGTGTGCTTGACTGGTCAACTATTGTCGGGCTAAGGGGAAAACGTGCCATCAATGGCTCTGTGGGTAACAGGAACGGAATGAATTCCGTATTGGGGCCGTGGCTCCGCACCTTCAATGACCTAGCCAGAGGGGGGGTCGATTTCCTGGGGTGTCCGAATCGTTGCTCAGACATGTGCGTGTCCTGTGGAGCGTTTGCCGTGCCGATCCTGAATGGTGTCGCGGAGCGGTGCCGGAAGCCAGAAATCATGGACGACCCGTCGCTCGATCGCGATAGGCATCGCCACGCTCTGTTGGGAATTGCCCGTCTCAATCGGGTCAGCCGAGCCGTGGCCTCTTTGTGGCGGCCGATTTCCCAGTTACCTGACGGACACGCGCTGCGGATCCTCGATGTTGCGACCGGATCGGGCGATGTGCCGCTTGGCCTGTGGCGGCGCGCCCGCCGCGCGGGCCGGACATTGGAGATTTGCGGGATCGATGTCAGTCCGTTTGCGGTCCAATGCGCAAGGGACCGGGCGGAGAAGGCAGAGGCGGCGATCCGTTTTGAAGTGCTCGATGCTTTGAACGAAGTTCTGCCCGGAGGTTTCGACGTTGTGTGCTGCTCGCTTTTCTTGCATCAACTCGGGCGGGACGAGGTCGTGCTGCTTCTGAGGAAGATGCGAGATTGTGCCCGGCAGGTAGTTCTCGTGAGCGATCTCGTCCGAACCCGCCGGGGTCTGCTGTTGGCCCATGTTGCCTCCCGCCTCTTCACGAGTTCAGACGTCGTTCGCGTCGATGGGCCGCGCTCGGTGCGAGCGGCGTTTACGATCCGCGAATTCCATCGCCTGGTCCGGAAGGCAGGTTTGGAGGGTGCTGTTTTGAGCCCCGTCTGGCCGTGCCGAATGCTTTTGTCATGGAGACGATGATGCAGAATGGAGTCGCTTTTGGGGGTTGCACGGCAACGCTGGATCGCTTGAGGAAACGGCAGGCAGTATGGGTCTGGTGATCTGCGGATTGGCGACCGCTCGTCCGGAGCGATCGATTGAACAGCAAGCGGCGGCGGATATCGCGAGGACGTTCCTCACCGGCGGCCATCAAGATGCGCGCGGCCTGTCGGCTCTGTTTCGGCGCACGGGGGTTCGCTCGCGGGGCAGTGTGCTCTTGGAGCCGTCGAACGGTTGCGGCCCGCGGCAGTCGTTCTACTGGCCTGCCTCCGGGCCGGAGGATCATGGCCCGGCCACGGCGCGTCGGATGGATCGCTACGCCGAGGAGGCCGTGCCGCTGGCCAGAACAGCGGCCGCCGGCGCTCTCAAAGCTGCCGGCATCGCAGCGAGCGAGATCAGCCACATCGTGACCGTGTCCTGCACCGGCTTCTTCTCGCCCGGGGTGGATATCGCGCTGACCAAGCAACTCGGGCTGCGCCCGACGGTCGGCCGGCTCCACATCGGCTTCATGGGCTGCCACGGAACACTCAATGGGATGCAGGCATGCCGGGCGATCGTGGATGCGGACCCCTCGGCCGTTGTGCTGTTAGCGGCGGTGGAACTGTGCAGTCTCCATTACCAATACGGAAACGATCCCGAGAAGCTGGTCGCTAATGCCCTGTTCGCCGACGGCGCCGCGGCTCTGGTCGGCCGGTTTGGCACCGGCGGCCGCGGGAACTACTGGCGTGTGACCGCCACCGGCTCCTGTATTCTTCCCGATGTCGACGATAGCATGACCTGGCGGATCCGCGACCACGGGTTCGAGATGACCCTTTCGCCGCGGGTTCCCGAGCTCATCGCTCGGCATCTTCGCTCTTGGGCGGAATCGTGGCTGACGTCGGCCGGACTGGCGATCGCGGATGTCGGTTCCTGGGCGATCCATCCGGGTGGTCCGCGGATCTTGAGCAGCGTCGCCGAGGCTCTGGGGCTGCCGCCGGAGGCCACGGAGACGTCCGCCGCGGTGCTGGCAGAGCATGGCAACATGTCGTCACCGACAGTGCTTTTCGTGCTGGACCGTTTGCAGCGGAAGAACTCTCCACGACCCTGCGTGGCCATGGGATTTGGCCCGGGACTGGTCGTGGAGGGGGCACTGATCGAATAGCTTGCGGCGAAAGTTACCTGGAAAACTCATTATTGACAGAAAAGCCTGTCATTTGCTATCTTGCCGGGTTATCCGCGCGCCGGCTCGAGCAGGACCGGCGCTGGGAATGCGGCAAACCGGGATGCGTCTCAAACATGGAAGGTGGGCAGGTATGCGACTAAGCGTTGCGACGAATTTCGAGACGGAACTGATCGAGGCCATCAAGGGCTACCCGGTTCTGGAACTCTACGGCAAACTTCGGGAAGACGCCATAGGAGGCGGTCGAGCGCCTTACCAGCTTGCCAAGGTCACTCGCCGGCAACTCGCGGAACACGTGGCTCATGCGCACCGCGCCGGAATCGAGTTCAATTACCTGCTGAATTCTTCCTGTACGGGGAATCACGAGATCACGCGCGCCGGGCAAAGGGCAATCGAAAGCTTATTGGACTGGGTTTGTGCGATCGGCGTGGATTCCGTCACGGTGGCCACTGCGTACCTGCTCCGCCTCATTAAGACCCGCTATCCGCAACTCCGGGTGCGAATTTCGCTATTCGCCGGCGTCGATCGAGTCCGGAAGGCGCAGATGTGGGAGGAACTTGGGGCCGACTGCATCGTACTGGACAGCATCCTCGTGAACCGAGAGCTGAAGACGCTTGAACAAATCCGCAAGCATGTCCACTGCGACCTGGAGCTATTGGTCAACAACAACTGCCTGATGAGTTGTGCGCTCTCCCCCGGTCATATGAACGCCATCGCGCACACAGCGCAATCGCGGCATGAGAACAAGGGTTTCTTCATCGACTGGTGTTTCTTGAAATGCACGGAGATGAAGCTCCGCGACCCGGTCAACTACATCCGTTCCGAGTGGATCCGCCCGGAGGATCTGCATATCTACGAGGAATTGGGCTACGATCGCTTCAAGATCGTCGAGCGCGATATCCCAACCGAAGTCATGGCCCGCCGCGTCCAAGCCTACTCGGAACGCCGCTACGAGGGCAATCTGCTCGACCTCATTCAGCCGTTCGGATTTCAGGGCATCAAGAAGAGCGACCGTTACTACCAGCGAGGGTTGGGATGGTTCCTGCGATTCCTGGTCCGGCCGCGACTGGTCAATCCCCTTCGGATGCTCCTTCTCAAGAGGCTGGTCGACGCCCGATCGATGACGCGTCCCGTCGAGGGAGATGCGCCGGTCTACATCGACAATCAGGGCCTTGACGGGTTTATCGAGCGGTTTCGAACGGCGGGTTGCCGCGATGCCGATTGTACGGAATGCGGCTGGTGCCGGCAGTTTGCTCGGCGCGCAGTCCGCCTTGACCGGCAGTCGCAAGCCAAGGCGCTCGATGCGTACCGCGATCTTTTCGAGGCGTTGGAGGACGGCCGTATGTGGCGTTATCTGCCCAAAGGCAACGGCCAATGCAAGACCGGCTGCGCCGCCTGCCATGCTTGAAGGAGACGCGCGCTGAAACGGAGCGCCAACGGAATCCGCATGGAAGAGAAAGACACGGCCGATGGGCATCCCGCACAAGGCCGTTTCGCCTTGCGTTTCCAAGAGCACCGCGAGCCGGAGAAGAAGAGGTTCTACAATGAGCGGCTCTTCACGGCCGTGGCCCCGCGTTATGATTTCGTTACCCGCGCGCTCTCGCTCGGCCGCGATGCCGCCTGGAAGCGCCGGCTGGTCGAGTCGCTCCCGAGCCATGCCGCGCCCTTCTGCGTCGATCTCGCCTGCGGCACCGGCGACGTCAGTCTCTTGCTTGCCGAGAAGTATCCCCGCGGGACCATCCTCGGTCTGGATCTGACGCGCGGGATGCTCGACATTGCCGAGCGTCGTAGTCGCTTCGCCCATGTGCGGTTCGAACAGCGGGACATGGGTGCGACCGGCTTGGACGACAGCTCGGTCGACATCGTCACCGGCAGCTACGCCCTGCGCAACGCACCGTCTTTAGGGCTCGTACTGACGGAGATTCGCCGCGTTCTCCGCCGCGGCGGAGTGGCGGCTTTCCTCGATTTCTCAAGACCTCCGGGCAAAGCCGCCCAACTCATGGAATACTGGCTTCTGAAAGCCTGGGGAAGTTTTTGGGGGTTGGCACTGCACGGCAATGCCGAAGTCTACGCCTACATTGCGGAAAGCTTGCGTGAATTTCCGGACCGGATCGGTTTGCGCCGGTCGATCCGCGAAGCAGGATTCGAGGTGCTCGGCAGCCGGCGATTCTATCTGGGCGTCATGGAGACCCTCATGTTTCGAAAGAGTTCGCCGGTCGGCTGAGGCTCCGCTGCCACCTTTCCTCCCAAGCGGCCCTAACAAGACGGGAACCGGCTTACCCGAGCTGATCGAGCGTGTCGACGAGCACGGTCTTGTTGAACGGTTTGACCAGGAAGTCGGCGGCGCCGGCGCGGAATGCCTCCATGAGAACTTGCTTCTGGTCCAGCGCACTGACCACCACGACCTTCGCTCCATGAGAACTTGCTTCTGGTCCAGCGCACTGACCACCACGACCTTCGCCTCCGGGTCGATCTGCCGAATGCCGCGCAGCGCGTGGAGGCCGTCATACTCGGGCATCACCAGGTCGAGCGTGCAAGCCTTCGGCCTCAGTTCCATGTAGCGGTCGATTGCCTGCTGGCCGTTGCTCGCCTCGCCGACCACCTGCCAGCCCGCGGCCGTGGCGATGTCCTTGATGATCTCGCGGATAATCACCGCGTCGTCCGTAATCAGCAGCGTCTTCGTCATGATCTCCAATCCTCTGGATATGCATTGGGGCGGCGGTCAGATGGTGATCGACGTGCATCCGGCGATCTGGACCAGTACGTTGCCGGTCGCGCAGTCCAGCGTGATCCGCCGGCCTTTCGTTCCACCCACGTGCCTCGAAACGATACGAATTCCCGATTGGCCGAGCAGTCTCCCGACGGCTTCCACGTTGGCGTCGCCGATCTGAAGCGGTCCGCCGGCGCCGAACATGCAGGCACCGCCGGCGATGCGAGCGACCAGTCCACTGCGGTTGGCGCCGAGTTCCTCCAGTTGCGTGATCATGTGCGGGATGGCGGTGTCGGCGAACTTCCCGGGCGTGCTCGAGCGTCCGGCCGATTCCGGCAGGACGACGTGCGCCAGGGAACCGAGCCAGAGCCGGGGATGAAAGAGCGACACACCGAAGCACGATCCAAGCACCGCGGTGAGCCGCCCCGGGCGGCGCGCCACGAGGATCTGGCCCATGCCGACCGACTGTTGCTCCGCCGTTTCAACTATCGTACAGCCAGCCATGCTCTTCTCGACTTTCCGCGCTCGGTTTCAGTTCCGGATGTGCGTCAACGGGTGCAGTGAAAGGCATCTTCCATCGCTTGCCGCATTGCGTCGGTCGGGACAAAGATGACCCGCCAGTTCAGCTCCTCGCCTTGCCGGTGAAACCCGGTCCGGCAGATCAGCACGCGGTCGCAGGTCAATGCCTGCGCCATGAGCGCCTGCTGGAGCACACTGGCCCCGAAGTCCTGGATGAAGTACGGGGGCGACGGCACCAGTTCCGCCTGGATGAGCCGCGTGAGGGCGTTCATGTATGCGCAGCCGAGGATGTTCCCGGTCTCGGTCAACGCCGACTTCTCCAGTTCGGTCCACTCGTCGCTTGTGCCGACCGCACGGTGTAACAGCGAGGCGGCGAGGTGCCGGCCATTCGCCTCGTCGAAGGTAAGCACCATCTCTCCTCCGATCTCGCCTTTGAGGCTGAGGACGACCATCGTCAGCAGATCGTCCCCGAGGTTCAACTCCATCGAGACTTCCTCCAAGGGAATCTCGCGGACTTCGTCGAGCGAGAGCGTGATCAGCCCGTCGGTCCAGCGGCACATGGCGACCGAGGCGTCGTGCGTGGCCGATGCAAAGAGCTGGTGTAGAAGGTCCAGCCTGTCGGGAGGGGCCGTTGCGGCTTCGATCATGAGGTACTCCTAACTGGCCGCGGTAGCGGCGGGCTTGTGAGATGCCATTTCAATGAGCGAGGGCAGGTCGAGGATCAGCGACACGCGCCCGTCGCCGAGAATGCTTGCCCCGGCGATGCCCGGTACGTTGCGGTAGTTTTCCGCCATCGACTTGATCACGATGTCTTCCTCTCCCAGTACGCGGTCGACGACCAGCCCGATCTCCCGGCCTGTCTCGCCGACGACGACCAGCGTGGTCTCCTCGGGCCGCTCACCCGCGCGTCGCGGCGTGCCGCGCGTCCAAGTGAACACTTCGCACAGTTCGACCATCGAGATCACGCGGCCGCGGACGCGCGCGGCCCAGCGACCGTGGACCGTCCAGCGGTCACGCGCCCCCACGGAGACGATCTCCGCAACCGATTCGATCGGCATCGCGAACACATCGCCGTCGATCTCGACCATCAGACTCGGCAGGATGGCCAGCGTGAGCGGCAGCTTGATGGTGATGGTGGTTCCTTGCCCGGGCGTGCTGTCGAGCTCGATCGAGCCGTTGAGATCCTCGATCTTCGACTTGACGATATCCATGCCCATGCCGCGGCCCGAGACTTCGGTCACCTTTTCGGCGGTGCTCAGGCCCGGCTCCCAGATAAGCTGGTAGATCTGCTGCCGCGACATCTTCTCGGCGTCGGCCGCCGAAACCATCCCTTTTTCCACCGCCTTCCGCAGGATCCGGTCCGGGTCGAGCCCCTTTCCGTCGTCGGAAACCTGGATCACGATGTTGTTTCCTCGGTGGAAAGCGTCCAGCGTGATGGTCCCCTCGCCGGGCTTGCCCGCCGCGGCGCGTGCGGCCGGCGGTTCGATCCCGTGGTCGGCCGAGTTGCGGACCATGTGGATGAGCGGATCGCCGAGTTCGTCGATCATCCGCTTGTCCAGTTCGGTCTTCTCTCCCTTGATCAGCAGGCGGATGCTCTTGCCGTTGGCCCGCGTGATGTCGCGCACGACCCGTTTGAACCGGGCGAAGAGCGGGCCGATGGGAACCATCCGCGTATCCATCACGCTCTGCTGGATGCCGTCCGTGACGCGGTCCAATTGGTGGATGGCTTCTCCGAGATCGTTCACGGCGCCCCGGACGTGGGCGAGCACCTCCAGGTCGCGGCGGACTGCCTCCAGATCCCTCTGGATCCGGCGCGCCTGGTTCTTTGCGTTTTCCAGGTCCGCCTGGACCCGCCCTTTTTCGTCGGGACTGGCGGCGATCTTCTCCAGCGTGGTCAGCGCGTCGGCCAGCACGAGCGACGACTGCTTGCTCGACACTGCCGTTTTCAAACCCTCGCAGATCTGGGCGAAGCGGGCCTTGTTGATCACCAATTGCCCGGCAAGGTTCATCAAGTGATCGAGACGCTCGATGTCCACGCGGAGTGTTTCGGTGGGTTTGCTGCTCGCGTCGGTCCCGCGTCGCCTGGCCGCGTCGCCGTCCGCCGACGTCTGGTCTGCCGCCGTCTGCCGGGATTCGGTATCGGTCGAGGTCTCGTCCTGGACTTCAGCCTCGTGGCCGGCAGGGCAAGGGCCGGGCGATGCCTTCTGCTCTGAAACGACCGCCGGCGCCTGTTGGTCCAGCCGCACCGGCTCGAACACCACGCTTTCGACGCCCCCGACCCGCAACTCTCTCGCCAGCCACTGCGGCTCCTTCTCCGTCGAGACGCCGAAAAGCACCCGGTCCAAGGTTTCGATCTCGTCGAGTTCGGCAGGCGGCGGCTCGAACAAGCAGATTTCCGCGACATTGTTGAGCTTCTCGTAGATCAACCGGGCCTTCAGCCCCACCAGCGCCTGGCCGGGCCGGAAGACGACCGCACCCGCGTAGGTATTGACACCCGAGGGCGCCCGCGCGGCAACCGACCGGCGAAACTCGGCGGGGATCTCGACGGCATCGGCAACGGGAACTTTCGGCGGCGCCAGGTCGTTCTCGCCGGTCCGGATGCCCGCGGACGGCGGTTCTGCGGCACGCGCGCTCTCCTGTCGGCCCTGCGCGGCAAGCAGTTCGCGTGCGAGCTGGGCAAACTGGTCGCAGCGGCGCTCGCCCGTGCGGAGGCAAGCCACGTACTGCCGCAGACCATCGGTCGAGCGGAGTAAGGCGTCGGTCACCTCCGCCGACAAAGTTCCCGCGGTTTCCACCAGGTTCTGCAGCAGATCTTCCATCAGGTGGGCGAGCTTGGCGGCCCGATTGAGCCCCACCGACGCCGCAGAACCCTTGATCCGGTGCGACATCAGGAGCAGCTTCTCGATGGCTTCGCGGCTTCCTCCGCCCTCCAGCGCCAGCAGGGTCTCCGCCAAATCGTCCAGTGCAATCTCCGTCTCGTCGATGAAGATCGCCAGGTACTTGTCGCAGATTTCGGTTTCGTCGGTCAGGCTGTCGAACGGGTGTGATTCAAGGGGCGGGCGGGCCGACAGGACGGATCGTCCCCGATCGGATTCGACCGGTGCTTGCGGCAGGTCGCCTGCCTGCGCGGTCTGCTCCGCGGTTTGCACGGGCGGCGAGGCAGCCTCGGCCAGCGCTGCCTGCAAGGCGCGTTCGGCGTCGGCCTGGGTGG
>JABWBD010000090.1 GCA_013360685.1 Pirellulales bacterium
TGGTCATTGGTCACTGGTCATTGGTCACTGGTCATTGGTCACTGGTCATTGGTCACTGGTCATTGGTCACTGGTCATTGGTCACTGGTCATTGGCGGCGCGAGGCGACTCGTGGCTGGCAAGCAGCAAATGACCAATGACTATTTTTCCCGTGCCGGATTCAATACCGTTCTGAGCACCGTCACTTTCTGAAGCCGATCGAGCTTTACCGCCGGCTGCATCCAGATTTCCCAGTGAGCGGCGCCGACAGGACGTTCCACACGGACGACATGCCCGTAGAGCAGCGGCCGCGGGAGAACGCCTTCGTCGGCAGCGGTGTACACCGCGTCGCCGACTGCCACCGGTTCGGTCACTTCGATGAGCCGGATCCTCGGGAACGGCTTGCCGGTGCCTTCCAGGATGCCCTGCGGGCCGGATCGAGGGTCGTCCGAATCGCTGCCGGCCAGGCGGACCAGGTCTCGGTATCCTGGTTCGGTAATCGCCCGGACCGTGCTTGTGTGCCGCCCAACCTCCACGATTTTTCCCCAGACGATGCCTCCACCAAGCGCCAGTTGGCCGGGTTGGAGTTCCGCATCGCTGCCGCGGTCGATCAGGCCAGGAGCGCTTCCCAGCACGAGATCGTTCGGCTCGACATGTTGCCGGGAGCCGGCGTCCAAGAGGTGCCTTCGAGCGAGAAAAACGCGGGCCTGCTGGCCGAGGACGCAGGCTTCCACGCAGGCGACGCCCAGCAGGCAGTCTGCGGCGGCAGCGTCGGGGACCGCCGCGCGGGCTTCCCCGCGGGCCGCGGCCAATCGGGCCTGCAGGCGACGGTTTTCTTCGCGAAGCTGCTCAATCTCCTGTTGTGCGGCGGCCAGTTGGGCCGCGGTGCGGAAGTGATGTCTCGCCCCGGCGTGGAGCCTGGCGGCCGGTTCGCGAAGTGCCCGTACCGCGGTTTGCCCCGGTTTCAGCAGAGAGGCAGCCACGCTCTTCGCAGCGGCCGTCCAATGGTCGGGCAGGAGCATGAGCATGAGAGACGCGATCAGCCCGGCGGCCAGGGCACTGCCGGGGCGGGTGAACCGAGTTGTCAGGTCGTGCCGCTCAAACATCGTCGTCGCTCGATTCCAGCACCGACCGCCACCGGTCGAGTTGTTCCATCGCGACGAGCGTTCCCTTGGCCACGGCAAGCATCGGTTCGGGCGCAAGCCGGACGGGCAGCCCGGAGCGTTGAGCGAGAAAACGATCGAGCTGCCGCAATAGGGCACCGCCGCCGCAGAGGGCCATGCCGCTGTCGACCAGGTCGGCGGCCAGATCGGGGCTGACCTGGTCTAGTGTCCGCTGGATGGCATCGAAGATCTCCTCCAGCGGATCGGCGAGGCCCTCGCGGATCTCCTCGCTGGTGATGGTGGCCCGGCGTGGCAAACCGCTGATGGCATCCAGACCGCGGACCTCCGCCGCGAGTTCCTCCTCCAGTGGGCAGGCACTGCCGATGTCGATTCGCAGTTGTTCCGCTGCCGATGGGCCGATCCGCAGGTTGTAATGGCGGCGGAGGTAGTCGACGATCGCTTCATCCATTTTGTCGCCGCCGACGCGGATCGACTGCCCCGCGACCACGTCGGCCATACTGATCACGGCGATCTCGGTCGTGCCGCCCCCGATGTCGCAGACCATGTTGGCCACCGGCTCGACGACGGGCAATCCGATGCCGATCGCCGCGGCCTTGGCCTCCGGCATGAGAAACACCTGCCGGGCTCCCGCCCGGTGCGTGCTGGTGAAGACTGCCCGCTTCTCGACCGGCGTGATCGAGCCCGGCACGGCCACGAGCACGCGCGGCTTGAGGCGGAAGGAGCGGGGCTCCACCTTGCGGAAGAAATAGCGGAGCATGGCCTCGCAGAGCTCGAAGTCGGTGATCACGCCGTCGCGCAGCGGCCGGACCACGGTGATCGATTCGGGCGTTCGACCCTGCATCTGGCGTGCGAGCTGGCCGACCGCGCAGCCGCCGGAAAGGATGCGGCCGTTCCGCTGATGGACCGCCACGACCGACGGTTCATTCAAGACAACCCCTTCTCCGGCCAAGCCGACCAGCGTGTTGGCCGTGCCCAGATCCACCGCCAGATCGGAACTGAGGTATCCGAGGAGTCGTGGGAGCATCCGTGCTCGCGAACCGGGGGAAGGGAGAGTGGTTCAGACCGCTACGTCGTCTCGCGTATCACAAAAGCCGCGGGTTGCGCGGAGGTACATGGCAGTCCCGGACGCGCCGGAGGACTGCATCGAAACCGACGGTCCGCCCTGGTAGGGAGGCGACCCGTAGTCCTTCGTTTCCAGGTACAGAAAGACGGTTCCGATGATAATCGCCAACAGCGACAGCAACAGCATCAGCGTGTAGATGTCGGTCGGCGGCTTGCGAGTGGGCCCACCCGTAGACATTTCTGCTCCTTGCTCGGTCCTGGCGGCAATGCGGCCGATGCTGGCGTGTGAATTACTCGATCCGTGCGGCAAGGCGATCGCCCGCCTGGATCGCTCCCTTCTGGTACTCGGGAAGGATCTTGGCGGCGGCCTTGTCGGGCTGGGTCTTCACGATTTCGACGCGGCCGAGATACTTGCTCTGGTCGTCGGCCATCCGGTAGACCTCGAGTTTGTGGCCCTTCTGCAGGCCGTCGTCGGCGCCGATGCTCATTTCAATCATGCCGTTTCCGGAAACGGCAGTGACCAATCCCTTGACCTGCGCCGGCACTCCGGCGTAGAGGGCAGGAATCGGTTCCAGCCCGTGCTGCTTGAGCACTGCCGTGGCGTCGGCCAATTGTTGGCCGAGTTGAACGCTGCGCTCCTTGAGTACGGTCAACTCGTTGGCGGTCTGGTGCAGTTGGTCGGTCGTTTTCACCAGTTCGGTGAATGCCGTTTCACGGTCCTGCTGGGCCTTCTGGATGCTGGTCCGCAGGCCCTCGACTTCGTCGCGGAGACTCTTCAGCGAATTCTGCGTGGCCTGCATGGCGGCGACGGCGTCGCGCTGGTCCTTCTGCAAGTTCGCCAGTTCTTTCTCCAGCCGGTCACGCTCGCGGCTGAGTTCGTCGTTTTCCGTCTCTAGCTTGGCCAGCGCCTCGCGTTTCGACGTGGTTTCGGCGGCTAGCTGGCCTTCCATTTTCGTCAACTGGTCTTTCAGATCCTGGTTCTGCGTGTTGGCCGCTTTGAGCTTGGCGTCCAGCCCGGTTTCCGGCGCCGTTACCTTTTCCTTCCAGTTCGTGTGCGTGGCATAGACGGCAACCACGAACGACATGAATACCAGGCTCATCACGAAAATGAGAACCACGAAGATTTTGCCGACCAGGTTCATGGGGGACTTTCCTTTGACCGCTCGACAGGGGCCGCCTCAGCGATTCTGTTCCTTCAACGAGCAGAATCGCCTCCCTTCGACTCTGCCGGGCTCGCCAAGCCGGGCTGCCTAGAACCAGTGTGTTCGTTGTGAGGACCGGACCAGTAAGTTCTGCCTGAACGACTGGTAGACCTGAGAAAGCTGTCCTGTCAGTATAACTTGGCTGAAAAATGCATGTCAATTAGAATGCCCGTAATTCAGTAAGTCTGGGCGAGCCTGGCAACCCCACTGGCGATAAAATGGGTAAAATCCGAACAGGACGCAGTTGGCGTTAATCGTTACGCCTGAAGGGGTTATGCCGATTTCGGTCGTGGTGACCGCTGCGGACGCGGATGTGCCCGCGAAAGTTGGACGGCAGGTTCGAAAACACTGGAATCCGTGTGGAATGGCTGTTCCATGCCCTCATGATCGCAGAGTGACGGCCTGGGAAGACCGTCCTACGTCTTTCCAGAAACCGGCCGCCGCCAGCACGAAGCACGCGAACAGGCACAGGCTGGCCGGCACGTCGCCGAAGGCAACGTACCAGCTCTTCCGCGGATCGGGGCGGACTTCGGCCAGGAGCACGTCTTCGGCGCGGCGGGGGCCTTTCGCGAGGATGCGGCCATCGGCATCAATCCAGGCGGAAAACCCGGTGTTCGCGGCGATCAGCAGCGGCTTGCGGGTTTCCACCGCACGGAACACACCACACGCCAGGTGCATGTCCAACTCGCTGGAGCCCCAGAACCAACCGTCATTCGTAAGGTTCACGAGCACGTCAGGTTCCTGGCCTGCGCGGGCGAGCGTGGTCACGTGGCGGCGGATGACGTGGGCGAGCACGGTCTCGTAACAGATGTTCGGCGAGATCCGCAAACGCCCCACGTCCAGGGCCACCGGCTGCCGGCCCGCAGTGATGCTCGATGGCAGTGGCGTGAGGTCCTGCAGCCAGGGAAACCGCTCGGCAAAGGGCACGTACTCGCCGAACATCACGCGGTGCATCTTGTCGTAGCGAGCGGCCAGACGGCCGTCGCGCGTCACGTGCGCGGCGGAGTTGTATCGCTTCAGGCCCCGGGCGCCGTAGTGCTCGGTGTCGACACCCAGAAGCAGCGGTGCACCCAGTTCCTCGGCCAAAGATGCCATCGCCTCGCGGCTCGATCGGGACGCTTCGGCCAAGGCCGTGGTAAACTGCTCCGGCGACCAATTCCACGATGCTGGGACCTGTGGGGCGCCGTCGAACGTCACCAGCTTGCTGCGAAACATGGTCTCGGGCCAAACGATGAGGTCGAGTCGGCCATAGCGGTCGACCGCGTCGTGCGATAGCCGAAGGTAATCCCCGTGGACCTGGGACTTCCTCGTTTCATCGTACTTCAGCGTGCTGTCGATCGAGCCTTGAATGAGGGCGATGCGGACGGGCGGTTCGTCCGTGGCGGCCTGCCCCAGGGCGATGCGCATCCGCCCGTAAACGACCGTCGCGGCAAGGATGAGGACGATCGGCAGCGCCGGCCACCATGCCGGCCGCCGATCTTCCAGGGGCATCATGCGTGCCAGGCAAGCCGCCACGCACATCACCACGAAATCGACTGCGTAGGCGCCGCCCAGGTCGCTGATCTGGATCAGGTCGGTCCAGCGGTACTGGGTATGCCCCAACGCGCCCATGCTGAATCCGGTGATGAGGTGCGCCCGCGCAAGTTCCAGTCCCGTCCAGACGACCGGCGCCGCCAGGACAACCGGAACGCGGAGCCGGTGGACCGCCACACGGCCCAAGCCGACAAACACAGGCAGATAGAAGCCCAGGTAGAACGAGAGCGCCAGCCATCCCAGGCTGGTCGCCGGATCCGGCAGCCGCAGCCAGTGAATGGCCGCCAGCCAGAACAGGAATCCGACCAGCCAGAGGCCCAAATACGGCCGTCTTCCCGCAAGATTCGGACGCCCGACCAGCAGCACCCAGGGAACCGGCGCAGCCCATGCCAATGGCCAGAGATCCAACGGCGGCAGCGCCGCCCATAGCAGGAATGCACCTGTGGCGGCAAGGCCGATGGTGGAAGAACCGACGCTGCGGAGTCCGGGGACTGAATCTCCTGGCGCGTGGTTATTATCGCTCGCCATCCTGCACCTTGAGAAACCGCTCGAGCAGGACGACGCCGCAGTCGGTGAGAAAGCTCTCCGGATGGAACTGCACGCCCCACAACGGATACTGTCTGTGACGGATTCCCATGATCACTCGGCTACCGCCGGGCGATTCGCTCCAGGCGCACACGTCGAACTCGTCGCTGAGCGTGTCCGGTTGGATGACCAGGCTATGGTAGCGCGTGGCGCGGAACGGGTTCTCCAGCCCCGCGAAAAGATCCCGGTTGTCGTGATGGATCATGTCGGTCTTGCCGTGCATCAGCGTACCGGCCCGGACAATCTTGGCGCCGAACGCCTGGCCGATGGACTGGTGTCCCAGGCAGACACCGAGCATCGGAAGCCGGCCGGCAAATCGCTTCACGCACTCGATCGAAATGCCGGCTTCGTCGGGAGTGCAGGGCCCGGGTGAGATAATCAGGTGGCTTGGTGCTTTGGCCTCCACCTCGTCGCCCGTGATCTGATCGTTGCGATGGACTTCAAGATCGAGCGTGGGGTCGATTTCCCCCAGACGCTGCACCAGGTTGTAGGTGAACGAATCGTAGTTGTCGATCAGGAGGATCATGGCCAAGCCGCGAGGGAACTGGGTGGTCTTCGGTCAGTTTACCCGGTCGGGCGGCGAGAGGGAAAGGGGAAACGGGGCGGAGGACAGGAGAAGAGGGGGGAAGGATTTTAGATTTTGGATTTTGGATTTTGGATTGGATTTGGAGTTACGTCTTTTTGGGGTTTAATTGGGCGGAATCGCTCTTCCGGAAGTACGACCGACTTGATCCTGAGCCCGAACTTGTCGCCCACCTTGACCGCTTCGCCGGTGGCGACCAGGCGGCCGCCCACGTCCAGTTC
The DNA here is from genome assembly GCA_013360685.1 of Pirellulales bacterium. Classification (GTDB taxonomy): domain Bacteria; phylum Planctomycetota; class Planctomycetia; order Pirellulales; family Thermoguttaceae; genus JABWBD01. Next base: position 6,289 of record JABWBD010000090.1, read on the forward strand.
CAGCAGTTCCTCGCAGGACTTGTCGAATTGGATGATCGAGCCCGGTCCCAACTCAATTACTCGGCCGAGCGGCTGTCGCTTCTGCGCCAAAGTGACGATGACAGGAACCTCGATCCGCAGGAGGCTGCGGGCGTAGGATGGGAGCGAATCGACGTCGATCGCTCGGATCTTAGGCGATGCCGCGGGCCGGGCGGCTGGAACGGGCTTGGTTTTCGGTTGCGGCTTGCTTTCGGTCTTGGGTTTGACCGCTCCGGCGCCGAGAACCGCCGAGGGCTTGGTGGCGGGCCAAAGGAAGGCCGCGGTCGATCGTTGGCCGGTCGGCGACTCCAATTGGAGCGGCACCAATGCGGCCCCGCCGACCAGTCCACCACGCGCCGCCGCCCCGTGGAGCGATTTGACGTGCGCGGCTTTGAAATCCTCAGGTGCGAACTGTTCCGGGAGGAGCACCATTCCCAATTCTTGGGCCAGCGTGGTAAGTCGGCTTTGGCCTGTCGCGTCGGGTTCGGAATACCAAGGCGGAAGTAAGCCGGAATCCTCGGGGACAAGAACCAGAGCTCCCGAACCGCCTGTCGTCAACACGACAGCCAAGCCCGGTCCACCCATCCATTGGGGTAAAGAGCTGATGTCGACAGTCCCCGGCTGGCCAACCGTGAGTTTCACCTCGCAGCCCAGCGCGCGGCTGATAGCTGCCGCCGCCTCCGACGCGCCAGCCCTACATGCCTCCGCTATCTGGGGGGATGCTTCCGGAGTGAGTTTGGCCATATTCGAGCCCATTCCTTGAGGCTCTAATACAACTCCCCTCTCCCGCTTCGGGAGAGGGGCAGGGGGTGAGGGGAGTTGGGGTCGTTAGGGCCTCTTGAGCACAGAACAACGCCCAGCGAACGACAACCCCGGCCAATTTATCGGCCGACCGAGCCGCAAACTTTGCTCGATCGCACCGCTCGGCGAGGGTCTCCGACCCCGCCGAAACCGTCGACCGAAGGTCTCCTGGGCCGGTCTTGTTAGGGCCTCTTGGGCACTGTGCAACGCCCAGCGAACGACAACCCCGGCCAGTTTATCGGCCGACCGAGCCGCAAACTTTGCTCGATCGCTACAATTTCCATGGTGCCCGGTGCCGAATTTGCGAGAATTCGGGAGAACCGACGGCGGGCAGACTCTTGGATCGGAGGAATGAGGCATGGACGGGGATACCACGACGGCCGAGCCGGATTCGCCGCCGATTGACGACGCGGGTGCCCCGCTTCGGTCGGAGCCCACTGCTGCCGAGCGTTTTGACCTGGTGATCGTCGGCGGCGATCCAGCGGGGTACGCCGCAGCGCGCGAAGGGCGACGACTTGGGATGCGGGTCGCCCTCGTGTCGCCCGAATTGGCCGTCCTGGATCCGGCTGTCGCCTTAGCCACGGAGCATGCGCTGCGCCAAGCCGCCCGGCGAGCCGCCGAGTCTCGCTTTGCCGGATGGTCTTATCCGGGCAACGCGGCCATCGGGCGCCCCGATCCCTTTCGCCCGTTTGCCGAACTGCGCGATCGCGCGGCGGCACGACCGGCAAAGGCGGAGCTTGCGCGAATGGGCGTCGTCTTTCTCCACGGGCAGGCTGCGTTCACGCGCCGAGACGCGATCGAGGTGGGCGGATGCCGGATCACCTTTCGCAAGGCGGTGGTGGCGATCGGCCTTTCGGCGGTGAGGGCGGATGACGCGGCCGAGGTCGAGCCGCTTCTTCCTGAGCTGCTCGTTCGGCTGGAGGACGTGCCGCCGCGGTTGGCGATCCTGGGCGAGGGCCCCAGGGCGTGCGGTTGGGCCCAAGCGTTCCGCCGGCTAGGAAGCGAAGTCCACCTGGTCGGACGCCAGTCGTCGATTCTGCCCGAGGAGGACGCTGCGGCCGTGGCCGTGATCCAACGCCGTCTGGCACGCGAGGGTGTGCACCTGGTGCTGGGCTGCACCTCGGCCGCAGTCCAGAGGACCGGTGCGCAGAAAATGCTGGTCTTGGAGCAGGACGGTCGGAAGGAAAAGCGATTGGTCGACCGCGTCTTTCAAGAGGTGGGCTGCGTGCCGGAACTTGCTTCGTTTCGGCTGGAGTTGGCGGACGTCGCGCTGGCCGACGACGGCATCGCAGTGGACGATCGGCTGCGGACGACAAATCGCCGGATCTTTGCCGCGGGCAAGGTCTGCGGCAAGCGATTCGCCGGACCGGAAACGGCGGAGGCGATGGGCCGCCTCTGCGCGCGGAACGCTTCCTGCCTCTTTCCCAGTCGGATCGGGCGGTTGGTGTTGACGCACTGCGTCCGGACCGACCCGCAGATTGCTCGCGTCGGCTTGACTCCCTCGGAAGCCGCCGCGCAGCAGATCGAGATCGACACGTACCGCGTCCCGATGTGCGAGGTTGGCGAAGCGGTGCTCGACGATCGCGAGGAGGGCTTTGTCGAAGTGTACACCCGCCACGGGACCGGCCGAATGGTCGGGGCCGTGGCCGTGGCCGACCGTGCCGATGAGCTGATTGGGGTATTCGGGCTTCTGATCGCCCGGCGGATGTCGCTCGACCACCTGGCCGATGGGCCGGTGGGCCTGCATTCGCGGTTCGATGTCTTCACGGCGCTGGCCGACTGCTATCGCTGGAACCGGTCGCCGTCGCGGTGGCGGCTGGCCGCCGAGAAACTGCATTCATGGTGGAGAAAAGCCGGGCGCTCGTGAGGCAAGACCCGCCGGGCGCGGAACTACTGAGCTCTGCTCGCCGCGGGTCGCGCCGCGGTTTTCTCCAGGTCCGCGGCCTTGGTCTGATCCGCCAAAGCCTTTTCCGCGGCTCCCCGGCTCTGGTAGAGATAGCTGCGTACGCGATACGACTCGGCATGATCAGGCCGCAGGCGGATCGCTTCGGTCACGTCGTTGAGGGCCTCGTCGGTCTGGCCCAGGAAAACCCTTGCCAGTCCGCGGCCGAGCCATGCCTCCGCGCATCCCGGTTCGAGCCGGATTGCTTCGCTGTAATCGGCGACGAATTTCGGGTAGTCCTGCCGCTTGGCATGCACCTGGCCGCGGACCAGGTAGAAGGGGGCGAGGCCCGGCTGGAGGCGAATGGCCTCGGTGAGGTCGGCAAGGGCGTTGTCCAGAGCGTTCATTTGGAGAAACGCCCGGCCGCGGTTGTACCATGCCTTGGCGAGCTTCGGATCGAGCCGGACCGCCTCGCCGTAGTCGGCAATCGCCTTGTCGAGGTTCCCCGCCTGCAGCAGCGCACTGCCGCGTCCGCAGTGGAAATCGGCGTTGGCCGGTTCCAGCTTGATCGCCTCCGTGCAATCGTCGATCGCCTTCCGGGCGTCCCCCTTGAGATAATGGCATTGTGCCCGTTTGTGCCAGGCGGCGGCATGGCGCGGATCGAGCCGGATCGCCTCATCGAAGGATGCGATTGCGGCTTGCGGTTCATTCTTCTGAAGCTGACCGATGCCGCGGCCGTAGGCGTCGGCCGCTTGGGGTTTCGGCTCTGCGGCACTGGATATTACGGCCGCCAATGCCAGCGAAACCAGGCTTGCGGTTACCAGGCCGATCCGGCAGTTGCTTTTTCGTGCATCCATGCTTGGTTCTCCGATTCCTCTGGACGTGGTTCCGATGGCCGGAGCCGCGGACGGTCGACGACTGCCAGAATTATCCCCTTCGAACGTGTTGCAATCAAGGTCAACAGGCCAACCGCGAACCTGGACTTGGGCGGGAGTCGCCACTGCCGGATGCAACGGTCCGCGGACGATCATTCGAGTGGAGACAACAGAACGCGGCTCTCTCAGCCTCGAAGATTCGCAACCACGGCCACCCGCGAAACGCTCTCCGATGGGTCGAGGTTCTCGATCAAGACCTTGGCAAATCTCGGCTTGGGACTCAAAACGCGAGTGGCCCGCACCGTCGCGCCGGAGCGCCCGTCGGCATCGAACCAGGCAGCGTCGCTCGCCGGCCAGGTAAGCCCGTCCTCGCTCGTACGGACGTGGACCCGCAGGCCCTTGGTGGCGCGCGGGCCGCAGGTGCATTCCGCCACGAGTTCAGCTTCGTTGGCACTGCTGAGGCAGAGCGGAGGACAGTCGACCAGCGCGGTGATTTCGCCCGGGCCGATCGTATCGCGATGCACCACCGGCATTGCAATTTCAAATGGCCGCTGGGTTGCGATCACCTGGATCCCCAGATCCTCGATCACGGGGAACTTCGGCTCGTCCTGCGGCCGGCGCGGCTGCTTGTATCGCAGTGTGTGGTAGAGATAGACAAACGGCGGCTCGATGATCGCGTGGACCTCGGACAAGGCGGCGGCATTGGGGACCGCTTCCCGCGGCGCCACGGGCTCTCGCGGAAGCCTCGAGAACCGGTATCCGTCGGTGCTGAACGCATATCCGATGCTTTCCTGCGAGCGAATCCGCTCGGGATGGATCTTGGCGCCGCCGCCGAAGAAGTGAAACACTCCGCCGTATTCCAGCACCTCTCCCTCGGAAAACCCGCCGTCGTTCCATTCACCCTTGGCTCCGGCCGGAATCACGGGGTTCTCTTCCCAACGGGTCCACGGACCGGTCGGGGCGCCTGCCGTCGCCAGCGAAATTGGGCCGTAGTCGGGGCCGGTGGCGCCGATGGGATGCTCCGCGTAGAGGTGATACTTCCCGCTTGCGCGAACCACGCCGCCCACGTAGCCGAAGTCCTCCAGCACCGGGTTCTTCGCGTACTTTTCCCAGGGCCCCAACGGATGCCGCGCCGTCGCCAGTCCGATGCTCCAGCGCGACCGTGCCGCGGTGGACAGTCCCGAGTAAAACATCCGGTACGTGCCGTCGCCTTCGCGCAGGATCATCGCGCAAGCGACTCCCCGATCGTCCCACGAGCCGGGCGGCCCCAAGTCGAGCACGGGAGCGTGGCCGTGCTTGCGAAACGGCCCCACTGGATGCGAGGCGATAGCCACTCCGAGACGATAGCCCTTCCCCTGCCCAGTGCCGTGGTAGAAAAGATAGTACGTGTCGCCGTCGCGGAAAGCGTCGGCGGCTTCGATCACTCCGTCGTCCCACGCGCCCGGCTCGCCGTGCACCAGCGCCGGACTCGGCCCGGGAATGTGAACAAAGCGGCCGGCTTCGATCAATCCGCTGCGCGGTTCCTGCTGGCCGAGGGACGGCGCCGTGCTGAAACACCAGACCGCCGCCAAACACATCCAATTTGGACGCGAAGTATTCATGGGAGTGCTCCCTTGCCATGTCCTGCGTGGCAGATACGTCTCACCAGCGTAATCTCGTTGCCCGCCGGATTGAAGTGGACCGCATCCTGGTCCCGTTCCCGGAGGAGGTTCGGTGGTCAAGCAGTACGCGAAACCGGCGGTCGGATTGCGTGTTGGAGAACCCCGTGCAGTGTAGCCGGAAAATCTGGTCGTTTGCAAGTGTGCTTCCTCGCCTTCACGCATGGGCAGACACTGCGACGAGGCGGATGCGCTTTGTCGCTGGCAGTCATCGCCCCACCGCCGCCGGATCGGCTGTGACGGTCACTGGGACCGGGCGGTCTCAAAGATGCAGAATAGGACGGGCCACCTCCCGCGGAGAATTGCCTCTTGTGCCGGATCGCGGTAATGTGGCAGGCGTATCAACGGATCAGACAATGTGCACCGCGGGACGTGCGCGGGCCAGTCTCTACGTCGGCAAAGGAGATGTTCCGATGATGAGCGAACCGCTTCATGAAGATCTGGATCGCGTGTTCCTCCGGCACGATTCGGCGGGAACAAACGCGGCGATTTGGCTTGCTGGTGGTGTATTGGCCCTGGGCGGGGCTGCCGTCGGGTTCGCGGTCTCGCTGTTCGGCAAGGTTGACATGTTGACGCTGCAGGCCGTGACGACGCTTCCGGCGCTGTTGGGTTTGGGTGCGCTGACCGCGGCCTGGTCGTTTGCGCGGACGCCGCGGCAGGTCGCAGTCGGACCGCGGGGCGTGACGATCGAGCAGCGGAGTGGAACGCGGGTCTATGGGTGGGATGAAATCGGATGGGCTAACGTGGTCGCCGGCGCGCTGAACCAACGCCGCCAATTGGTGCTGTTCGACAATCGCGGAAAGGCGATGGCCACGCTCAGCGAAGCCTTTGGCGATTTCGATGCCCTGGTGGAGATCGTGATGCAGCGGATTAGCCGGAAGACGGACGACACGTCGGAACAAATCCGCTCGAGAAAATCGCGGCGATCGGCAGTTGTCTTTGGGGCGTTCAGTGTGCTGATGTTGTGTGCGGCCGGCGGCATGGCCTGGATGACGCACCGCGAGCAGCGGGCCCTGCGGCTCCTTGCCGAGGACGCTGTGCCCGGCGAGGCGCAGATCGTCCGCCGGTTTCTTGCCCCCAACGGCGTCACGCCGCGGCTGGAATACCGGGTCACCGCGCCGGGCGGGCGCACCGGGATGCGAAACGCGGAGGTGGAACGTCCCATTTGGGACGGCTTGGAAGGGGCGACAACGGTGCCGGTTTTCTATGTGCCGCGGGAGCCCGACATCAGCCGTTTGGCGATAGGGGAAGTCGAGGAGAAAGACCTCACGCGGAACCCGGTCATCGCGTATGGACTGTCCGTCGTCGTAGCCTTGATGTGCTTTGTCTTTCTCGGCGTTGCCGCGCTGCAGTGGCACGGATGGGATCTCGACCTGGATTCCAAGACGGGCAGACTATCGGTCAAGCGCTTCGGTACGGGACGCTAATTTGCGACGGACTCACCCCAATCACCGCCGATCAAGGGGCTCGTCAACTTCCCTTGGCGATTGTCCGCGGAGGAGAGCGATATCATTTCGAGGTCCCACGGTTGTACGTGAGGCGAATCTACCGATCACCGATGTGCCGTCCACTGTTGTGCGCGCTATCGAGCAGGGCGACGATATCCCGCTGTCTCAATTCCATGCCGTCGCGTCAGCACTAGGCTTGGCCATTGAACTGGTCGAGCAGGCTCCATGAGGATCGGTCTGAGGCCCACGGATGGCAGCGCCGGCCCACGGATAGGGATTCAACTCTTGCGAATCTGCGTGAACCGCTCCGTCTGTTCTCGAATGGCCCGTTCCGTTGGCAGACGCTCCATGGAGCTGGCGCCGTAGAAGCCGTCGACGGCCATGGCGCGGCTGAGGATGAACTGGGCGTCTTCGGGCTCCGCGATCGGGCCGCCGTGGCAGAGGATCATCACATCGTCGCGGGGCCGTTTGGCGGCGTCGACGATGTGATCGATCAGCGGAACACACTCTTCCAGCGTCTTGGCCGTCTTGGCGCCGATCGACCCCGAAGTGGTCAGGCCCATGTGGGCGACGAGAATGTCGGCGCCGGCCCGGGCCATCTTCACGGCGTCCTCCGGGGTGAATACGTAGGGCGTGGTCAAGAGGTCCATTTCGCGGGCCAGGCGGATCATCTCGACTTCGCGGTCGTAGCCCATGCCGGTCTCTTCCAGGTTTGCCCGAAACAGGCCGTCGATCAGGCCCACCGTAGGGAAGTTCTGCACGCCGGCAAAGCCGAGGGCCTTGATCTCGCGCAGGAACGGCTCCATCCGCCGCATGGGATCGGTGCCACAAACGCCGGCCAGGACGGGTGTCTTCTTGACGACGGGCAAGACCTCGCGGGCCATTTCGACGACGATGGCGTTGGCATCGCCGTAGGGCATCAGCCCGGCCAGCGAGCCGTGGCCCGCCATCCGAAACCGGCCCGAGTTGTAGATCACGATCAGGTCGATCCCTCCGGCTTCCTCGAACTTGGCGCTGATGCCCGTGCCGGCGCCGCCGCCGATGATCGGATTGCCTTGGGCGATCTTTTCGCGGAAACGGTTGAGGATCTGGGTGCGGGATTCGGTCATGGAAGAGTCCTGAGTTATTGATTCGGCTTGTTTGACTTGGCTCCGATGTTGTCCAGCAGTGTGTCGGCACACCGCTGGGCGAATTCGGGATCGTTTACGTTGGCCGCGATCTCGACGACCGGGATGTCCGGCCGGAGATCTTCCTTGAGGGAGTCGGTGAAGGCCTGATCCGCCTCCGGCCACCAGAAGGGGCCGCCGGGCGCGTCGATCATGCTCAACCCCTTGAGCGGAATGAGCACGGTGACCGGACCCCTGCTGAGGTTGAGCTTCTCGGCTACGATCCGGCCAAGGCGGCGGCATTCCTCGGGAGTGGTCCGCATGAGGGTAATATTGGGATTGTGCGGGTAGAAACGGCGACCCTCGAACTTCGGGGGGACAGTCTCGGGGGCCCAGAAGTTGACCATGTCGAGGCAAGCGGGCGTGACGATCGCGGGCACGCCATACCGCGCGGCCGCTTCCAGGCGCGCCGGGCCGGCCGCCAGCACGCCGCCGACCAGTTCGTCGGCCCATTCCGTGGTCGTGATGTCCAGCACGCCGGCGATGCGGCCCGACTCGATGAGGCTCTCCATCGTGCGCCCCCCGGTCCCGGTCGCGTGGAAGACGAGCACCTCGTATCCGGCCTTCTCGAGGATTGTCTTGGCCGCTTCGACACAGGGAGTCGTATTGCCGAACATGGAGGCCACCACCAGCGGCTTGTCTTCGTCGCGAGGGACCACCTCGGTCTCGGCCATGCCGCAGACGGCGCCGGCAGCGCGCGCGAAGACCTCGCGGCTGATGCGGTTCAGACCGGCAACGTCGACGATGCTGGGGACCATCACGATGTCTTTCACGCCAACGTAGCCGGAGACATCTCCGCCGGCGACCGTGGAGACCATCACTTTGGGCACACCCAGCGGCAGGGCCCGCATCGCCGCACAGGCCACGGAGGTCCCCCCGCCGCCGCCCAGCGCAAGGACGGCATCGAGACGGCCCTCCGCGTAAAGCCGCGGCACGAGGACGGCCGCTCCACGGGCCATCGCCGCGACGGCCTCACCGCGGTCGCGCTGCCGGAGGAGTTGATCCATTTCCGCGCCGCCTGCCCGCGCAACTTCGTCGCGCGGGATGTCCGGCACAATCTCCGCCGGAGGGAACACTCCGACGTCGATCAGGAGCGTTCGGTGCCCTCGCGCGTGGATGCACCGCCGGACGAATTCGTACTCGGCGCCTTTCGTGTCCAGGGCGCCGATCAACGCGATCGTGGATGCCATGCTCGCCGCCTCCGGGTTTGCTTGCCCGAGGAGCCGTTATACACGATCCGGGCAGTGCAAGCGAGGTGGCGCAAACGTTTAGCGGAACGAGAGTTGCGACTTGGCATCCTCCAGCCCCGGTTGTTATGCTGCCCGACGCCTCCACCTTGGGCGGTCAGCCGAACCGCGCCGCTAGTCGGCGAGCCACCCCCACCCCCCGCGACTCCGCGCTGATTTAGCAACTCCTGCCCCGGCAAGGCTTTCGGGCGGAGGGGGCTCGTTGACGCTTATGGGAATCCCACTTAGAATGCTGACTTATCTAGGGGCAACGTCTCGTCTGACTAGCCGCGTACCACGGTCCGGAGGAAGCCACATGGCAGAAGTTAAGTCGGGTCAGATCGTCAACGTAATGAAAGAGGAACGGCTTTTCCCACCCCCCGCGGATTTTTCCGCCAAGGCCCGCATCCGCTCCATGGAGCAGTATGAGCAGATGTGGAAAGAGGCCGCGGAAGATCTGGAAGGGTTCTGGGGCAAGATGGCGGGAGAACTCCACTGGTTCAAGCCGTATGAGAAGGTGCTCGACTGGAATGAGCCGTTTGCCAAGTGGTTCGTCGGCGGCCAGACCAACGTCTCTTACAACTGTCTCGACGCTCACCTGGGCACGCACCGCCAGAACAAGGCGGCCTACATCTGGGAGGGGGAGCCCGGCGATGTCCGCGTGCTCACCTACCAGATGCTCCACGAGGAGGTGTGCAAGTTTGCCAACGTGCTGAAACAACTCGGCATCCAGAAGGGCGACGTGGTCTCCATGTACATGCCGATGGTCCCCGAACTGGCCATCGCCATGCTCGCCTGCGCCCGGATCGGTGCCGTGCACTCGGTCGTCTTCGCCGGGTTCTCGTCGGAAGCCATCGCGGACCGCAACAACGATGCCAAGACCAAGCTTCAACTCACCGCCGACGGCTCCTGGCGGCGCGGCAAGGAGCTGCCGTTGAAGGAGACCGTCGATGCGGCCCTCGACAAGTCGCCCACGGTCGAGAAGTGTGTCGTCCTCCGCCGTTCCGGCTCCAAGGTGACGATGAAAGAGGGGCGCGACTTCTGGTGGCACGACCTGATGAAAAGCGCGTCCGCCAATTGCCCGGCCGAACCGCTGGACAGCGAGACCCCGCTGTTCATCCTCTATACCAGCGGGTCCACCGGCAAGCCGAAAGGGATCAAGCATACGACCGCCGGGTACAACCTCTACACGAAGAAAACGGTCGAGTGGGTGTTCGATCTCCGCGACGAGGACGTCTACTGGTGCACGGCCGATATCGGCTGGATCACCGGCCACAGCTACATCGTCTACGGTCCGCTCTCGGCCGGGGCCACGATATTCATGTACGAGGGCGCTCCCAACTGGCCCGACGAAGGCCGCTTCTGGGAAATGATCGAGAAATACAAGGTCAATATCTTCTACACCGCCCCGACGGCGATCCGCTCGTTCATGAAGTGGGGCGACGACTGGGTCACGAAGCACGACCTGTCGAGTCTGCGCCTCCTGGGCACCGTCGGTGAAGGGATCAATCCCGAGGCCTGGATGTGGTACCACAAACTGATTGGCGGCGAGCGATGCCCGATCGTCGACACCTGGTGGCAGACCGAGACCGGCGGCATCATGATGACGCCGCTTCCCGGAGCAACCCCGACGAAGCCCGGAAGCTGCTGCAAACCTCTGCCCGGGATCATTCCGGCGATCGTCGGCGAGGACCGCAAGCCGGTCCAGGTCGGCGCGGGCGGCTGGCTCACGATTGCCAAGCCGTGGCCCGCCATGCTCCGCGGCATCTGGGGCGACGACGCCCGCTACCAGCAGCAGTACTGGAGCGACGTCCCCGGCAAGTATCTCTGCGGCGACAATGCGCGGATGGATGAAGACGGCTACTACTGGATCATGGGCCGCATCGACGATGTGCTCAATGTCTCCGGCCACCGCCTGAGCACCATCGAGATCGAAAGCGCCCTGGTGAGCCACGCGGCCGTTGCGGAAGCTGCGGCCGTGGGCCGGCCCCACGACATCAAGGGAGAGGCCGTGGCCGTGTTCGTCACGCTCACGGGCAACTACCAGCCCACCGAGGAATTGCGCAAAGAGCTGAAGAACCACGTCCGCAAGGAAATCGGCGCCCTGGCCGTTCCCGACGACATCCGCTTTACGGCTTCGCTGCCCAAGACCCGCAGCGGCAAGATCATGCGGCGGCTGTTGCGCGATATCGCCGCCGGCCGCGAGACGAGCGGCGACACGACGACGCTGGAGGACTTCAGCGTGCTGGCGCGGCTGCGGACCTCGGACGAGTAGTCCGCCGGATCCAAAACCCGTTGCACAAATCGAATTACCCCAGCAAGAAATATCAGCACACCAACCCGATCAGTGTACTAACCCGAAACGCAAGCGAGGGGCTCCTGCGCGTACTTCGTTTCACGGTTAAGCATTCTTCTTGCCGGAGTAATAATCAACAGCCCGGCTGCATCTGCAGCCGGGCTGATTTGCTTATGGCCCTAACCCGATCGGCGTACCAACCCGAAGCGCAAGCGAGAGGCTCCTGCTCGTACTTCGTTTCACGGGCTGATTTCCTTATTGCCCTAACCCGATCGGCGCAGGGGCAATGCACACCCTAGATTGATTGTCAGCGTCCAACGAATGTTTTAATCTGGAGGCGATGGGAGCGTCGGATTCGATAGCCGACTCATTACCGGGAGGTTGGCGATGAAGAAAAATGACCTCCTCCAGACGTTGTCGGGCTGCAAGTGTTATCAAGATTACGTGCAAGCCCGGGAGCCTGAACCACCGGCGGTACCTGAGACGAAGCCGCCGCCTCCCCGGCCCAAGAGAAGCCGGATCGACCGGACTTTCCAGAAGTACTCCCGCCTGATGGCGGGATTGCTGCTGTTTTCCGCGATGTTCCTCATCACGCCCCTGTGGATCGCCTGGCCGCCTTACGGCAAGGCATGTTTCTTGAGCTTGCCTCCGATGCTCTTTTGCACGCTGAGTTGGATGGCAGGGGCATGGTGGGCATGGGACAAAGACCAGCGAGTGCTCATGGCCGTCACCCTGGGAGCCATGCCGGCCCGAATGCTGGTCGTGCTCGGTTGGGCGTGGCTGGTCCTGAAGATCCCCGGGCCGGAAATTCCGGTGATCGCGTTCGTCCTTTGTCTGATGTGGCACTGGGTGCTCTTCGCAATCCCGGAGATCGCCATGATGATGGAACTTAGCCACGACAAGCCGATCGTGACGATTCCTTTGAAGCATCCCGTACCGAAGGCAATCCTCGAACAAGTGAAGCGCCGACATGAATTACGAGTTCATCTCCATGCACCGGGCCGACGCGTTTGACTGCCTCATCGTTATCCAGGCCACGCCCAACTGGCTGGAACTAGTCCTGGGAAGACGCCCGCGGGTGTTGAAATACTGCGGCAGCGGCACCGCATGGCGAAACGGCAAGAACGGCCCCCGATGCAACGCGTTCACGTCGGAATGGCTCCATCAAATCTGGAACCGGGAACTTAACCGGAAGCTGGAAACGAGGAACTGCGCGCGTGCCGCGCCCGCGTATTGAGTCCGAGCTTTGCGGGCGGCGGCTGCTGCGCGTTGCGCGCGGAGGTTGGAGCGAGGGAGTCGTGGAGCAAAAAGACAATCTTTGGTGCTCCCCTCCTCGGTGGTTGATCCCGTCTGCGTTTTCTTGTAGAATCGTTTCATTCCCTCCGCCGACACGCGGAGAGCTCGTGATGTAGCGATCGACCAAGGGCAGGTCACGCGCGCCGTTCGCGTGTCGGCACGGAAGGGTGTCGTTGGTCTCCCAGGACACATCGAAAGAGCAGCCTGCTTTGGACCCCTCCGACTCCTCTTCAGATCCTGAGGCCCCAAAGGGCCCCGTTGCCGACCGGTCGATAACGCGTGGACCTCTGAGCCAGCCCACGATCTTCGATCCCTTCAAGCCGGATGACTTCGAGGGGGAGTTGCCCGCGCACCGTTCAGACGCTGCGGTCGCGTTCAGCCTCAGCGAATCGATCGAGCAGATCCAACGGGTCTTCTCCGCGTTGGAACGCGATCTGATCGGATTCGGCCCCTTGCTGATCCAGTCGATCTACGCCCTGCTTACCCGCGAGAATCTGCTCATCTTCAGCCCTCCGGGAACCGCAAAGACGTTGTATGCGCACTGCGTCTTCCGCCGGATCCGCGGGGCGAGGGTGTTCGATACCCAGATGTCGAAAGGGACCCTTGCGGAGGAACTCTTTGGCTCGATCGACACGAGGCGGCTGAAACGGGGGCGGATCGTTCACAATACGCGCCGGACGCTCGTCGACGCGGATCTCGCCTTTATCGACGAGTTTTTCGACGCCAACGACATGGTGCTCCGGGCGCTCTTGGGCGTGTTCAACGAGCGCGTCTTCAAGAAAGGCTCCCAATGCGAGCCGTCGCGCCTTCACACCGGAATCGCCGCGGCAAACTACCTCCGCGCCACGGAGGTGACCGAGGCCGTGCTGGACCGCTTTCTGTTCCGCGCGTATCTCGCACCCGATTACGATCCCTGCACGCTGGTGGCGGTCGACCAGGCATTCGCCCGGCACTACGGCCGCCGCGACCCCACGCTACCGGAGGAGCAGATCCCGCTGGAGCATCTCGCCAGGCTGGCCGACATCGTGCGAGGCATGGTCCCCCAGCGGACGATCACCGCTCCGCCGCACGTTCTGCTCCTGAAGAACGTCCTGCTGAACCGCTACCGCGAACTGGTGGACGAGACCCCTGATCATGCCAAGAAACGACATCTTTATATCAGCCCCCGGACCTACGCCAAGACGCGGATCGTGCTCAATGCCTCGGCCCTGCTCCGCGGCCGCACCGAGGTCACCGCGGCCGACCTCGCGGAGCTGAAGTACGTTGTCACCACGGTCGGCGCGCGCGGGGAACAAATGGAGTGCTTCGAGAAGGCGCTCAGCGACACCCTCCTGCGGATCCGCGGCGAAGACCTGGAACGGATCGATCATCTCGCGTCCGCCTACGATCTGGCCGAGCAGGTGATGGCCCGCGTCCGCTGCGGCGAACCGGTGAAGCCCAGCAGCGTGGTACAGCGGATTCTGCGGTTTTTCGGGCTGGTCAGCGAGGGGGACATCACCTTCGACCATGTCCGCAGGTTCGTCGAAGGGATTCAACCGGCCGACGAACGGGTCAAAGCAATGAAACTCGGGGTGTTGCGCCGCATCCAGGAACTCGGCCGGCGTGTGGACCATCGCGGTACGGAGCTGTTGCGTTGAGGTGATTTCCCGTGATCCGCGTCGAATCGCCGGACCTCGTGCAGTACCTCGCCCAGTTCGGTCTGGACCTCTCCGACGTTCGTCCTCAGCAGACCTTCATGTTTCTCGCCGCTCGAAACGCGGCACACTACCTGGACGACCTGGAGGTCCCGATCGGCGTCGAGTCCCGCCGGACGAGCGACGCAAGCCTGCTCGAGCGCGAGGATGAGAGCATCCTCGACGTGATCGCTTCCGACGACCGCTCGCTCGAGTCGCATCTCCCGGCCGATGAGATGGATGTCCGGTTGATCCGCAGCACCGAGGACCTGCCTCGCATCTTTCCTCTCGAGTGGCTATGGGAAGTCTATTTCCCCGGCTTGTTCTACGCCAAGCTGGCGCAACGAGAACTTCTCATGCCCGAGTGGCAGCGTGCCGAGCCGGGCGCCGGCGAGCTCGCTCAAGAGATTTTTCGCCGGGAAGTGGTCGAGGACTCGTCCATCGATGAATCCCCAAGACTGCACGCCTACGTGCTTCTGGACACATCGACCACCATGCAGGACCACGACCGCCGCGGAATCATCGCCCGTGGGCTGGCGCTGGAGTTCTTGCGCCGAAGCCACCGGCAGGGGGCACGCCTGCTGTTGCGCCCCTTCACCGATGAAACCGGAGAGCTCTCGGTCGGCTACGGATGGGACGACTTCCTTGCCATCACTCGGAGGCTGATCGAGCTGCCGAACGCCGGCCAGACGCGGATCCAGGCGGCCCTGGAACAGGTCGTCCAAGACCTCCGCGGCGCGGGCCCTTGTCTGGGAGCCAATATTCTCCTGATTACCGACGGCATCTCCAGACTGTCTCAGAACCCTCTGACACGCGAAGAGCTACACACGTTCATCCTTGGCGACCTGTACGACGAACAGCGCGCGGCGGGAGCGATCGCAACGCTGAAGGAATGGAGCCGCACGTTCCGCCGCGTCTGGCAGACCCGCTTTCCGGAGATCCTGACGCCCACGCAGGACGACTGCCGGCAATCCGTTCTCTTCCTCCAATCGGCGCTCGACGGCAGATCAGACGTCCCGGGCGGCAACGCCCGGCTTCGCCGCGTCCTGGAAAACTCCAAGGCCCTCCTGCGGGAGTTCAAGCGGTCTTTGGCTCGGGGAACGCCTCTCCCGCCGGACATTCGTGCTCTCGAAGGTCAACTGGATGAGTTGGAGCACACGCTCCCACCCGAGTCGGCCCCCGCGCCGGCTGCGCCCGCTCGGCAGCCGTCCGCGCACGGCCGGCGACGCTGGAGCCGGGCATGGTTCGCAACGCGCCACCGCGACTCCGGGCAGGAGACGATCGACCTGTGGGAGCTCATCCGACTTGCGGCCTTTCACGTCTGGCAGTGGACTCGTCGCCAGTACTACAGGCTTTTCCGCCGTTTCTAATAGGAATGGCGCCGGCCTCTGCAGCTTTGGAGTGCGCGTGACGTGTCGCCGCTTTCTTATCGGGCGGCATTCCATCAGGCGAGCATCTTGCCGTGGGCGGCTCCGCGGAAAAACGAGGCGTGGTCTCGGCCGCCAATCACGTCGCCCGATAATACTGGCAGGTCAGTTTGAGCCTCCCAGGTATGCACCGCTCACCGCTCGTAACCGTAGCTGTACCGGTCCCGATCAGCGCCGGCGCCGTAGTCGTACCAAAGCTGATCAACGATGCGTCCGAAGTGGTCCAACCCGGCGTACTCGCCCGCCGTGCCCGAATCATAGTTCAGCTTCACGTCGGGCTGCGGATAATCCTCGACCACGATGCTGCTCAGCCCCAGGTACGTGTACTCGGCCACACTGTTGCCCGGATTTCCCGAGTTATCGTCATTGATCGCCGCGAGCCGACTCATGGCGTCGCCCGCCTCGGCGGCGGTCCCGTACGTGAAATGCACCAACCGACCGTTGGGATAGCGAACCGAGGTGGGCCGCAGACCCATCGTGAACACGCCCGAGGAGGCCGTCGTGTCGTAGTTGTAGCCGGCGTAGAGCGTATTGCCGTCCTTGGCTCCAGAGTGCTCCTGGTACTCCTTGCTCAGAAGGGCTGTGGAGCCGTACTCGAAGAC
>JABWBD010000091.1 GCA_013360685.1 Pirellulales bacterium
GACCAGCCCCGCCTTGCCGCCCAGCCAACCGAGATAGAGATTGTTCCACTCGGTCCGGTAGTTGCTCAGCAAATAGATCTCGTCGAACGCCTGCGTCTCAACCAGTGTCCTCGTCGACCCGAGATCACCGCTCTCCGGCAGCGGACCTCTGATCTCCGCCAGGACCGCCTCGCGCTGGCCTTCCGGCAGAGAACCAGCCATCGCCCTCAAGTCGCTGTGGCCGATCCATTGGAGAAGCAGACGTGTCTTCGTCATGGCGGAGAAACCATCGTATCGCTTCGCTCACCCAGCGTGCGGGCCACTCGCCCAGCACTCATATTCCCAGCACGTCCCCAACGCCGTGCCCCATCGCGCGCCGTCGCTGTGCGCAGCAACCCCCCGTTAGTCTAACGAATCCGTTCCCCTTGTGCAAAGACCCTCCGAGATTTCTGATTCAGGCATGCCTTCCGCGATCACGCCGGCCTCCTCACCACGTCCGAGATCACCGACAACCTGAAGCGTCTCGACCTGAACTTGAAGGAGTTCGCCGAACGGACCGGAATCGCCCAACAGACCATCTCCCGCTGGATGGACAACGTCCAGGTCCAGTCGCGCGTGCTCGACAACCTCATGCGGCTTTTCTTCCGTTCTGCGGAAGCCGGCACGACGCCTATGGATCATCCGGCGGAAACAGATCGAACGTCTCTTCCGCCTGGCGGATCCGAATTCGCCGCGGATGATTGAGGTCCAGCGCTGCGGCGGTCGCTCTGCCGATGGCGGTCAGCGGCACAACGCGATAATCTTCCCACCGAAAATGGTCGCCCCAGCCATCGACTCGTGGATTGAACAGCGGAACAAGCTTCCCGCTCTCGGGATCAGGAACCTCGACGCGGTCCGACTTGCACAGATTGCAGCGCGGGCACGCCCACGCCAAATTCTCCGGCCTCGAATTGCCGCCGTGCGACCGCGGCACGACGTGCTCGATGTGGAACGTAGCCCCTTGCAGCGACTCGTGCATGCGACAGTACTCGCACCGTTCGGCGGCGCGCTCGCGGACTTGCCGCTGGATCGCGTCCCAAGAGGTCACTTTGGAGCTCGCCCCAAGAGATGAAGGGCCTTCGCGCGGACCAGCGCCAGTGTCTCGCTGAGTTCCACCAACGACTCCAGATCCGCACGCTCCTCCTCAGTAAGCTGCCCCTCAGTATTGCGGTCCATGAGTTCCTGCATCCGGCGGTCCGTCTTCGCCGGCAATCTGAGTTCGCTCACCGATTCGACCCAATCGACCGGGGCGGAAATCATAGCCATCCGAGCCTCTCCTGCACAATGAATGTGTCGGACTCTATGTCCCCCCTATTATAGCAGTTGGCGTGTTAAGTGAAACGTCGTCCCTATCGGCAATCCCGGAACGCTCAATATGGATTCCGGGGAGCTGCGTTCAGCCAGATCTCCGTAAACCTCTACCATACAGCGACCTATAAGCGATACAGTCTCGTCGCGAATCTGCGACGTAAACCATTTCCAGATAAGTGCTTATGACAACGAGATCTCAATAGCACCCCGGAATCCAAATTGAGCATCGCGGAAACGCCGTGTTTGACCTTTATGATCAGGCCAATACGGATCCCGATCGGAACATGCCTGCCCCGCCGCAAACAGCGTCTGCCTAAACCGGGTGGTACAAAAAAGGCGACTTGACAATTTCCGCCGCACAGATCATCATCGCAGAGAATACTGAACTAATGTACAAATACCGTCACCGACGGAGAACACGAAGTGCCCCGCCAAACGCATCCCTGCCCGCAACATTCCCAAGGCACTCCTTCCCTCGCACCTCAGCATGTTGCGCCAGTGGCCTCTCCACGCACCACGCACCACGCTCCACGCAACACGCTCCACGCAACACGCTCCACGCAACACAAATGCCGGTGCGTTGCGTCGCCGCCCCGCGCCGGCACCATCCCCCGCACGAACCCGTCGCAAACCTCGAATCGTCATCCGACTCGCCCCTCCGTGCTCCGCCTTCATCCCTTATCCCTCGTCTCTCATCCCTCATCCTTCCTTCCTCCGGGTGGAAAGGGTTGCCAATTGTTAAACACCCGACTTTCGGACGGTACGAACTTACGGTCCAATCCCTCCGCGCAAACACAATCCATTTCACAACTTGCGCGCACGCGCCTCGTCGCAGAGAAAATGAACTCCGCAAACCGTGTTCAACAATTCCCGGCCTATCTTGCTCTGCACACCCCACAGCCCCTCTGCCAATCCAATCCCCACCACCGCCCGGCACCGCCGGGGGTAGCTGTGTGCCAATCCAAAATCCCAAACGCGCCAAGTCCCGACTCTCGTCTGGCTCGACCCTCAGCCCTCGACCCCTTCGCCGACCACTCCCCAACCAATGACCAGCTCTTTACCAATCGAATCCCAAACGACGGTCCCCTGCCGCACACAGCCGGCAGGGGACCACGAAACAGATGTTCAGACCAGCTCCCACTCGACGCAACAGAAACGGCATCCACCTGCGCCGGCCGAACCGCGCTCTTGTCACCATCCCAGGTCGGGCGCCTTTTTCCGTGTCGGCCACCAAGAGTCGAGAGTCCAAAGCCAAACCATCTGGCTCTCGACTCCTCACTCTCCGCTATCCCTGGCCGACACGGAAAAACACTTCCAATCTCTTCGGCGATCCATGCCAAAGAACTTGCCGCACACTCGTCTCGCCCTGGCTTGCCGCACATCGCCCCTTGCCGTACACTGCCGTCGGAGCTCTATACCGTGTTAAGGCCCTGATAGGTCGGACACTGCCGTGTCCTGGGACCGCTTGCACGAAAAGGAACCGCTCGTGTCGCTGAAAAGGATTCTCGTAACCGGAGGGGCCGGCTTTCTCGGTTCCCATCTCTGCGAGCGATTGGTCGAGCAAGGGCACGACGTCATCTGCCTCGATAATTTCTTCACCAGCCAGAAGTCGAACGTCGCCCACCTGCTCGATCGGCCCAACTTCGAACTCGTCCGCCATGATATTACGCTGCCGGTCTTTCTCGAAGTCGATGAGATCTACAACCTTGCCTGTCCCGCGGCGCCCGGCCACTACCAGTACAATCCCATCAAGACCATGAAGACGTCGGTGATGGGAGCGATCAACACTCTAGGAATGGCCAAGCGGTGCCGCGCGAAGATCCTGCAGGCATCCACCAGCGAGGTCTACGGAGACCCCGAGATCCACCCGCAGCCCGAGTCCTACCGCGGCGCCGTCAACCCGATCGGGCCGCGCGCATGCTACGACGAAGGCAAGCGCGCGGCGGAGACCCTGTTCATGGATTACCACCGCATGAACAAGGTCAATATCCGCGTGGTGCGAATCTTCAATACCTACGGTCCCCGCATGCATCCCTTCGACGGCCGGGTGATCTCCAACTTCATCCGCCAGGCGCTCACCGGGGAAGACATCACCCTCTTCGGCGACGGCAGCCAGACCCGCTCGTTCTGCTACCGGGACGACCTCATCAAAGGCATGCTCCACATGATGGAGGCCCCCGATGATTTCGTCGGCCCGGTCAACCTCGGTAACCCCGGCGAGTTCTCGATTCGCGAGTTGGCAGAAATCGTGATCGACATGACGGGCTCAAAAGCCGAACTCGTCTACCGGCCGTTGCCCGCCGACGACCCTGCCCAGCGCCAACCCGACATTACCCTCGCCCGCCAGCGACTCGGATGGGAACCCACTGTCTCGCTTCGGGAAGGACTCGCGAAAACGATCGACTGGTTCCGCCAGATCGATCTGAGCCATTACCGCCCTCCCACGCCGAGGTTCTAGCGCGAGATCAGGTTCTCGGAAGGGCGGACCTCGGCGTTGAGCACCCGCCGGCGTTGTCGCAAAGCGATGGCCGTATCGTCTTCGCTCTTCAACGCTACCCGATCGCCGGGCACGGCAAAATGGCAGCCGTTCAGATAGGCCGTATTGGCCGAAGTCCGAAGCGCCGCGACTGACGCGAGCCACCAGACCCCGTTGCCAAGTGGTTCTCCCCACGCCTCACGCCCCGCGCCCCGCGCCCCGCGCCCCGCGCCCCGCGCCCCACGCCTTGGACACATTCCTCCAAGCCGCTAGAATGGGGCCTGCTTACGCCTCAGCTCCCTTTTCCCTCTCCGCGGACCCCGAGGTTGTTCCATGGGTGAGAGCATGCTCCAAACGCTCGACTGGATCGCGATCGGCGGTTACTTCATCGTCTTGCTTGGCCTTGCCTGGTGGGTGATCCTCATGGGCAAGGACACTGCCGACGAC
The DNA here is from genome assembly GCA_013360685.1 of Pirellulales bacterium. Taxonomy (GTDB): domain Bacteria; phylum Planctomycetota; class Planctomycetia; order Pirellulales; family Thermoguttaceae; genus JABWBD01. The sequence continues at coordinate 4,253 of JABWBD010000091.1, forward strand.
TATTTCCTCGCCGGCCGCAATCTGGGCTGGTTCATCGTGGGCGCGTCGATCTTCTCCTCCAACATCGGCTCGGAGCACCTGGTCGGCCTGGCCGGTTCGGGTTGTACCGACGGCGTCGCCATGGCCCACTACGAACTCCACGCCTGGTGCGTCCTCGTGCTCGGTTGGGTGATGGTGCCGTTCTACATGCGTTCGATGGTCTATACCATGCCCGAGTTCCTCGAGAGGCGGTTCTCGGCCTCGTCGCGCTATATGCTCTCGGTCATCTCCCTGGTTGCCTACGTGCTGACGAAAATCGCAGTCGGCATCTTTGCCGGGGGCGTCGTCTTCAACACGCTCCTGCCGGAACTCCGTCTCAACCTCGGCGGCCTTGAGTTGAACAGCTTCTGGATCGGTTCGTTCCTGGTCGTCGTGCTCACCGGCGTCTATACCGTGCTGGGCGGGCTTCGCGCCGTTTCCTACACCGATACCCTGCAGACCATCATCCTTATCGTCGGCTCGCTCCTGGTGACCATCTACGGGCTGGCGGCGCTGGGCGGCTGGGAGGAACTGCGAGCGATCTGCGGTTCCTCGATGTTCGACCTCTGGAAACCGCTCGTGCCGCAGGGGGTCGAAGGCACCTGGCTGCCCGTGATCGAGCGGGCCGCCGACGGTCAGATCGTCCGCCAGGCGTGGTACTTCAACGGCAATTATCCCTGGCTCGGCATGCTCTTTTGCGCGCCGATCATCGGCCTCTGGTACTGGTGCACCGACCAGTACATCGTCCAGCGAGCCCTCGGCGCCCGCGACGAACAGCAGGCCCGCCGCGGCACCATCTTCGCCGGGATGCTCAAGCTCCTGCCCGTGTTCCTCTTCATCATTCCCGGCATGATCTGCTATGCGCTGGCCGCCAGCGGTCAGAACGAAGCCTTGCGCGAGGCCCTCTACCGCGACGGCAAGCTGGTGACCGCCAACGCCCAGTCCGCCTTTCCACTGCTCGTCCAGCACGTGCTCCCGCCCGGCGTCCGCGGGATCGTCGTCGCCGGGTTGCTTTCAGCGCTGATGAGTTCGCTGGCCGGGGTATTCAATGCCTCCTCGACCCTCTTCACCATGGACCTCTACCAGAAATTCCGGCCCAACGCCTCTCAGCATCACTTGGTCTGGATCGGGCGGGTGGCCACCTCGGTCCTGGTGTTGATCGGCCTCGTCTGGATCCCGGTGATCCAGGTAGCCCCCGGCCTGTACGATTACCTTCAATCGGTCCAGGGATACCTGGCGCCGCCCATCTTCGTCGTCTTTTTCTTCGGGGTCTTTAGCCGGCGGCTCAATGCCAAAGGATGCCTTGCCGCCCTGATCGTCGGATTCCTGCTCGGACTGTTCCGCCTCGTGATCGACACACCCGTCTCCCTCGGCCTCGCAGGTTACCAGCAAGGCTATGCGGAAGGATCTTTTCTCTGGATCATCAACCACCTCTATTTCCAGTACTACAGCCTGCTGATCTTCTTCGTCAGTACGATCGTCCTGGTCGGCGTCAGCTACCTGACCTCACCTCCGCCCGCTGAAAAACTCCAGGGATTGACTTTCAGCACGTTGTCGGAAGAAGACCGCCGCAAGACGCGGAGTAGTTGGACCTGGGTCGACGTGGCGGGCACGCTGGCCGTCCTTGTCGCGATCTTGGCCGCCTACCTGTACTTCACCGGCTGATCCCCTCTTCCGGTGGATTGACGCAGACGTTCCGATGTGCACAATGGATGGCTGTCATCCGCCAGGAGGAGAAAACGATGCGTTACGGGCGAATCGTTGCTGCCGCCGGCCTGATCGGTTTCGTGCTGCTCACTGCCGGCAGGCTGGAAGGCGCTTGAGGCGTGCGTGGTTGTGCTCCGGGGCGGGGCACGTCCGCGGCCTATGGCCTTTCCTCGTCACGCTACGGGGTTGCGATGGCAGGGGCCCAGCACCGCGCGATGTTGGCTCGGCAGGCGATCGAATCGCGGCTCCAGGCTCTCTGGAAGCAAGCCGCCAGCGACGCGGACCGGCTTGCCGTCGCCGAGCGGTCCTACCGCGGCGGCGATCTGCGGACCGCCTCTCGGATCTACCGCAGCCTGGCGTTGTCGCAGCCTAAGCGCGCCGCCACGGAGAAGGCCAGGCAGCGATTGGCCGAGCTTGGCGCCGAATCGCAGAAGAAGCTCAGCCAGATCGAGGCGACGCTTGACCTCCGCCAGGCAGCCATTTCGCCCAGCGATTTGATGGCCGCGGGGCCGGACCAGGACGGCCGAATCGCCCAGTGGCGGGCCCAAGTGGAGTCGGCGTTCAAGCAATACGACGAGCTGGCCGATCAATACAACGACGTCCCCACGGCGGAGTCGGAAATTCGCAAGCACGTCCGCAAACAGCGGTCCCGGCCGGAGTGTGCGACCGTGCTGAACGAACCCAAAGCCAAGGCGCTTTGGGAGATTGGGCAGCAGCACGAGGCCGACAATCATGCGTGCTGTGCGTACTGGGTCTACCGCGAGGCCCGCGACCTTGCGCCGGCCCCTTCGGCCCGGCTCGCCGAGCAGCGTCTGGCTGCCATGGAACAGGAGCCCGCGACCGTTGCGGCGGCGGAGGCCTGCCGCAATCTCCAAGAGTGCCATAAACTCTACGAGCGAGCCGAGCGACTCGAGCCGCTGCGTCCCGATCGCGCACGAGAGCTCTACGCCCAGGTGGTTGCCCGTGCTCCCGGCGACAGCCCCGTCCACCAGGCCGCCCGCAACCGGATGGAGTCGATCTCCCCGCAATTGCCCCCCTAACGATGCAGTGCGGCCTGCGCCTTCGGAGTGCGCGTGACTTGTCGCTATTTCTTCCGGCGTGGTTTGAAAAACGGGCACAGACGGCTCGCCTCGACGCGGTTTTCCGGGTGCTTACCCATATTCGGCACGGAGCCGGTCCCCGTTTTTCCCGAGCCGACGCGCAACCCGGGGCCGCCGGGCCGCCCTTTTCGACGAGATGCTCTTGCCCCGTCCGCCCCGTCCTCGTACAATCCCGCCGCCATGGATGGGTCACGACGAGTCATTGGGCTGGTTCTGCTCGCCGCAGTCGCCCTAGCGCTGCGTGTGGCGACGGTATTGCTTCTGGCCGCGGAGCATCGTGAGCCGGTAACGTACGAGCATGGTGAGATCGCTGAGAACCTGTTGGCCGGCAAGGGTTTCACAACGACCTTTTTGGGAACCGAGGGGCGAACTTCCCAGCAAGCCCCTTTCTATCCGATGCTCCTGGCCCTCTCCTATGCCTGCTTTGGCAGCGGCGCCCCCGGAGCGGTTCTCGCCGTCCAATTGTTGCAATGCCTGGCAGGAACCGCACTCGTCTTGGCGGTGGTCTGCCTTGCATGGTCCCTAGCGCCCGACCGGCCGCTGGTGGGTTGGCTGGCCGGGATCGGGGCCGCAGTCTATCCCACCCACGTCTACATGGTCACGCACCTGCAGGTGGCTCTCTGGGCGGCCCTCTTTCTGACCGTCTTGTTGGCCGTGGTCGTCTCGCCGCGACGGCACGACACGATCCGTGGCGTTGTCCTGGCCGGTTCTCTGGCCGGATTGCTGCTGCTCGTCGAGCCGATCCTCGCCCTGGCCATTCCGATCTGTGCCGTGTCCCTGTGGCTCGGCAGAAGTCCAAAGGCATCTTGGAGAGACTATTTCCAGTGGCGATCTGCCGGACGCGTCGCGGTTTTCACGATGGTCGCCGCGATCGCGGTCTCACCGTGGATCGTCCGAAACTGGCTCATTCACGGCGAGTTCGTCTTCGTCAAGTCGACGTTCGGCTATGCCTTCTGGCAGGGCAACAACGAAATCAGTTGGGGCACCGACAAGGTCCCGAAAGCCGCCGCCGAACAACTACGCCACGGCCACGACGGGTCCTTGGCCGGGATGGATCGTGCGCTTTGGGAAGCCCGCCACGAGACCCTCTACATCGACGACGTCCTCCTCAAGCCGTCCGGCTACCGCGAGTTTGCCGGTCTAAGCGAGCCCGAGCGGTGCCGGCTCTTGGGCCGGCGCGCCTGGCAGTTCATCCGCGAGCACCCCGCTCGATACGCCGCACTCTGCGCCCAGCGGCTCCGGTTTTTCCTCTTGTTCGACGAAACCAATCCCAAGGCATCCAACCGCCTCTATCGGCTTGCGACGATTGTGTGGCTGGTGCTGGCCGCGGTCGGACTCCTGGCGTCCTGGCGGCGTTGGCGGGATCTCTGGCCTACCTACGGCGTTTTCGCCCTGGTAACGCTCTTCCATGCGCTGGTTATCGTTTCCGTCCGCTTCCGCATCCCCGTCGAGCCCCTGGGGATGATCTGGGCGGCCTCCGCAATGGCGCCTCTGGCGGTCCATCTTCTGCCCAAGCCGCAGGTCCAGGTGCTGCGGCCGGGCGAGCGGGAAACGGATCCGTTCGCCCAGGAACACTCGCTCAAAGGCCCGCACTGGAAGACCGAAACGAAGCGGCGGGTCGCGTAAACGTCCTACTTAAGTCGCACCATCGCTGCAGAGTGGATTTCAATCCACCTTTCGTTGCCTGGGCGGATTGAAATCCGCCCCGATTCTCACCCACCGGTGGTGTAACGGCCACCGCCGAGCCCGGGTCTGTTGCCCGCAGACAACGCCTCGGTCGCGCCTCCCACGGCGCCGGCATTTGCCTAAACTGGCTTCTACCAGAAGGTTACGTCGCTCTTCCTTCTTCACCGACGCCTCCGGCACCCGGTTTGCTTTCCGTTTTCCCCATCCCTCCCCACCACGTTGCGGCGTGTGGCGGGAGAGCCTTGGTCCCCTCAGGCTCTCTCGCCACCGCCCGCGACGGGAATCCCGGCGAAGAGGCGGCCGGGGACGGGGAGCCGTCGTTTTCCGCGTCGGTCGCCGATGGCGGAGAGCCGAGAACCCGCTCGACAGCCGGACAGTTTGACTCGCGACTCAATCCTTAACTCAACTCTCGCCAGGTACGATTCTCACCATGCATGCTCGCGAACTCGTCGAACTGGCTGCCCTGGCCGGGGTCCACGGCCCGCTCTTGATCCGCGATACCCCGCGGATCTCCGATTCGGGCATTGAACAATACTGGACGGCTTCCAAGTGCCGGCTCGACCGTTGGGGCCGCGCCCTGAAGCAAATATCGAGTTCCGAAGAGCCTTGCCCAAAACGCACCATCAAGGCTGCCGGATCGCCCCGAGCGGTCCTTGAAGAGATCCTCACCGGCGAGATCCTCACTCGCGTGTGGGCCGCCGTTACCTGCGCTCACGACGGAATTCACGGCGCAGACCAGGTTGGGCCGGTTGCGCGGAGCGTGCTCATTGGGCATCTGGAGGCCCGCCACCGCGTACTGACGCTTCTGGTCCACGGACCGGCCATCGGGGCCGAGGAGGCGGTCCTGTTGAACCACCTCCGCCGCAGGGCCGAGCGGTGGACCGACATGCTCATCGGCTATCTCCTCGGCCTCTACGACGTGAGCGAGTTTGCCATCGACCCCGACCGCGCCCGGGATTTCTCGGAAGATCTTTCCTACCAGAGCCGTCTGCCGGGCGGCCGCCACGCCTGGCCCCTCGTCGAAACCTCGCTCCGCGCCGCCTTCGGACCGGGCCTCAGCCCACTCAGCCCCAATGCCGACCTGAACGCCAAGATCGCCGGCAGCGTCCTCTCCTGCTTCCAGCCCGAACTGTTCGACGCCACCGGCGTCCTCCCGTCCGCCTGGCTGGTGCGGATCACCAACGCGACGAACGACGCGGCGGGCATGATCGACGAGTTGCTCGAAGCCGATCGTCCGCCGAAGCATCGGCCAAGCGCGCCGAGCGGTTTTCTCACCTCGGCGGACCGGAGGAGCCGCTTTGGACCGGCTGAGTAGACGACGCGAGAAACTTGCTGAGAACTTCCACGTTCTCGATGAACGTCTCCGATCGGAGAACCCCGCCTTTCGGCTCAACCTTGCGACCCGACTCATCCCGTACGACGCCCGGCTCGCTCCACGCGCCGCGTTCGTCCATCGAGTCGATCACGCGGCGGGCTTCCGCTGCCAGTTCTTCGCGGCTTGGCGGAGGCGGCTCGGCCTTCGGACCGCCCTGGACCAGACGGCGGTAACGCACGGCGATTGAGTCCAGACGGCAATTCACGACGAATTGATAGTGGTCGGGCATCGCGCCGCGGTCGAATGTGATCTTGTAGTCTTGGGTGAAGTAGAGCGGCCGGTTCGTCTTCAGTTCGTAGAACCTTGCCAGCTTGCCGTCGGCCAATACGGATTGGCGGAGATAAGCCAGCGCTTTAGGCACCGCGTCGAGGTACTTCTTCTCACCGGTCCGTTCGTACAAGAGCAGCAGCGTCTCCAGCACATCTTGCGACTCAAGGCCGGTGATTGCCGGCGGCTCGAACGCCCGGTCCCAGACCGGCTGCATGTTGTGGTCGTACTGCTGGGCCCAGGCCGGCTGGGGATCGGGCATCTGGGTCCGCAACAGGAAGTCGCCGCCTCGAAGCGCAGAGTCCCGGTAGCGGCGGTGGCCGTAGATCTCGTAGGCGTCGAGCATCGTGCGGATGGCGTTGGGCGTGATCCGATCGTTGATTTCATAGCAACCGTTGAAGTCTTTGGTCCACGTCCGCGACCACTCGTCGGGGTAGGATGCCTGCTTGACCGGGTAGTGCTCCGGGTCGGGCGACTTTCGAGGGAAGCGGTCGTAGTTGTGCGACCACGCTCCCACCGGATACTGAGCGCCCAAGAGCGAAGCCAGCCCGTACTCGGCCGCTTCGTGGATCCGCGGGTCGGCGAAGTTGATTGCCTTGTCAACCCGCATCAACAGGCGAATCGCCGACTGGGTGGTATCGTCGTCCAGGAGCGTCATATTCCCTTGGTGGCGGCGTTGCCGCCATAGGGTCCAGCCGCCCGGCAACTCGGATTCGCTCCGCGGATCCGGCCTTCCCTTCGTCGGCGCCAGGCGGTAGTTGAATTCGCTCCGCTTCTGCGGGTCGAAAGTGACGCTGTAATACCACCCGCCCGAACAGAGCTGGCCCAGCACCAATGCCTCCGCGGCATCGCGAGCGGCTTCCAGACAGAGCGGATCGCTCAATGCCTGGTAGGCTTCCAGCATCGCCAATCCCACCGCCGGAGTTCCCGGCGGCTGGATCCAAATCCGTTGATCGTAGGCCAGCCCTTCCCCCTGCCGATACTTGAGGTCGGAGCTGTAGATCCAGACGTATCCGCCGTGCGTGGCCGCTTTCGAGTGAAAGAACTCCACCGCCTTGCGCAGCGCGGCCGCCGCCTCCGCACGCGTGGGTCCGTCCTCGGCTGCCGGCGTTGAAATTGGCCCAACCGCAAATACGGCTGCAAGGAAAACGCGGACCATCATGGCCTCCCCCATTTCGCAAAGGCCCTTTCGGAACCTAAGCAACCTACCGCGGGCGCGACTTGCCGGCAAGAGAACCGCCCCGCGCACCGGCAGCTCGCGTCTCCATACCCCCCATACAGCAGGCTACCGCAATGGATTTCCGTGGTTTTCAACGCGGTGCCGGCAAGCGGCGTAACCTACGTCCACTCTCGGCGGCATCCGGCTCGGCAGAGCGATGCGCGGGCTCGCCGGCCCTTTTTCCCACCAGAAAGGCCGGCTCCGCGTACAACTTCTTGCGCCACACTCTGGTCGCGGCAATCGATCCCGGCTACAATGGGCCTCACCGCACAGTAATGGCGGCAGCCTGTGGGGGGCTGGAAGAAAGCAACGGCGGATCCCACCGGGAGTCGTTTTCGGCGCAAGGGCAAGAGGTGATTCGATGGCAGTGATTGATATCCGCGACAAGGGCGACGTGGTCGTGGTGACCTTTCAACACAACCGGATCCTCGACGAGTCGGTGATCCGTGCGATCGGCGAAGAGTTCAAGAATCTCACGTTGGCGGCCGCCGCGGACCGCAAGCTGCTGCTCAATTTCGAGCGGGTGGGTTTCATGTCGTCGAGCATGATCGGGCAGATCATGCTCCTGAGCCGGCAGTGCAAGACCGACAAAATCAAGCTCAAGCTCTGCAACATCTCGCCGAACATCATGGAGATTTTTACCCTGATGCGGCTCAACAAGGTCCTCGAAATCCACCAGGATGAAGAGGAGGCCCTGGAGGCATTCGGCCCGTCGCGACGCCGCCTTTTCTAGTTCACCACGCCTTCGTCACGCCCGGCATGGCGGCCGGGTAGGCGCCTTGGGCGTCCGGCAGCACCGGCGGATCGGCGTCCAAGGCATACCGCTCCGGGCCGAGCTTCAGTCCCGACTGTGTCGCCTCGTCCCAGGTCACCGTCTGCCCGCTGTAGGTCGCCATCCGGCCCATCACGGCGGTCATGCTGCTCGTCGCGCCGTAGTCGCCTTCACAGCAGTAGGGCCCGTCGCTGCGGATGCTGGCGATCAGATCGACGTGCTCCTGCTGGTAGGGATTCTCGCCCTTGCCGCGGCGTCGACGGAGCTCGCGGGGCGTCAGCGCGCCGAGGCCCCAGGGGCCGCTTCCCAGCGTGATGGAACCCTTCGTGCCGTGGACGTTGTCGGAAACCTGGACCCAGGTGGCTGCCTGCTGCCGTGCCTGGGCGAACAACCGGGCCCCATTGGCGTATTCAAACTCGACCGCGTGGTGGTCCCAGAAGTCGCCGTTGCCGGGGCCGAAGCGGACCTGCCGCCCCCCCATGCCCTGGGCCCGCACCGGATGCCCGTCCATGACCCAGTTCGCCACGTCGATCTCGTGGGTCGACTGCTCGACGATGTGATCGCCGCCCAGCCACGTGAACATCGCCCAGTACCGGATCTGGTACTCCATTTCGCTCATGCCTTCCGGCTTCGTCTGCCCGGCCCGCCCCCCTCCCAGCACGTTGAAATAGGTCCGCAGGAAGATCACGTCGCCGATCTCGCCGTTGCGGATTCGCTGGATCCCCTCTAGGTAATTGCCCTGGTGCCGGCGCTGCAGCCCGACCACTACCGAGAGTTTCTTCTTGCGGGCTTCATCGTTGGCAGCCAGCAGCGTCCGGTAGCCCGGGGCGTCGACGCAGAGCGGCTTCTCCATGAACACGTGTTTTCCCGCCTTCACCGCGGCGGCGTATTGCTCGGGGCGGAAGTGCGGCGGCGTTGCCAGCAGCACCAGGTCCACTCCGGCATCGAGCACCTTCCGATGGGCGTCGAATCCCAGGAACTGCCGCTGTTGGGGCACATCGATCCTGGGCCGCAGTTCATCGTACTTGGTGAGATTGGCGAGACATGCCTTTACCCGGTCCCCGAACAGATCGCCCACGGCGACCAGCCTCACCGGCTCTGCCGCGAGGAGCGATTCCCGGCAGGCGCCGGTCCCCCGATTTCCGCAGCCGATCAAGGCGATCTTGATCACATCGCTCCCGGCGGCGTGAGCGGAACGCGCGACGCTGAGCCCGGCGGCAACCGACGCGGCGGCGGTAGTTTGTGTTGGCACGTCGTGGCGGGCTGAGTTGCTGGGATCGGACATGGTAGGCACATCCCAAATCAAGTGGGGCTCATGATTTCTGCCGTGGCACGTTGGGTTTATTGTATCAGCTCATCGCCCGGCCGCTAAGTACTAGTCGCGGCCCGGATCGTTCGAGCAACTCGCGGTGTCGTTCGATCCGACGGCTTGCCCGAGGGTGCCGCCGGGCATACGATGGGCACCAATTCACGCATTCACCCCGAACGAAACGACGTCCCCCTCCTGGTTGACCCCATGAAGATCACGGAACTCCGGCCGTTCATCCTCCACGTCCCCGTCACCGGCAGCGGTATTGCCGACAGCAGCCATCAGGTTACCGACTGGGGCGCCGTCGGCGCGCTCATCGATACAGACGCCGGAATCCGCGGCTGCGGCTACACCGGCACCCACGGCCATCTGCCCACCGACCGGCTGATTTGCGATTGCATCGAACATGCCTATGCTCCTCTGCTGGCGGGTGAGGACCCGCGGAACGTCCGGGCCCTATGGAGCAAACTCTACCATTGTCCCAGTATTCGTTGGGTCGGCCGGGCCGGCATCACGCAGATGGCCCTGGCGGCGATCGACGTGGCGCTCTGGGATATTCAAGCGAAGGCGGCCGGCATGCCGCTCTGGAAGCTCTTGGGCGGCGGCGAGTCGAAGCGATTGGAGGCGTACAACACCGACGGAGGTTGGCTGAACTGGTCGCTGGAACAACTGGTGGCCGACGCGCAGACCATGGTCGAAGAGGGGTTCCGCGGGATCAAGATCAAGGTCGGCAGCCCCGACCCGAACGACGACCTGCGGCGCATCGCCGCCGTTCGCGAGGCGATCGGGCCGGGCGTGAAACTGATGGTCGACGGCAACGGCCGCTGGGATCTGCCGACCGCCAGGAATCTCGGGCGGAAGTTCTGCGATTTCGACATCGTCTGGTTCGAGGAGCCGATGTGGTTCGACGACGTCCGCGGCCATCGGGCCCTGGCACGCGCCATCGAAACGCCCATCGCGTTGGGCGAACAGCTCTACTCGCTCGACGCCTTCGCCAGCTTCATCGAGGCCGGCGCGGTCCAGTACGTGCAGCCCGACGTGACGCGTCTGGGCGGCATCACCCCGTGGCTTCAAGTGGCCGACCTCGCCCTGGCGTATCGGTTGCCGGTCGTCGCGCATGTGGCCGACATGATGCAGATCCACCAGCACCTGGCCTTCGCCCATCCGGCCAGCCATCTGATGGAATACATCCCGTGGATGCGCGAGTGCTTCGAGGAACCCGCCACGGTCAGGGGCAGTTACTTCCACCTGCCCCAATCGCCCGGCGCCGGCACGACGCTAAGGCCCGATGCCCTTGAGCGGTTCGGGGTAGACCGGTAGCTCCCCGCTCCCGCCGCGGGAGAGGGGCCGGGGGTGAGGGCAGTCGGGACTTCTTGTGGCTCTGTGGTAGCCGAAGTCGTGAGACATCGTAAGTCTGCACATATTCCCGTGTACCCCCTGGCTCAGTTCAGGCCCAACTCATCCATGCCCGAGCCGCACCAGTGGTGGTTTGATCGGCTTGCGTAAGTAATTCTCAATACTTCTGGAGCAGTTCGAGCATCTTGCGGTCCAGCTTGTGCCCGTGGAAGTCCTCATAGTCCACGTCTTTACGCCCGCTGTTCAGAATGCCGAACGAGCCGCGGAAGTTCCATAGCGCCCAGCCAAAGCCGGCTTCGCGCCAGTTCGCCAGGCAGTCTTCCATCCAGGCGAGCACCACGTCGTGCGGCGTCTGGTTGAAGGCCCCAAACTCACCCACCATCACGCCGATCCCCTTTGTCTGTGCGTCTTTCCAGGGCACGATCATCGTCTCCCAAAGCCAGCGGCGATTCTCCATCGTGCCACTGACAAACGGACTGCCGACGGACGCCGGTGCGTAGCCGACCGCGGCGGGCGGTTCGTTCCAGTCGGCTCGCAGCGTGAGAACGTCCTCGGCCTTGCCGGCGCGCTTCAGGCCGATCTCGCTCAGTTTCAGCCAGTCGCCCTGGGTCACGGCGACTTCGACGCGCCTGGCGCCCGCCGGGACCGGCACCTCGTAGTCGCGATCGTAGGTCGCGCGGTAGATCTTCCATTGCGGTTCGAATTCGGACTTCTTCCATTCCCCTTCGCCGGGCCCGCACTGAAATCGCTTTTCCCAGATCTTCTCGCCGTCGGCCTTGGCCACGAGCGTGGCCTGCGACGAAACGGTCATCACGTGCAGGCGTAGGACCGTTTCGGTCTCCAGCGGCCCCTCGATGACGAGCGGCTTCAAGGATTCCGGCTTCATTCCGCCCTTGTGCGGCGCATAGAGCGTCCCGTAAGCCTGCGGTCTCGGCCAGGTGGGAAGCGGGTACTGGTCCGAGCCGGACACCCAGCTTGCCTTGTAGTGTGTGATGTCCATCGGTGTGTAACCTCGCGTCGCTTGGGCGATCTTGAGCTCGGCCAATTCGAGGATCGGCAGCCGCCCCCACTCGAGCCCGTCGGACACGATGAGCCGATCTGGGTCCTCCGCGCGAATCGCCACCGCGATTTTCTTGACCACCTCGACGTAGACCGCCGGCTCGACGTTCGCCGGCTCGTTGAAGAGGTTGAAGCTCAGCCGCTGGTTGGGGATGCCGCGGTACCGGCGCGCGAACATGCCCCAATGCATCGCGCAGACCTGCTGCGCCTCGGGGTCGGTCCAGAGGCTCTTTGCTTCGGCCGGCCTCGCCACCGTGTATCCCGGCGCGCGGTGGAAGTTGATCAGCACATGGATGCCGTACTTCCCACCCCACGCAACCGCCTGATCGATCTCTTGGAGCGAGGCCTTGTTGAACGCCGTCCAATCGTCTCCTTGGATCCAACTGCGGTAGTCCATGGGCAGCCGGACGAAGTTGAACCCCAACTCCTGAATCAAGCGGAAATCTCCTTCCTGGAACGGCCCGCTCTGGCTCCGCTGGAACTTCTCCAGCAGGTTGAATCCTCGCCATCGCGGCAACTTGTCGGCGCTCGGTTTGGGCAGCCCCGCTGGCTTCCGACCGGCAGCGTCCTGCCCCGACACGGGCAGCGGCAAGACCAAAAGAACCGCCAACGCCAATCCTGCGATGCCGTACTTCATGACAAGTCTCCTCCCGCGGAATCTCACTCGAGTTGCGACCGCCTCCGGTCGGGCGGACGGAACAAATATAAGCCGGGGGCCCCGTCCCAGTACAGTTCCTCGTATTGCGGTCCAAGAAAACCCTTGAAATCACACCACACCATTCGCTACGCTCAAAGAGACCCTGGCTCAACTCCCATCTCTCGCTTCGGGAGAGGGGCAGGGGGTGAGGGCACTCGGACTTGGCTAGCAGGCCCGCCTCCGCTGGCTCACTTGCCCCGCATAGCCGGGACTGAGGTGTTGGGCTCCCATCCGAGTGAACCGGAGTAAGGCCGCGGCGCCACGAATCTGGAGACCACGCGATGCCACGTCGGTCCGTTTCCTGCGTGATCTTGACCCTGCTGCTGGTTTCGCCCGCGGCCGCCGGCGAGTCCCTGCCGGGGATCGTCTTTGTCTCGGACGAAACCTTCGGCCCCCGCCACGAGGCCAAGGAACTTCCGCGGCCCGGCACGAACCACTGGCGCGAGGGCTACATGTACCATCGCGCAACCACGCAGCATCCCCTGGAACGGACGACCACGCCCACCCGGCCGGGCCGCAACCTCTACACGCTGATTCCGGCCGGGCCCGAAGGCGTTCTCACGCGCATCACGCACCTGACCGACGGGGAAGTCTTCGATCCCGAACCGTCGTACGACGGGCGAAAGTTCCTCTTCAGCATGCGGCGCGACGGCGAAGACTGGTACAACCTCTACGAAATCGGGGCCGACGGCCGAGGGCTTGTGCAGTTGACGGACGGGCCGTTCAACGACGTCTCCGGCGTCTACCTTCCCGATGGGCGGATCGTCTTCGTCAGCGACCGCGCCGGGTACCTGGAAGAGTATCACGAGGAACGGACCGAGACTCTCTGGACCATGAACGCCGACGGGTCGGGCATCCAGCAGTTGACGTTCCACCCCGGCACCGTCTTCGATCCCGCGGTGCTGGCCGATGGCCGCATCCTCTTCAGCCTCTGGGACACTTTCCTCTTGAACGTCCCGCCCGCCGACAAGCACGAGACTTACCTGATGACGGTCCGGCCCGACGGGACCGAGGAAGGCCACTTCTTCGGCGCCGGCCAGCACCGCTTCTTCAGCCGCGAACGCCACTCGGGCGTAGGCCTGCAGCAGGCGGGCCAGATGCCCGACGGCACGGTCCTCGTGCTCAGCGAACTCGGGCCGTCGATCCTCGATCCCAGCCGCGGACGCCGCGCCATCGACGCACTCTGGCCGGTCTTTCCCTGTGCCACAACCGTGCAACTCGGCGGCGCAACGCACCGCGTCCACCTTTCGCCGCTCGGGAGCCGCACCACACCCTATCCCCTTCCCGACGGCAGGTTCCTCTTGGCCGCCACGCTTCCCGGAGACCGCGACCTGGGGATCTACGTCGCCGACCCCAGCACGCGCGAAATGCGACTTCTGCTGAACGATCCTCTCCGGGCGGAGTTCGATCCGCGGCCAATCCTGCTTGAGCGCCCGCGCCCACGAGTTTTGCCGCCGAAGGCCCGGTTCAGCGGCTCAAGGTCCGGCTCAGAGGACCAGCGCGTCGCAGTGAGTGGACGGGCGAGATTCGTAGTCACCAACGCCCGGCGTTCCGACAATCCCGATCACGAAGCGGTCCTCCACCGGGCCCGCTACTTCCGAGTGGTCGAGGCATTGCACACGGCGGTCACCAGTTCCAGCCACACGAGCCTTGCCACGCGCGTGCTGGGCGAGGCGCCCATTCTCAGCGACGGCTCCGCCTCGTTTGAAGCGCCGGCCGACACTCCGCTCTTCCTGCAGCCGGTCGATGCGGCCGGCCGGCGGATCGAGTTCGACTGGAGCCTGCCGGAGACCTCGGTCCCGGTCGGCTCGAAACAGGACCTGCTGGAGATGACCTACATCACCGCGGGGCCCGGCGAGGTGAAGTCGTGCAACGGCTGCCACGCACCGCAGCACGAAGCCACCGGCACACGCAGCACCGTGGCTGCCCTGGAACTCGCGCCCGTCTCGGTCGACCGTGACACGACCGACCTTCTGTACCGGCGCAACGAACCGGACGAGTACCGCTCCAACGCGCGGATCGGAGAAGGGGCGAAGTGCCGGGTCTGGCTCGACAGCCCGGACCCCGACTTGCGCCGTCGCGGTTGCGAGACGCTCATGATGATCGAGGACGAGGGCCGCAAGGAGGCCTCGGCGATCGTCGGTCTGTTGAACGACGATTCGCCCGCGGTGCGACGAGCTGCGGCAAGGGCCCTGGCATGCGTGGGATCGCCCGACGCACTGCCGGGCCTCATCGAAGTCTTGGACGACGGGGATTGGCAGGTCAGGTTCAACGCGATCTCCGCGCTGGAAGCGATCACCGCATGTTCCAGCGGAGAGGCCGGGAAGACAGGGGACTGGCTCCGGGCCCCGGATCGCGGGCCCCCCGAAATAGAGCACGATGGCGACGTGCCTGTTCCCTTCAATCCCGGCCTCGGAGCGCGTGGCGCGGGCTTTAGCGCCGAGTTCTATCGGGATCGGATCGCCCGTCTGGGCGGCCCCGATGGCGTGCGGAGTGCACTTGCGGTCGGTCCGGACCGTCTTCGCGAGTTCAATCGCGACGGTGACGTCGAATTGCGCCGGCGATGGTTCGAGAGCGTCGGCCGGCTGGGAAGTGAAGCGTCGGAGCCGGCCAGGCGGATTGTCCGCACCGCGCTCGAGGTGCCGCTCCCGCCGCCGGTGCAGTTCGAGCCCTGGCCCGGCAAACGCACTCCGCTGCTGGGCACGCCGCCCCAGATCGGCGCAATCCGCGCGGCGGGGTGGATGAACGACGTCGAATCCGTCCCGCGGCTCGTCCCGTGGCTTTCCCGGCATGAATACCCGGACCATGCGGCCGAGGCCGCCTTGGCCCTGGGACGGATCGCAACGCCCGAGGCGGTTGCCGCTCTGTGGGAGGCGCTCGGTCGCGACGTGCCCGATCGCAAGCCGTACTTGAACCGCTACGTGCAGCACGGCCCGCGGCCGGAGGAGTACTCGCTGCTCCGGGGTTTGATCCTCGCCGGCGCGGAGCCGCCGATGGACAAGATATCGCTGATCGTCGGGCTCTTGCCCGGCACGTTTCTGGAGAAGCCGCGGTTCGAGGATCGTTTGCGTCCCGAGTCGCAGAGGGTCTTGCTGGGGCGGTTGCTGCTGGAGCGCGCGAGATTGCGACGGAAAGCGGTGGCGATTCTCCTCGATGTGCTCCGCGGCAACCGCCCGGCCGCCGGCGATCCCCTCTACGATCAGATTCTCCAAGGGATCAACCTCGAACGTCCCTACGCCGAGCACCGCCGGCCGTTTCCCGTGGTCGAACGGATCGAGCCGGAGCAGGCGTTGTGGCTCTTGGGCTGTCTTGCGGTCGACCGGTCGGAAGTCCCCGAGGACCTGGTTATCCCTTACCTGGTCAGCGAGAACGTCCGCGAACGGATCGATGCGGCTGTGCTCTTGGATCTGCTGGGGTTCGGGGCCAAGGCGGCCGACGCCCTCGCCAAGGAGGCGGAGAAGCCCTACGGATTCGGCGAGATCATGGGCATCGGCAAGAGCCATCCGGATCCGAACTACCGCGACAAATGCTATATGGCGATGGCCCTGGCGCATCACGCCGACGACGTACACCGCCTGGAGACGTTTGCCGATCCGAAGTGCCGATATCGCGATATTCGCTACGGTCTGGCCGTCGGCCTGGGCCGGCGCGGCACGGCCGATGCAATCGAGCTGCTCGCCCGGATCGCGACGCGCGATCCGATCTCTGCGGTCCGCCGCGAGGCGAGGGAATCGCTGCACGCGATTCAGGAATCCTGTCGGCTCGCCGGCCGGCCCGCGCCGGAGGTCCACTTGCCTGAAAGCACGCCGTTTGAAGCCATGTATCCGCCGCGGGGGCTCAAATGGCCTGCCCCTTCGGTCGAGCCGTTCCCGTCCGAGGCCCCACCGGGAGACCTGCCGCTAGAAGTGCTGCGGCAGCGCGTGGCCGAAGGGTTGAATCAAGAAAACTACCGCGACCTGAACAACGCGAACAACCAGGCCCCCGGGGCCACGCACATGATGGTCCGCGGCATGCATCCCTTCTCCGATGCCGTGGCGATGCTTGCCGGTGGCCATCCCGAGTCCGCCGGGCCCGTGCTCCGCCAGTTGCTCGCCGCCCCGTATCCGCTGGCGAATTACTTGGCGCTTCGCGAGTGCGCCAACGGCTCGTGCCCCGACATCGAACGGGAACTGCTCCAGTCGCTCCAGAACTGCGCCCGCTCGTCCGACACGGTGAAGTTCTACTGGACGTGCGAGGTCCTGGCCGGCCGCCGGATGAAATCCGCGGCGCCGGTCCTGGCAAAGCTGGCGCACGCCGAAAGC
Source organism: Pirellulales bacterium (assembly GCA_013360685.1). Taxonomy (GTDB): domain Bacteria; phylum Planctomycetota; class Planctomycetia; order Pirellulales; family Thermoguttaceae; genus JABWBD01. Next base: position 21,119 of record JABWBD010000091.1, read on the forward strand.
CCGGCCTGGCTGCATGGGCCGGCCGGCATGGGCCACGGCTATCCGGCGGCCCGAGCGATCGCCCGGCTCGCCGGCGACCTCGGGGACACGGAGGTCCGGCGGCTCCTTGTGAGCGAAAACGTCTGGATCCGCGCCGGCGCGCTAGCCGGTCTGGCCGAATCACGAGCGCCGGGCGTGGAAAGACTCTTCGAAAAAATCCTCGCGAGCCATCAGCCGGCGGTCCTGCGTGACCATGCCCGCGTCGGGTTGGCTCGGATCCAATGGACGGACGGATTATTGGCCGGCGAGCGCGTGCCGTAGGCCGGCGCATCCGGTTCGCTGTTTGGTCGTTCTCGTTCCTCGTCAGTCGGTGTCTGCCTCACTTCGCGGTCTATTGGTCCAAGCGCGGCACGCCGCAAACGGCGGCCATCTGCCGAACGCGCTCGCCGAACCGCGGCCGGATATCGCGAGCCGGCGGTCGACAGCGTCCCCCTTCCAAACCGACGTATTCCAGGCACAACTTATCGAGGTGCCCTTCTCCACCGGTGAATTTCGCGATCTCGGCGCACAGATCGTAATACGGCCGAACCACGCGCGTCATTTCGCGATGGGCCTCGGCATACTGCCCCGCTTCGAGCATGTCCCAAAAACGTTGCCCCCATTGAGGCCAGTAGTTCGACGCGTGCAAGTTGATTCCGCGAGCCCCCGACATGTGAGAAAAAATGAACTGCACCGCATTGTCGATAAACATGATTTGCCGGGAAAAATCCCGCATCGCGCGTTCAAAAACACTGTTGTCGAACGAGTGCCACTTGATGGCCACCACATTCGGCGCTGCCACCAGGCGCTCGAGGAATGCGAGCGAAGTGTGAAATCCCGTCCACGGCGTTGCATAGAACACGATCCCGACGCTCGAGTGGTCCGCGATCGCCGCCAGCCACTGCATAACGTCGTCGTCGCTGGGCACTTCATAGAACGGGGCCGAAGCCTGCACGGCCAGACAGCCGAGCTTCTCCGCGCCCTTCGCCATGGCGATCAGGTCTCGTTGATTCGTCGTCTGCACTCCCATGATGACTCCGACCTTGCCGTCGGCGGCCTCGACCACGGCCTCGGCGCATCGCAACCGCTCGTCCACGCTCAGCGCATGGAATTCTCCGCCGCCGCCCCCGACCAGGACCACCGACCGGCCCTCACGGACGCCGCCGTCGACCAGAAATCGGATGTGACGCTGCATGCCCGGCAGATTAAGTTCCAGATCCCCGTCGTGAAACAGTGTGGGAACAGGGATGTAGCAACCGGCAATCCGCCGAGCGATTTCCAGCTTGTTCATGTACTCGATTCCTTTCCTCAAGAGGCGGACCCGAGAGGGGCGCAAACGGATAACGTGCGTCGTCTTGAGAGCCGCCGCAATCATGGGAGCCAGTGATGGACAATCCAGGTGAACGGCAGTGAGTCTAGCCCGACTTTACAAGTTAGCGAGAAGCGTTCTCGTAACTCCTGATTTGCGAGTCAGTTGCGCGCACACGTCGGTTACCCTAAAATCGCCTCTTCCG
>JABWBD010000092.1 GCA_013360685.1 Pirellulales bacterium
CTCTTCTTCCCCGAGGCCCACGCCGCGATCGACTGGACGCGGGGCTACGAATCGCTGGACAAGGAACTTCAACAGATCGTCCGCGAAGCCGAGGTGGGGCGGCGTCTGGTGGACAAGCTCATGAAAGTCTGGCTCAAGAACGGCGAGGAGCAATGGCTCCTGGTCCACATCGAGGTACAGACCTTTGAAGACGCAGACTTTGCTCGACGGATGTACGTCTACAACTACCGAGCGTTCGACAGGTATAATAGAGAGGTGGTCAGCCTGGCGGTCCTGGGCGACGAGAATCCTGACTGGCGCCCGGACTGCTTTGACTATGGCCGCTGGGGGAGCCATGCCGGAATCCGGTTCCCGGTCGTGAAATTGTTGGACTACCCACCGGAGGAATTGGAGAAAAGCCCAAACCCGTTTGCCTTAGTGGTCCTGACGCACTTGGAGACCATCCAGACGTGCCAGGCTCCGGACAATCGCCGTGCATCGAAGGTCCGGCTGATCAAGCGGCTTTTCGACCGAGGCTTGAGCGCCGACGACGTGCGGCAGTTGTTCCGGCTGATCGACTGGATGATGGATCTGCCGGAGCCATTGGATGCGACGTTTTGGGAAGAGATCAAGCAGTACGAGGAGGAAAGACACATGCCTTTCATTACCACGCCAGAACGTATCGGGAGGGACGAGGGCCGGAAAGAGGGCCGGAAAGAGGGCCGGAAAGAGGGCCGGAAAGAGGGCCGCGAGGAAGGCCTGACCAAAGGAATCGAGGTGGCCCTGAAACTGAAGTTCGGCGAAGAGGGACTGCGGCTCTTGCCCGAAGTACGCAATATCCAGGACCAGGAAAAACTTGAAGCGGTCCTCGATGCCATCCCCACAGCCGCCAGCCCAGACGATCTCCGGCGGATTTGGACCCAGGCCGCGTCGTGATTGCTACAACACCCGGTCGCCCCACTACGAGCGCGACGAGCCCCAGTGGATCGACCGCAATGGCGACGGCACTGCCCAGTTGATCGAGGTGGAGGGCGACCAGAACCGCAGCGGCATTTACGCGGCCGGCTTTTCCGTTCTTGGGCGCCAGCCTCGGCATTCTCTGTAGGACGGCCTGCCCAGGCCGTCGAGATCGCGCGAAAAAGACGGCCTGGGAAGGCCGTCCTACACATAGAAACGGAAGAGCCCTTCGTCCCTCGCCCCCTCTCTCGCATGGAACTCGCTGTCTGTCTTGACCAGGCACACTTCCCGGTTGACAATGTCTAGAGTCTCGCCACGAGACGGGCAACAGCCCTCGGTGCGTGCTTCCAAGAGGAGACATTCATGTCCCTGTGGACTTCTACTGCGGGGTCGGACGGGGGCCAATTCGCCCTTCCGCCTGTGCCTACCCGGCGATGGAGCGTTGATGAGTACCACGCCATGGCCCGCGCCGGAATCTTGACCGAGCACGACCGGGTCGAGCTCTTGGACGGCTGGCTGGTTCCCAAGATGACCAGGAATCCACCTCATCGCATCGCCACGCGACGCGTCCGCACGGCCCTCGAGCGAGTTGTTTCGCCGGGATGGTACGTCGATTCACAGGAACCGGTCACGTTGCCCACGAGCGAGCCGGAGCCGGATAGGGCCTTGATTCGCGTCCGCGACCTCTTCCCCTAAAGTAGCAACCGCGCTCCGTCGCGCCGTCCACCCCGTGGAAAGAATTGCTCACCAGGGCCCGCAATCTGAGTCCAGATCTCTCGAACCCAAGCCATTCCGCATGGACACTCCTGAGCCTTTCGCCCAGTCCGACCCGCGGATTGCCTTTTTCGACCGCCTCGCCGCGACCTGCGACGTCGCCCAGCCAACTCCTACGGAAATCCTTCGCTGCATCGAGCAATCTGCAGACTTGCTGCAACTCAAGCCCGGAGAATCAGTGCTGGAAGTCGGATGCGGCACGGGGCCGTTGACGGGCTGGCTGGCTGCTCGCGTACGCCCCGGCCGGGTCGTTGCCATCGACTTCTCACCCGCCATGCTCGACAAGGCGAAAGCAAAATGCCCCGATGCGGAGTTCCGCCTGGCCGATGCGTGCCGCGGACCACTTGACGAGAGCCGTTACGACCTGGCTTTCTGCTTCCGCAGCTTTCCCCACTTCCGCGACCAGGCGGCCGCAGTGAAGAACCTTGCCCACGCACTCAAGCCGGGCGCGCGCCTGGTCGTTCTGCATTTCGCGGGCAGCCAGGAGATCAACGACCTCCACAGAAAGCTCAACGACGTTGTGTCTGGAGACTATCTGCCACCCCCTAATGAATGGGAGAATCTCCTCTTAGCCGCCGAGCTACGGCTGGTCGAACTGGTAGACCGAAGAGGGTTGTTCTACCTCCGCGCCGTTCGCGAGCCGCCGACAGCCTAATGCGACCCGCGGGGAATGACTTAGACTTACCCGTAGGACGGCCTTCTCGCTTCCGCCGATCGCCCAAGGACGTGTCCAAGAATAACTCCGTGAATTGATGTAGAGCGGACTTTCGTCCGCTCCGGCGGAATGAATTCCGCCCTGCGAACTTGTTTGCGGACAGGTGCTCTGAGACCCTAACTCAACTCCCATCTACCGCCTCGGGGGGTGTGGGGTAAGGGCAGTCGGCGTTCTGTTCGAGCCTCGAAGAAGCCTCCCTCCCTTGATCTTATGGCCACTTGGGTTAGGATCAAGGTTTCTGAGCAATGCACCAACCGGAGAGCGTCCATGGCGGAGAAGGCCATTCTCATTGTTGGCGATCAGCGGATCGAACTGCCGATGCTGGAGGGGACCGAGGGGGAGCGGGCGATCGATATCACGAAACTCCGCGACCAGACCGGCCTGGTCACCTACGATCCTTCGCTGGGAAACACCGCCGCCTGCAAGAGCGAGATCACCTTTATCGACGGCGAGAAGGGCATCCTCCGCTATCGCGGCATCCCCATCGAGCAGTTCACCGAAAGGCCGAACTTTGTCGAGGCGGCCTGGTTGCTGATCTTCGGCCGATTGCCCAGGAAAGACGAACTCGAGCACTTCAGCCACCGCCTCACGGAAAACGAACTGTTGCACGAAGGGCTTCGCCACCAGTTCCAGCACATTCCGGTCGACGCCCCGCCGATGGCGATCCTCTCCGCGACCCTGAGCAATCTGGCCTGCTTCCACCAGCAGTTTCTCAAACTGGAAAGCGACGAGTCGCTCGTCGAAGCCGCCGCGCGTCTGATCAGCAAGGTCCGGACCATCGCTGCTTTCTCCTACCGGAGGTCGAAGGGACTTCCCTTCAACCACCCCGATCCCAACCTCCGCTACTGCGCGAACTTCCTCCACATGATGTTCTCGATCCCGTACAAGCAGTACATCGTCACGCCGGAGATCGAGGACGCCCTGAATCTCGTGTTCATCCTCCATGCCGACCACGAGCAGAACTGCAGCACCTCGACGGTCCGCACCGTCGGTTCCGCCAAGGCGAATCTCTTTGCTTCCTGCGCGGCGGGCGTCAGCGCGCTCTGGGGTCCGCTCCATGGCGGAGCGAACGTCGAGGTCATCGAGATGCTCGACCGGATCCTGGCCGGCGGCCTTTCACCCGAGGACTGCATCCGAATGGCCAAGGACAAGACCAACCCCTTCCGCCTCTACGGCTTCGGCCACCGGGTGTACAAGAACTACGATCCCCGCGCCAAAATCCTCAAGCAATCGTGCGACCGAGTCTTCAGCACCACGAAGCGGCAGGATCCGCTCCTGGACGTCGCCCGCAAGCTCGAAGAGCTTGCGCTGAACGACCCGTATTTCGTCGAGCGCAAACTCTACCCGAACGTCGACTTCTACAGCGGCATCCTGCTCCGCGCCATGGGCATCCCCACAAACATGTTCACCGTCTGCTTCGCCATCGGGCGTCTCCCCGGCTGGATTGCCCAGTGGAAGGAGCAGCACGAAGACCCCACCAGCCGCATTACGCGCCCCCGGCAGGTCTACATCGGCCCGCAGATCACCGACTACGTCCCGATGGACCGGCGATAGCATGGCTCGCACATTCCTCGCCTTCGCCGCACTGCTGGCGTCCCTGTCGACAACCCTGCACGCCGAGGAGGCGCCTTCGATCCGGGCCGGCATGATCGGTCTCGATACGTCGCACGTGATCGTGTTCGCCAAGGCGTTCAATACCGCGGAGCCCCCGAACGAACTGGCCGGCGTGAAAGTCGTTGCGGCCTTTCCCGGCGGCAGCCCCGACTTCCCCCTCAGCCGCGATCGCGTACGCGGCTATACCGAACAGATTCGAAGCATGGGCGTCGAGATCGTGGACTCGATCGAGGCCCTCTTGCCGAAGGTGGACGTCGTGCTGCTTGAAAGCGTCGACGGCAGCCAGCACCTGGAACAGGTCGAACCGGTATTCCGCGCCGGAAAGCCGGTGTTCATCGATAAACCGCTCGCTCAGAACCTCGCCGACGCGCTCCGCATCCAGGAACTCGGCCGCAAATACGGCACGCCCTGGTTCTCGGCTTCCTCGCTCCGTTTCCAGGAGAAGCTGCAATCGCTTCTCAAGAGTGACGTGCTGGGCGACATCGTCGGCTGCGACGCTTTCAGCCAGTCGCGCGCCGGGGTCGGCCACGCCGATCTCGCCTGGTACGGCGTCCACGGTGTGGAGATTCTCTATTCCGTGATGGGCCCCGGCTGCCTTTCCGTCACGCGCCTCCAGACCGACAAGAGCGAGCAGGTCACGGGACTGTGGAGGAACGGCCGCATCGGCGCCTATCGCGGCATTCGCGAGCACACGCACAAGACCGGTTTCGGCGCCGCCGTGTTCGGCACAAAGTCCATCCAGCAGGTGTCGCTCCCCTCGGACTACGGCGCCCTCCTGGTGGAGATCGCCAGGTTCTTCAAGACCGGAAAGCCGCCGGTGAGCGACGAAGTGACCGTCGAGATGTTCGCCTTCATCGAGGCCGCCGACGAGAGCAAACTCCAGGGCGGAGTGCCCGTCACCCTGGAAAGCGTCATCGCCAAGGCCCGCAAGAATCCCTGACGCCTTTTTCCCCTCCCTTGTCTCGCTGCTCCGCCTCGGCGAAATGCGAATGCGCCAGTTGAGGGTCTGCGTGGGGCGAATCCGCCAGAACAGTCCCGATCCGAAGATGACACAACCTGCGTTTTTCCTCAGGGAGTTGCGAATCGAGGGCTTCGCGGATCCGGTCGTGATAGATCCTCACTTCCCGCAACGCGCCCAACCCGCGAGTTCGAATGAGGCAGTGGTCCCGCAACACGGCGATCATCCGGGAATCGGGTACGACTTCGGCGGCGCGGCACGCATCGAGAATTCGCAGGGGATGCCCGGCGGTCACCACCACGTCCAGGAATTCCCGGGCCGCCGGCGAGAGGCGTGCAATCCGTTCCTGGAATGCCGCAGCGAGGTTGATCGGCGGCATCGATTTCATCGCCGTGCCCGGTGAGACATTCCGCCGCACGTGGCCGACCAGTTCCGTGAGCAAATGAGGGTTGCCACCGGAGTGGTGGACCAATTCGGTGACGGCCTCCTCCCCGCCCCGATCGAGCGGGTAGAGCAGAGTCTCCGCCAAGTGACGAGCGGCCCCTGGAGCGAGCGGTTCGACGAAAACCTCTCGCGGCGCGAATTCCGCTCCGAGCGAAGCGAGTCTTGTCCGCATTTCGTCTACGCACAGACTGTCGCTCACGGCGCCGCTGCGCGAACACCCGACGAACAGGAATCGCGGTGGACGGGGCGGTCGGAACAGATCGCTCAGGAGGACGGCGCTGTCGAGATCGCCCCATTGGAGATCATCGACGAACAGGGCAATCGGCGCGCGCGCCGCCAGGCGCCCCAGCATTTGCCGCAGAGATTCCACAGCCGAGCGGTAGACGTCGGCCGCGTTGTCGGGCAAAGCCCGGCTCTCTGCCAGCCCTGCCCAAATGCCCCCGACGCGGCGGAACGCAGGGAAGATTCGCAGAAGCGGCCCTACCTCGTTCGGCAGAAAGCCGAGCCTTTCGATCGGAGGCCGACCGGCAAGGTGCTCCGCCAAGGTGTCCACAAGGCTGTCGAGAGCATTGTACGGCACCGATTCCCGTTCATAGCAGCGCCCACGGAACACGCGCACGCCGTCGCAGACTTCAAGGAGGTCCAAGAAATGCTGAACCAAAGCCGTCTTGCCGACACCCGGTTCTCCATGGACGAAAAGGCTCACCGCCGCACCCGCTTTCACAGAGCGGTAGGCCACGGCCAGTTCCTCACACTCGCGTTCGCGTCCAAGGAGCCAGCACTGCGCGGCGACGTCCAGACGGGATAATTCCTTGCATGCCGGCCGCCCCGAAAGCCTTTCCAGAATCTGGTCGGCGGTGGGGCGATCCAGAGGCTTCGGCCGCAGCAACTCCGAGACCAGAGCTACCAGATCCCGGTGTTCCGGCGGCACGCTGTCGGAGGAAAGCGGCGGCAGATCGGCACTCTTCTGCGCAATGACCTCGGCGATGTCCCCTTCGAACGGCGTCTTGCCGCAGAGAGCCTCGTAGAGCAATATGCCGACGCTATACCAATCGCTGGCCTCGCTCAGGGCCTGCTCGGCGACCTGTTCCGGCGACATGTAGGGGAGCGTCCCCATCAGCATGCGGCGGCCGGCAACCTGACTGCCCAGGCGTCCCAACTCGGAGACGAGGCCGAAATCGACCAGCACAACTCGGCCCTCCGCGGTGACCAGAACGTTGGAGGGTTTGATGTCGCGGTGCAATTTGCCGGCCCGGTGGAGGAAGGCGACGCCTTCGCACAATTGCACCATCGCGGCATGCAGGCGATCGAACTGGGCCGGTTCGCGGAGGGCCTCCGCTCTTGTCGCACCGACCGCCGGCCTGTCAAACAGTTCGGTAACCACCGTCTCCCACGATGCTTCGCCGGGCGGGGCATCTTTGCCGCGAACGTACCGGCAAAAGTCGCAGCCTTCGACCAATTCCATCGTAAAGAACCAACGGCCGCCCGCCGTGTGCAGTTCTTCGAGTACCACGAGGTTCGGGTGGACCAACTCGGCCAGCGCTCGGAACTCCTGCTTGAAGTAGTGGACCGTTTCCATGCGGCTGTCGGGTAGCACTTTCAGGGCAAGGCAACGGTCTTGCCGCATGTCGAGGGCCCTGTGAACGGTGCCCATTCCTCCGCGGCCGATCTGCTCCAAGAGGAGAAACTCGCCCAGGACCTGCAGCGGGACAGACTCCATCTCCCCTTCCACGATCGGGCCGCCCGACCGAAAACGCTGGGCCAGGCAGTGCACCAGGTGGTGGACCCAGAGGAGTCGCCGATCTGGCGGCAGGTTGGCCAGCAGCGATTCCAGATCCTCGCGGCAAACCCATCCGCTGTCGCTCAGGGCCTGAATGAGTTGTCGCGTGACCGCCAGGAGGATGGCAGACCGCTCGGCCAGGTCCGTCGTTTGACCACCGGCCATTACAGGACGGGCAGCCGGGCTTTGTGGAATGCCTCCCGCGACTTGCGACAAAGCCTCGCTCAAGACCGCCATGCAATCCTGGTAGGTACGAATCTCGCTGGCTCGCAAACCGGCGGGGCGTTCCGGGAGGCTTGAGGCCCAGGAGGAGCATTCCCCAGCCGCGCAATCATAGTTCTGCAGGAAGGTCTCAGCCTCACTCCGCGTTTTCGTATCCCGCAGCCCCACCCCAAACTCTCCTATCGACGATCCGGCTACTTCTAAGCGAATTGGCTCCAAATGATCCGGCCCGGCTGAAAGGGTAAGTCTGTTTCTTCCGATCGCCTTGCGGGTCGAGGTTGTCCCAATCTCCCCCCATTCTCGTCTGATCCGGGCAACTTGGGAAGCCGGCTTCGCGTGGAGGCTTAGGATCCAAGATCCACTCGATGGCAAGTTGTTGGGGCGTCCTCGGTTGCGCTTCGGGTTGATGGAGGCGAGACCCTCCGAATCGTACCGGCCAATCGAGCGGTGCAACTGGCCGTGTCGGGTCTCATCGGTTAGATTGAATAAACACCCCCCAAAACACCCAGCGGCCGTGCTGCGGGGTTGCATCCCACCGAGCCTAGGTAGAGCGATCACGTGACGACCGGCTTCGCCTGTTTTCAGTGCGGCCATCGATTTTCGGCCCAAGACGCCGGCAAGAAGGGTGCCTGTCCGAAATGCGGATCGCGGAATTACATCCAGATTCTCGGCGGGCCCACAGCGGAAACCGGGCAGACACCGGCATCGGAGTCGTCCGATGGGAGAAGGCTCTCCGGGGGCCTTCTCGCCGATAGCGAGGGGCGGAGGCTGACCGTTCCGGCGCGGCCGGATTTCGATGGTGCTGAGGTTAGGTCCGGACCCAGAGGCATTGAGGAAGTTCCCCATCGGCGCAGACGTGCTTGGTTGTGGGGAGGCGGTGCTTGCGGTGCCCTCGTAGTCATCCTCTGGGCGATGCGTGGGGTGCTCGACTCGCATGTTGGCGATGCCGATCGCGTTGGACCGCAGAAAACAACGGCGGCCGACGCCCCTGCGGCCGCGGGGCAAGGAGAGAGCGGGACGCACGACTCGGCGCCCGAGAAGGCAGTCGAACCAGACGAATCCTCCGCTCGGCAGCGGGAGACGGCACTCGCACCGCGCGCGGCGCCGGTCGAGGCATCGGCCGGCGTCGAACCGGAGATTGCGCCGCCCGGTGGGGGAGTTGTCGCCGTCGAGCCGGCGCCGGGAGGCGTCAGGACCGCCGGCTCTCTCGCGGAGGTGGAAAAGGCGATTGTGAAGTTCGAGTTGCCGCTGGAGGTCGGCAATGGGACCCAGTCGGGCACCGGGTTTGTCATCAATGATCGCGGTTGGATCGCGACGAATCATCACCTGATCGCCGGCATCACGAAGGCCGCCCGTGTGAAGTTGGCCGACGGAACACGGCTCGAGTTGGCGGGGATTGTAGCGCGCGATCCTCAGCGGGACCTGGCAATCGTGGGCATCCGGAACCCTCCGGCACAACTCGGCGCCCTGGACATCCGATACGACGGGAGTCCTGCGCTGGGCGAACAGGTCTTTGCCTTCGGCCATCCTTACAACGCCGATTTCTCGCTTTCCAAAGGGATTGTCAGCCGGGTGCTTACGACGAAGGACTTGCTGGACAGCGATGCGCGGCACCTCGTGGCGCGGCTCCGCGCCCCGGCCGACCTCGTCTGGATCCAGCACGACGCCAAGATCTCTCCGGGCAGCAGCGGCGGCCCGCTGATGGACGAGCGAGGGCACGTGCTGGGCATCAACACCTTCGTACATCTCAGGGCCGAGTTCGGGTACGCGAGCCATATCAAGTACCTTCGCCGGCTCGCCGCCTTGGCCTCGGGGACTCTGGAGCCGTTGCCGGAAAAACGGGAGTCGCTCCGCACGGTCGTTTCCACGGCGCAGATGAACCGGCTTTTCACGGATTGCGCCGCGTTCGGCTGGAAGCCGGCCGTGGCCGAGCAGTACCAAAAACTGGCGGACCTGGCCATGCAGATGACCCTCGCCAGGCACGTTGAGTCTCTCAGCCAACGTTCGCCGCCGGGCCGCGCGCAGCAATCGCTGCACAACGTGGCCAATGTCGCAAACGAGAAATTCGCGGCGATCGGCAAGATCCCCTGGACTCGCGAGCACTTTGAGGCGATCAACCGTTTCGCCGCCGATCAGGTGGACCAGGTCGGCGAAGGGATCGTACTGACTTGCGTCGTGCTGGGCACCGGTCCCCAGCAAGGGGTCGTGCTGCTGGAGATCGAAGGGGCAGGAACGCCGGTTCTCATCCGCGCCGGCGCCGAGGCAGCGAAGTTCGCTCCGAAGAGCCGCTGGTTCCTGCTCGGTTTCGTCACGCCCGAGATCGCCAGGGTGCAGATGGTCGGCCGCGCCGATGCGCGAGCGGCCCGCACCCTGCTGACCCACTACATGATTGCCTTCCGCGCCGACGTCAAACCGCCGGCGCGGACATCGCCGTGAGATTGAACTCGCCTCTGCTTTCGTCGGTCCATTGGAAGTTGAGGATTGGGCAGCGGTGCTAGAACCGATACGCGAATCGCAGCGCAGCCAGAAAGTCGGGGGCGCGCTGGTTCAGCCCTGCGCCCATCTCCAGGCTCGTTTGGAATCGCTCGGTCCACAAACGTGCCAAGCCAGCCGATAGCAGGTGCTGGCTGCCGTCGTCTTCCGAACCGTGATCCATCAGTACAGTCCACTGCACGAACGTGCCGAGCCGGTCGGAAAGCACGTAGTCGACGTCGAGCGACTGCTGCAACTGTCCATAGCGATCGCCGTACTCCTCGAAAATTGCCATGCCGGTCGTCCCGCCGATCGACCAACGGTCATTCAAATACCACAGATATAGGAGCTGGGCCACCGGCTGGAGGCTGTCGAAGACCAGCGGATCGTCTTCCATCGCGATCGGAACCGCGGCCGACAGGGCGGTCTGCGGCCGCCAGCCGGACTGCTGCCAGAGATCGAACATGAAGCCGACGTTCGGATCCAGCGTCTCGTCGTACGACAGGTCGCCCCAATCGCCGCCGTAGTCGACCGAGCGGTAACCGGGCCAGCCGACCCGCAATTCGAGCCGTTCGGTCAGGCCGATCCGCAGGAGAAGATCGGGCAGGGCGTGTTCGGTGACCGAGACGTCTTCCCCACGGTCGTATGTGAAAATGTAGCCGCCTTCCAATTGGACGCGGCCACGGGTCAATGCATTGATCCGCTCAGCCAGACCGAACTGCCCCTGCGCCGGAGACTCGTCATGCCCGGTGCGTTCGGTCCAGAGCTGCCGGTCGCTGTGAGGCAGATAAGCCGTCTGCTCCACGAAAGCTCCGATCTCCGACGGCGGTGGATCCTCCGCGCGTGTGGCCGTCGTCAGGGCCATCCACACGGCCAGAGCCGAAGCCAGTTGGAGGCGCCGCAACCGCACCATATCAACGCGGCTTTCCAGCATGTGCCGCGGCGGACCGGCCCGGGGAAGTCGAACCCATCGCGGCATGACCACCCTTGAAGGTTGATGATGCTTGTCCCGGGGTCTGCTTGGACAGCCCACGTGGAGCGGCCGATGTTCCGACGCGGTTGCGAGCGCCGGAGCCGAGGGTGAATCCCGAACGTCCCGTCGACTTGGAGGCCCGATCTCCCGGTCCGAAGGTCCGCTTGCCCCACGCCTTGAGCTTGCCGAAAAACCCGTTCTCTTCCTGCTCCGAATCGGCGGACGGAGCAACCGCTCCCGCCTCGGCGCCTTCTGGGGGAACCGAATCGGCGGCGATCGTCTCGCCGGAAACACTCGGCTTCGTTACGTCGTCCGGAGTCCAAGGACGGCTCTGTTCGCGGTATTGGCCATTCGGCCCCTCAAACGTCCGCTCCATCGTGCCGGTCTCGCCGTCCCATGTGCGGCTTTGGGTGTGCGTCATCGTGCGTCCCCCGGGCAGCGTCATGGTCTTTTCGCGATGGTAGTTGTACGGGTCGGACTGCGTACCGCTCCACGTGTGCTGGCGAACGACGGCGCCGTCGGGGGCTGTCCAGACGTGCTGCCGCTGGTACGAGAAGCCGTCGCCCGTGGTCGTGCGCTCGCGCGACATCGTCATCTCGCCCTGCGGGTTCACGACCGTGTGCTCGTAGCGGTATCCGGCGCCATCTTCCGAAGGAGGAGGCGATGGCGACTGGGTCGCCGGCCCTTGCCCCACCGGGCTTGTCCACTGCCAAGGGCGATTCCAACCCTCTTGAGACGGCGGGACCGGCGATTCCACCGGGCCGCCCTGCCCGTCGACCAGCACCGGCCCACTCGGCTCGAATGCGGGGGCCGGCGAGGGGAGGATCTGACCTCGAGCGACGGAGACACCGATCAGAAGGGAAACCCCCAGCATCGAGCAGCCGCAGATCCCTACGCGGTGTTTCATGACAGCCTCCTTGCGAAAACTATGTGGGTAGCCCCGGCCCGTTCCCGAAGAGGAGCCGGTTGCCCAGATCGCCCCAAGACTGGTGGACAGAAATCTGAGAAGCCTTGCTCTCCCTATCTTATCGACTTTAAGCAGCCGGCTGGTTGCCGAAAACAGGCGGAACTTCTTGGCTCGGGTTGCTGTTTCCCTCGCTGCACGCGCTCTGGACGGCCACGTACTTCGGCGACTGGGGCCCTACGACAACTATGTACACGGGAACCTTCCGTTGTAAGAATGTCGGTTACGCCTCCCGCCTTGCCGCTGGTTTGAAGAGGACGGCCTGGCAGCGGGGACCGCCTTGTCTGGCACCCCGAAAAACGTGCCAAGGCGAGGCGTCTGTTCCCGTTTCTTGAACCACGCCCGAAATGTTGGGGGAAACGTCCGATGAATCCGACCGCTGGGCCAAGCATTCTCAGGCACTCGGCCGCTGCCCGTCCGGCGCGACGGATGGGGAGCGTCGGGTGGAGGGTGGTTTTCTTTGTGGGAATCCTTGTGAGCATGTCGCCGAATCAGCAGATGCGTGTGGCGATCCCCGATCGCCCGGGTTCGGTCCTGATCGAATACCGACGGATTGATCGTTAACAACTGAGGAGAAAATCCCATGCTTGGCGGGCGTTCGACCTTTTTTGTCCGTGAACATGTCGGCATGTTCAAACTGGCGGATACCTTTGACATCCTGGACCCGGCCTCCAACCAACAGATCGCCATCGCCAAGGAAGAGCCGGGCACCCTCATCCACCTGCTTCGGCTCGTGGTCAACAAACGCTTGCTGCCGACGAAAGTCGTGGTTTACGAGGGCAGCGATCCCAAGGCCGGCAAGGTCCTCTTCTCGATCAAGAAAGGCGTCGCCCTGCTTCGATCTCGCGTCGACGTGCTCGACGGCAACGGCGAAGTCGTCGGCTGGTTTCAGAGCAAGCTGCTTTCCCTGGGCGGGGCCTTCCGCGTGTTCGACTCCGGCGGCCAGGAAGTGGCGTTGGTCAAGGGAGACTGGAAGGGATGGAACTTCCGGTTCCTGGTGGGCGATGAAGAGATCGGCACGGTCAGCAAGAAGTGGGCCGGACTGGGCAAGGAATTCTTCACCAGCGCCGACAATTATGTCATCAATCTCACCGGCGACCTCAGCGACAGCAAGGCCGTGCTGCTGCTGGCCGCGGGTCTGGCCGTGGACGTCGTCTACAAAGAGAAGGGGTAGCCCAAAGGTGCATTTCCTGTCACGACCGGAAAACGGAGAACCACGAGATGAACACCCGATCGCCACTTGCCCGGTTTGCCGTTGCGGCTGTCTTGACCATGCTGTCGGCTCTTGCCGGCGCGAGAGTCGATGCACTCGAATTCCCGGGTCCCGACCCCGGAAAAGCGCGAGCGGAAGCGGACATCGCTTCTTGGACTCTCGAGAACGAAGCCATTGCTTTCTCCTGGCAAAGCAAGGACGGATCCTTCAAGCCGCTGATGCTGGCGAACAAACTCGCTGGGGCCACAATCGACCTGGGTTCGGCAGAGTGCTTCCAGGTTGTTTTGGCCAACACTCCCCTGCCGGGGACCAGGACTGTAAAGGCATCCGAGCTGAAGCTCGCCGGGAAGCCGGAGATTGGGGATGTCCAGGCAAATCCTCAAGCCGCTCGGCTCGCGGACCGGTCCGCCGGCAAGCAGATTACCGCCGCGTTCGATTCGCCCGACGGCAAGCTCGCCGTCCAGTGGAAAGCCGTGCTTCGCGACGGGGCCAATTACCTGAGGCAGGAGATCGTCGTGCGCGGAAAAGGAGGCCCGCTGGAGGTCCAGGAGATCGTCGTCTGGGAGCTGGCCGCGCCGGAAGCGGCGGTTGTGGGCAGCGTCGAGGGTTCGCCGGTCGTGGCCGGCCAGACCTTCTTCGCCTGCGACCATCCCATGTCGGCGAGCCAACTGCTCGACCCCGACTCGGCTGCCGGACCGAAGCGGTTCCGCTCAAGCTACATGGCGGCGTCGGGCCTGGAGCAGGGCAAGCCGCTTGCCGCCAGTTCCGTCGTGGGCGTGGTGCCCGCCGGACAGTTGCGCCGCGGTTTCCTCTACTACCTCGAACGAGAGCGGGCGCAGCCCTATCGCCAGCTCCTGCACTACAACAACGGCAGTGAAATCGGCTGCGGGTATTGGCGCCTGATGACGGCCAAGAAGCCGGACGAGGCCCAGGCATTTCGATTGAAGCAGGAAGAGCTCTGGCTGCAGTTGATCGAGGAATTCGGGCGGGAACTGGTCGAAAAACGCGGCGTGAAGATGGACGCCTTCGCGCACGACTTCATGTGGGACGACCCGGCGCTCGTCTGGCAGTTCCACCAGGGGCACCCCAACGGCTTCGCCCCCGCGTGCGAAACGGCGGCCAGATACGGCGCCCGGCTGGGCGTGTGGTTTTCTCCCTTCGGCGGCTATCCCTGCAAACCTGCCCGGCTCGAGAACGGGACGAAGATGGGTTTCGAAATCAGCCGTATGGGCCTCACGCTCGCGGGCCCGCGGTATTACGCGCGTTTTGCCGGCGCCTGCACCGGCATGGTCCGCGACTACGGCATGGCCTACTTCAAGTTCGACGGGTTCGGCGCGGGCAACAACCGCTCCGGCGCCGAGGCGTACCGCAGCGACGTCGAAGGACTGCTCCGCGTGATCGAGGAGCTCCGCCGGCTCGACCCGACCGTATTCGTCAATCCGTCGACCGGCTCCTGGCCGTCGCCCTTCTGGCTCCGCTATGCCGATTCCATCTGGCGGCAGAACGCCGACACCCATAACACCGGCAAGGGCTCCGATCGGCAGAAATGGATCACGTACCGCGACGGCTCCGTCCGCAACTGGACCCTCGGCCGCGGACCGCTCTACCCGATCAGCTCGTTGATGATCCATGGAGTGTTCATCAATCTCCTGCCGCTAGCCGGCAACCCGTATGATCCCAAGAATCCTCCAGGGAGCATCGATCCGAAGGACGTGACCGACGAGATCCGGTCGTTTTTCGCCACCGGGGTCAACTTGCAGGAGCTCTATATCACACCGGAGCGGATGACTCCCGAGTTCTGGGACGTGCTGGCCGAAGCCGCGCGCTGGTCGCGAGGCCACGCCGACGTGTTTGCCGATACGCACTGGGTCGGCGGCGACCCGGACCAGGGCGAGGTCTACGGCTGGGCGTCCTGGTCCAAGGCGAAGGCCGTGCTCGGGCTCCGCAACCCGGACGACAAGCCGGCCGGGATCACGCTCGACATCGGCAAGGCCCTCGAATTGCCCGACGGAGCGCCCCGCAAGTACACCCTCAAGAGCCCCTGGAAGGAAGATGTCGGAAAGCCGGCGATCGAACTGAGCGCAGGCGAGGAGCACCGTTTCGAGTTGGAGCCGTTCGGGGTCTTGGTCTTCGACGCGACTCCGCTGGAGAAGTAAACTCGTCCCCAGGCTTTGCCTGGGATAAACTCGTTCCCAGGCTCTGCCTGGGAACGCCCTATCTTCGAGGCTCCGCCTCGTGCGATCCAACCAAGGCTGGTCCTACTGACAAGAGTAGTGACCGCTGGGCAGTGGGTGGCTCGGCAGAGCAGGCGGAGCCTGCAAGATCTACCGTTCCCAGGCGGAGCCTGGGAACGAGGATACACTGAGGGCGGAGCCTGGGAACGAGGATCACGAGGAGCGGTCGGCCGTCAATCGCCGGAATGCGTCGCCGCAGGCGCGGTAATTCTCTGCCGACATGCCCATGCAGCCGTACTCCTCGACGTATCCGATGAATCCGCCGGCGTCCGTCCCGAGTCGATCGTAGAGCCGCTCGGCCTCGGCGAAGATCTCGTCGCGCGTGCCTCGAATGGAGACCGTCTGGTAGCTGATCGGCACCATGAAGCACTGCTTGCCGCGGAGTTGCCTGCCAACCTGCCCGACGTCTACGACGTTCGGTTGCGCTACGTTGAGCACATCGACGCCGATCTCGTGGAAGTCGGCGGCGATCCGGGTCAGGTTGCCGCAGCAGTGATACCAGACGTGGAGCCCCAGTTCGTGCGCCAGGGCGAACTGCCGCTGGTAGCGGGGCTTGAACACGCGCCGCCACAGATCCGGAGAAACCATCAGACCGCTCTGCGTGCCCCAGTCGTCGGCCAGGTGGATGCCGTGGAAACCGTGCCGGGCGGCCATTCGCATCAAGTCGCACTCGAAGACGAGGATCGCGTCGATCAAGGCGGCGAACCCTTCCGGTGCCAGGAGCACGTCTTCCATGCTGTTTTCAAATCCCCGCAGGAGCGTGTACACCGTGAAGCCGCTCAGGTCGAGGCTGGCCAGGCGGTAGCGGTCGCCGCAGGTCTCCAGGAATCCGGAAACCGCCGCCATGCGTTCCTCTTCGCGGAGCGGCGGGAGGTGGATCTCCGCGGCCCTGGGCAGGTCGGGGTAAAACGGCCGGACGGGATGGCCCATCGTGCCGTCGTTCATCGACTCGAGCTTGTAGCCCCACTCATTCACCGACCAGTCCCAAGCGTTCTTCGAGGGATCCTCTCGCGGCTCAAGGCCCAGCGAGAGATGGTACAGCATCACGTCGCCTTCCGTCTGGTCGCGGTTCCAGAACACGATCGGCACCCGATCGGGCCGCGTGAAACCAATCGCCTTGTCAACGAGTTCCTTGCGAATTGCCACGTTGTAAAACGGAGTTCATTCCGTTCCCACTGTTTCTTTTCCATTTTCCTCAGCGGGGATACCGGGTCAATACCCGCTCGGCCTGGACGACCTGGCGGAGAGCCCGTACCATTCGTAGGTTGGGGCGATGGAAGAACGGTTCGATTCGGTCCTTTACGCTCGGGTTGGAGCAGGCAGAGCCTGCAAGGTGGTGCGTTCCCAGGCGGAGCCTGGGAACGAGGCCACGAGGCCAAGGTAGTGCGTTCGAGGCCATGCGAGGCCAGCAGGCGGAGCCTGCAAGGTGGTGCGTTCCCAGGCGGAGCCTGGGAACGAGGATTTCGCCAGGATGGAAAGGGTGTTATTACACGTGCGGATCGGCATCAAGCTCGACGCCGGGTTTTCGCGGCGCGACGATTACCGGCGGCTTTTCGGAGAACGCAATGTCCTAGAGTACCTCCGGGAACTCGGTGTCGAAGCCGTGGAGGCGCCGGTTCTGTATGAAACGGACGACGACGGGGTGTTGGACCACGCGCGGCAATGTTCGGTGGCCGGCCTTCGCGTATCTCTGCACCCCTATAGCGAAGGCACGCCCCGAAACCCAGCCTTCTTCGCTCCCGGCGAAGACAACTTCTGCCGCAGCCTTCACGAGCGTTTTCTGGTCCTGGGGCGCAAGATCTCCCAACTGCAGGGGAGCCCGACCGTGGTCAACATCCATCCGGCCGCGGATGCGGGAAAACCGCGGGGCGAGTTGGTCGAACAATCGGTGCGGTTCTTCCAGTGGGCGCGGCAGTGGTCCCAGCGGCACGGCGACGAGGTCCAAGTGGTCGCCGAATTGCAGATCGCACCCGTTCGGGGCGAGGCGATGCGGCGGATCGGCGACCGGTACGATGAACTGCTCGAGGTGGTCCGCCGCGGCGGCGTCGAAGCCTGCTGGGATTTCGGCCATGCCGCGATGAACCATCGACGCCTTGGCGACGGCCTTGATCCTCCCGAAGACCTGCTCCGCCGGGTTGCCCACGTCCACTGCCACGACATCCATCATGAGGACCACCAGCCGCTGTTGTTCGGCAATGTTCCTTGGCCATCGTTTCTTCGGCAGCTCCGCTCGTGGGGTTTCGACGGCACCGTGATTCTGGAGGTGCCGGTCTGTAACTTCTTGGCCAATGGCGGCTTGGACAGCCTCGTGCAGTCGGTGCGTCCGTTGGAGTTAATCCAAAGTGACGTGCTTTAGTTTTTTATTCGTGCGTAGATTGTGGCGCGGCAGGCGGCGCTAGTCTTGACGGACTTCGTTGGACCGCGCAATATGGGCGTATGACGTCCACCGAACCTACGGTATTCGTTGTCGACGATGACGATCAAGCGAGGGAGTCGATCTGCGCGCTGGCCACTTCGATGAATGTCCGCTCGGAGTCGTTTTCCTCGGCCGAGGACTTCCTCCACAGCTACGAGAACGACCGGCCGGGCTGCCTGGTGAGCGACTTGCGGCTGCCGGGGATGAGCGGGCTGGAGCTGTTGACGCGTCTTCGCGAACGGAACATCACTCTCCCCACAGTCCTTCTCACTGCCTATGCTCGGACACCGGTCACCGTGGAGGCCATGAAGAAGGGAGCGTTGACGATCCTCGACAAGCCGTACCACGACGACGATCTCTGGCAGGCGATTCGCGAGGCGCTGGCCGAAGACGCGTCGCGGCGGAACGAACGCCAATGGCGGCAGGACGTGCATGCGCGACTTGCACGGCTCAATGCGGCGGAACGCGATGTGCTCGAGCGGATCCTGGAAGGCAAGCCGAACAAGGTGATCGCGCAAGAACTGGCTGTCAGCGTGCGAACCGTCGAGAACCGCCGGCACGACATCCTCGTGAAGATGCGGGCGGGCTCCGTGGCTGAGTTGGTCCGCATGGTCGTCCAGAGCGGCGACGACCCGGCAAGCGTGCGGACAAGGCCCCCTCAAGATTGAGGGACTGAACGAGGTCAAGCCACAATCGTGCCGTGTAGTGATTTCCGGGCTTTGGTTGCCGATCCGGTCACCCCGCAACGGCTATCTTTGTCAAAGCCGTCACAAAAAGATGGAAACCACATCAACGAGGGATGGGCACTGTGGATAACCGCAAGGCAACTGGGGCGGTTTGACTCAAAACGGGCCATTCGATCTGCGATATACCCTATAGGAGCCATGCGTTTTCGGTGGTTCTTGCCGCCTTCCCCGGTTGGTTGGATCTGGAAAGTGCCTGGATGGTAGATTTCGGCTCCGTGGCGAGCTGGCAGTACTCCACAAGCTGAGCTGCATCCGCCGACGGCAGAACGGAGGTGCACCATGGGTCGGTTTGACCCGGCGCTGTACGTAATTGACGACGATGTCGCGCGAGACATCATCCTCGCAGTCGCCGCGTGGCTGGGGATCGAATGCCAGATGTTCTCATCGGCCGAGCGGTTCCTGGGGGCGCTGGACTCGCTGCGACCCGGCTGCATTCTCGCCGATCTCGGCATGGGCGGGAGGAGCGGGCTAGATTTGTTGGCCTCGCTGTCAAGAAGGGGTTGCCGTTTTCCGGTGGTTCTTACGAGCGCGGATGCCGATGTGGCGATGGTTGTGCAGGCCATGCAGCAAGGCGCTATGACCGTGCTGGCGAAGTCCTGTTCTCGGGAAGAACTCGAAAAGGCCATCGGCAGCGGAATCGAACGGGCCGCCGGCGTACAGGCCGATAGGCAGAAGCGGACGGCAGTGGTGCGGCGTTTCGACGCGCTCGACGAACGGGAGCGACGCGTGATGCATTTGATGGTCCGCGGGGAGCCAAACAAATTGATTGCCCGCCGGCTCGATGTAAGTACTCGGACGGTGGACCGCGTCAGGGCAGCGGTCTATCGGAAAATCGGAGTGGAGTCGGCAGTGGAGTTGGCCCGACTGGCGGCGAATCTCGACACGCTCGCCGAACCGCCGACGGCGTAGAGGGGCTACGCTCGCCAGGGCCGCTTGCGGTCCTCGGTTTTTGCCAGGGCGTCGAGGGCGATCTTCACGTTTTCCGCGACCTGGAAGTCGAACATGCCGACGCAGATGAAATCGGCGCCGTTGCGGAAGGCGGCGGAAAAGCCCATCCGCGGGGGAATCGCGCCGGCGGCCAGCACTTTGAAGGCGATCCACGGCTTTTCGACCTTTGCCATGAATTCGACCGTCTCGTCCGGGTTCAAGCACCACATGTTGTCGTGATACTCGCCGTGTCCGGCTTTCTGCGGTTTGAACCAGCAGAAGGGCTCACGTTTCTCCTCCGGACTCATCGACCAGTAGCGATCCAAGTGGTAGGTCTTCACGTAGAAATCGGGATTGAGATTCTGCTTCTCGCACGCCACGACGGTTTCCAGCGCGTGGCCGCCGACGCCCGCCGGCACCCCTTCGGCCTTCATCAGGTCGATCGCCTTGCCGATCACGTCGTACTGGCCGGTCATGGTCAAGGGGTCGGTGACGCCGCCGTGCGTGTAGAGGAACGTGGCCCCTTTGTCGATGACCATCTTGATCTGGTCTCGCATCTTGGTTTCATTGGCATCCGGCGCGATGCAGAGCAGGCTCTGCATCTTGCTGCCGCGCTGTTTCTGATACTTGAGCATCGTATCCTGGCAGCGGGGGTCGAGTTGGATGGTGTTGATGCCCTGCTGCTCGGCCAGTTCGAGGGTTTCGAAGACCTTGGGCTCGGTGTTGTACGAGGTGAAGAGCTTCGAGACATAGATCAGGTCGCGGCTATGGGCCCAGCCACCGATGAGGTTTCCGCCCATCAGCATCCGGCTGACCTTCAGCTTGCCGATCTGACCGCAGGGGATCTGCCCGGGAGAGGGGGCCGCCTGATTGGCCAGCGCTGGGTTCGTTCCATCCTGCATGGCCGCCAGGAGGATCTGCTCCTCCACCGAATAAAGCGCACCTGCCCCGGCAGTGCCCAACAAGGTCTTGCTCAAGAAACCGCGACGGTCTGTCTGCTTTGTCATGACTGCCTCATTGATTATTTCTGGACTGATTATTGGCCTCTCGAACACGAGCTTTGGACGGCCCTATTCTGAACCAAGACTGCGCCGGCGGCAAGAGTAGCGGGTTCATGGGGGCGGAGATCCAAGGTCTTGCGGAGCTGGTCACTTTTTCTTGGCCGCGTGCAACGCATCGAGCCGGGTGTTGCGTTGAAGTTGGAGATTGGCGAGTGGTCGTAAGCGGCTGAGGGGTTGGGATTTGCGTCTACGGTTTTGCACGCAACTACTGTCCACCTGATAGTAGCATGTTGCGTGGATCGGGAGGCCGGGCGGTTTGAGTCTGGGGAATGATTGGAGGGATCTGGAAACATCGGACTAATGGGAGAGGGGAGTTGAGTTGGGGCCGTTTGTGGGACTCGTGGGACGTATGACAGGAGCAGGCGGAGCCTGCAAGATAGGGCGTTCCCAGGCGGAGCCTGGGAACGAGAAGAAGAAGGCGGAGCCTGGGAACGAGAAGAAGGCGGAGCCTGGGAACGAGAAGAAGGCGGAGGCTGGGAACGAGAAGAAAGAGGTCATGTCGCGGGCCTTTCAGAGGGGGAGGCGATTGCCGAGGCCGTCGTCGTGGTGTCCGGCGAGGAGCTCTTCGGCGAGGCGGACGGCCATTTCCAGGGCGTCGGGACCGTCGTCGTGATCGCCGATGGGGAATTCCTGAAGCTGATGGACCATGAGGCGCGTGGAGGGACAGTCGGACTTCATCCGCAAACGGCGGGCGGCGAGGAGCGGGCCGAGACGGCGGATGCGGACGAGCTTGTTGGCGTCGTTCTGGATCATCCAGGGATTCACGCCGAGGAGGCCCTGGCGGCGGAATTCGGCCACGAACTCCCGGCCAAGGAGATCCTGGAACTGGTTGGCTTCGACGCCGAAGGCGTGGGGACGGAACTGGCGGTAATGTTCCACGCCGTCGGCAATGATCTGGGGAGTGGGGCGGCGGGCAAGATCGGCTTGGACATAGAGGATGCCCTGGCGGTCGATCCCTAAGCGGACGAAGGCCGAGTAGTCGCCGCGCTCGGAGTCGCTGCCTTTGCTGGGATCGAGCGCGATGACCTTGAGGGCAAGGTTGTGGGGCCAATCGTCGAACCAGATTGCCTCGGTGAAGTAGCTTTCAGGCCATTCGCAGAGATCGGGATTGACCGGGGAGTTCTGCTTCTCGCGTTCGAAAGCGGACCGGCCGCTTTCGGCGCGGAGGCACATGAGGGTGTAGAGATCCTCGACCTGCGGCCAGAGGACGGAGGCGCCGGAATCCATCATGGCGCGGTGACGCTCGTAGAACTTGCGGGCCGCTTCACGGGCTTCGGGATTGGCGGGATCGGCGTAGATGGTTTCCCACTGTTCCCAGAGGTCCATGTGGAAGGGCCAAGGATCGATAGAACGGAAGATGCGACTGGTCCAGCCGGGCGTCTGGTCGAGTTCCAGGGCGAGGGCTTCGCGGTGGAGGGCTGTGGCGAGATTGACGACGTTGGTTTCCGGTGAGCCGGCCTTGAGGAGCGTGCCGTGGAACCAGGTACGGGCGTGGCCGCGCTGGAGGGCGGACTCCATGTGGCGATCGCTTTGGAGATCGTCGCAGATGATGAGGGTGGGGCGGTGGTGGCGACGGCGGCGGCCGCGGAGGCGCTGTCCGGTGCCGAAGGCCTCGATGGCGACGCCATTGCGAAGGACGATTGTACCGGCGCGCCAGACGGGGCCGCAGCCGACGAGGTGGGGATAGCGACGAGAGAGGTGAGGATTGTCGAGGAGTTCGGCCTTGAGGTTTTCCAGGTGGGCGTGGGCCTGGGGTCTGGTATCGGAGATGATCCAGATGTAGGGCTCACGATGTTCGAGCGCAGCGCGCAAGGGATAGGCAAGGGTTGCAAGCGTGGATTTGGCTCCACCCCTGGGGCCGAGGACGTTGAGCTTGCTGCCGCGATGGGAGGACATGGCGTCGAGGCGCTCGGCCATCCAGCGGTGCATGGTGGAAGGAGGCTTGCTGAAGTAGTCGGGGAGATGGGTTTGGCCCCAGGTGAGGAGATCGGGGGAGCGTGAGGCGTGAGGCGTGAGGCGTGAGGCGTGGGGACGGGAGGCGTGGGGACGGGAGGCGAGGGGACGGGAGGCGTGGGGACGGGAGGCGTGGGGACGTGGGGCGTGGGGACGTGGGGCGTGGGGACGTGGGGCGTGGGGACGTGGGGCGTGGGGACGTGGGGCGTGGGGACGTGGGGCGTGGGGACGTGGGGCG
>JABWBD010000093.1 GCA_013360685.1 Pirellulales bacterium
GGGGGTGGGCTCGGTCCAGTCGAGGCGGAGATACTGGCCGCCGAGCGAGCCGAGGTCGATCCCCTGGTCGGCCAATGCCTTCTTGGAGCGGGCGACAAGCTGGTCGTCGATGAAGGGCTGGCCCATCGGGTCCTGAAGCCCATCCTTGTGGACGCCGTAAACGATGAAGCCGGCAGTGGGGCGGATCATGAAAAGTCTCCAAAGTGTCAGACGGTGGTAGTTCGGTATGCTGTGGCGGTTGGCAAAAGAACGACTGGCTCCCGGATGTGGTGCACGGGGCGTCGTCTTTCCGCAAGGTCGAATGCCCCTCCCCTTTTCCAGACCGCTACGCCGTGGTCCTGGATTTCCGCGTGAATTCCTTGATGGTGGGATAAAGTTCCTTATACGAGGTGAAACGCTCGCTGTAAACCGATGCGCGGCGGTTGTCGGGCTCGACCACGCTCGTTGGCTTTACCCACGTTTCGACCAGTTGCCGGGGCGAGGCTCCCTGGTCGGCCGCGGCGGCGAGCATCGCCGCGCCCAGACAGGCCGCTTCGGTCACCGAAAGAGTGGTGATCGGGCGGCCGAGCACGTCGGCCTTCAATTGCGTCAGCGCGGGGTTCTTCGCGCCGCCGCCGATGGCGAGGAATTCGTCGATCCGCAGGCCGGCGGCGTCGAGGATCTCGACGTTCAGCCGCATCTCCATCGCCACGCCTTCCAAGAGGGCCCGCAGCACCTGCGGACGCGTCGAGGACAGACGCAGCCCCACGATCGCCCCGGGGGTCTCGGCGTCGAAGTTCGGCGTTCCCGAGGGGGTAAAATAGGGGAGAACCAACAGATCGCTCGGTTCCGTCGGCATTTGCGCCAGCAGAAGATCGTAAGGGTCGGCGCCGCTCCGCCGGGCATGTTCCACTTCCACGGCCGCCCATTGATCGCGAAACCATTTCAGCAGGTTGCCGCCGGTGAGGCTGAAGGCAACGGTCGTATAGGTCCCGGGGATCGTATAGTCGTATGTGCAGAGGTTATTGCGGAAGAGGGCCTCGTCAAGAATTGGCCGGTCGAAGGCGGGGCAGATGCATTCGACTGTCCCGGTGGCGTACATCGCACGGCCCGGGGTGACCACGCCTGCCCCCAGCGCACCGCAAGGCTGGTCGTGGCCGCCGGCGACGACTTTCACCCCCTCGGGCAGCCCCAGGCTTTCGGCAACCGACCGCGGGATCGTGTCGACCACCTCGCCCGAAGGCAG
Source organism: Pirellulales bacterium (assembly GCA_013360685.1). Taxonomy (GTDB): domain Bacteria; phylum Planctomycetota; class Planctomycetia; order Pirellulales; family Thermoguttaceae; genus JABWBD01. The sequence continues at coordinate 1,226 of JABWBD010000093.1, forward strand.
GGGACGGGCCAGCCGCGACGAATCGAGCTCCACGGCGGCAAGGATGTCGCCATCCCACTGGTGCGTGCGGACGTTGAACATCATCGTCCGCCCGGCCAGCGGCCAACTGATCGCCGGTTGGATCCCCAACCGCGACTGGACCAGTTCCTCGAAACAAAGAAACCGCCTGGCGGCTTTCCAAACCTCGGGCCGGTTTTGCTTGAGCCAAAGGAGCTTGAAGATGGTGAACATCGGGTGCGGGGTGTGGCCGGTGACCTGGTAGAGCCGGTCGCGGCCGAACCGATCGCTCCAGGGGCCGACGAGGCCGGCTGCCCTAGCATCCGAGGAGACCATGGCATTGCCGAGAATGTTTCCATCGCCGTCGATCGGCGTGAAGGCTTCCCCTTGACACGAGATCCCCAGTGCCCGCACCGGATCCTCCCGCCATGCCCCAGCGGCCTCGCGGATGGCCTCCAGGCAGAGCCGGCAAACCTGGGCCGAATCGATTTCCGCCCAACCGGGCTCGGGGCTGACGAGAGGATATTCGCGGTACGCCAGCGCCCGCAGGTTTCCTTCCGAATCGAAGACGCCGGCCTTGCAGCCGGTGGTTCCGACATCCACGCCCATCGTACTCATGGCTGCTCCTCGAAGACTGAGAATCACGGAATGCACCTGATTTTATCCTCCCCCCCGCCCGGTGCAAGCCCCGGGCGCTCACTCGGTCCAACCCGCCTCGGCCGACTTTGTACTATCCGGCGCGCCTTCCGGTTATGATAAGCAGTCGTCCAACGGCAACGGATCGGTGTACGGAATGCGAGACGACGCACTCAAGTCGAGGCCAACGATGAAAGCGTGTATCGGTATGGTTGGAGCGGCACTGGTCGGTCTTCTTACTCTCCCCGCGCTCGGAAAGGCGAAGAGCATTGCCGCGCAATGGGAATTCGACCGCGACGGAGACTACGAGGGTTGGACCCTCGGCGGGCAAATCGTTGACGCCGCGGTTGCCGGCGGCACCTTTCGAGGCCGCACGGTCGGCACCGATCCCATCACGTTCGGGCCGCTCGTTGAACTCAAGGCCGCGCCGACCCAGCGGATCGAGATCCGCATGAAGACGACCGGTAAGACCGATGCCCAACTCTTCTGGACCGAAACGCTGGAAGGGAAATTCGGCGGTTTCAGCCAGGAAAAACTGAACGCGTTTCCCGCGCAGCCCGACGGCCAGTTCCACGTCTACCGGATCTATCCGTTCTGGCACGCGGTCGGCAAGATCATCCGCCTGCGGTTTGACCCGCCCAGCGACGGCGAGTTTGCCATCGACTGGATCCGCGTCATCGACGGCCCGGCGGTGGAGCCGTCGTCCGCCGCGTCGTGGCAGTTCAAGGCCGGCGCTCAAGCATGGCAGCCCCTCCAGGAGATCTCTGAGCCCACGGTGCGGAATGGGCTTCTGGAAGCCGCCTCCCAAGGCGGATCGCCGATCCTGCTGAGCCCTCCGCTGGCGGTCCCGGGCGAACGGGCGATTTATGCGTCGGTCCGCATGGCCGTCGACGGCGGGAAGTCGGGGCGAGTCTACTGCGCCACGCGCCGGCGAATCGGCTGGGAGCCGACCGGCTTTCCGCTGCGAGCCGACGGGAAAATGCACACGTACAACATCGAACTGCCGCCTTTGGAAAGCCCCGACGACCAGGTCCTCGTTCTCGGCCTGACGCCGACCGACCTCCGCGGCGCCGGTGCGCGGATTGAGTCCATCGAAATCGGCGAGCATCCCGGCGGCCCGCCGGAGCTGGAGATCACGTTTTTCGGTTCGACCGAAGGAGTGTGCCGGGCCGGGCGGCCGACCGAGGTGCTTTGCGTTCTGCGAAATCTTGGCGGATCCGCGGCCCAGGGCGTCACGGCAACTCTCGGCGTCCCCAAGGGCGTCCAAGTGCTCGGCGCCGCGGCGCAAAAGCTCGATCCGGTCCCGCATGCTTTTCGCAAGACGGTCTCCTGGTCGATCGAGGCGGCGGAGCCGGGCAGCGCGGAACTGACGGTCCGGCTGGACGGTATCGGCGAGGAGCCGATTTGCGCCCGCCAGTCGATTGCCTTGACACGCCCGCCCGAGGTTCCTCAATCCGGCTACATCCCCACACCGCAACCCGTTCGCAGTGAATTGGAGGTCGGGGCTTTCTATTTCCCCGGCTGGGACTCGATGTCGCGGTGGGAGCCGATCCTTTCCTTTCCCGAGCGAAAGCCGGTGCTCGGCTGGTACGACGAAGCGAACCCCGAGTGTGCCGATTGGCAGATCAAATGGGCGGCGGAGCACGGCATCGACTTCTTCCTGGTCGATTGGTACTGGTGCCGGGGCAGCCGGCACCTGGAGCACTGGCTTCACAGCGCCTATCAAAAGACCCGCTACCGAAATCACTTGAAGTGGGCCGTGATGTGGGCGAACCACAACCCGCCCAATACCCATTCCAAGGACGATTGGCGCGAGGTGACTCGCTTCTGGATCGACCGCTACTTCGGCATGCCGGAGTACTATCGCATCGACGATCGGCCGGCCGTGTTCATTTGGGCGCCGGGCAATGTCCGCAACGACCTCGGCGGAAGCGAGAAGGCCGCCGAACTGTACGCCCTCTCGCAACAGATGGCCCGCGACGCCGGTTACAAGGGAATCTACTTCGTCGCCATGAGTTCGCACGAGTCGGACTCGGGCTGCCGGCAGTTAAAATCCGAGGGCTATGAGGCGTTCACTTCCTACCACTCGTTCCAACTCGCGCATCGCCGCGCCGGCAGCGACCGTTTCCCCTACGCGGACGTGGTCGAAACGAGCCCGGAGGTATGGCGAGAAGCGGACCGGCGCGCGTCCGGGCTGGCGTATTTCCCGCTCGTCGACACCGGCTGGGCGGCCGAGCCCTGGCACGGCGACAAGACGATCACGATCTTCGACCGCACACCCGAGTTGTTCGGCCGTGCCTGCCGCGAGGCCGCCGACTACGCGAAGACCGCGGGCAAGCGGATCATGATTCTCGGCCCCTGGAACGAGTGGGGCGAAGGGAGCTACATCGAACCGTGTGCCGAGTTCGGGTTCCGGCATCTCGACGCTCTCCGCGACGCCGTGTGCGACTCCGGCAACTTCCCGCCGAACCTGGTGCCCAAGGACGTCGGGCGCGGGCCTTACGATCTGCCTCCGATCGAGTACAGAACGGCCTGGCAATTCGATACCCAAGGCGACTCGGAAGGATGGATCGTCAACGGGGATTTGAAGATCCAGGTCCGCGACGGGGCCCTTGAAGGCGAGACCACCGGGCACGACCCGACCCTTTCCACCCAAGTTGTCCGCGTCGAGGCCTCCCAGCTTCGGCGCCTGTCGATACGCATGAAGAGTTCGGCGGCGGCCACCGCACAGTTTTTCTGGGCGACGAAGCGGTCCCGAGCGACGGAAGCGACAAGCGTGTCTTTCAAAGTGCCGGGCGACGGCGAGTTCCACGACTATACGCTGGACCTCGGGAAGAACGCCGCGTGGAGAGGCCAGGTGACCTATCTTCGCTTCGATCCCGCCGGCGCCTCAGGAGTCCGCTTCGCGGTGGACTCGATTCGGCTCGAGTGAACCTACATCTCAACCCCCGATGGAGGAACGCCGCACACGGCATCTGCCGCCGACCCTGGCACACCCGTGCCGTCGGTTCGCGTGCACTGGCCGTCCCTACCATGTTTCCTCGTGGACAGCGTCCTTTCGAAAACGCGTTCGAGGTCCCGGCGTCTCCGCCGGCCAGCCGATGGCGATGGCCGACACCGGAATGACCTCCTCGGGCACATTCAGCAGGGAGCGGACGTGCCTCATGCGGTCCTCGCGCGGGTGAATGCCCAGCCAGCACGCGCCCAACCCCAGCGTGGAGGCGGCCAGCAACAGGTTCTCGATCGCCGCACTGCAATCCTGCAGGAGATACGACGACTGCCGATCGTGGGCGCGGCGGATGTCTCCGCAGACCACCATGCCAACGCCGGCGCCGGCCAGCATGGTTCCATTCGGCAGGCCCGCGGCAATCCTGGCCAGCATATCGCGATTGCGGACGACGACGAATTCCCAGGGATCCTTGGCCGCCGCGGACGGCGCCGCCATCGCCGCCTCCAGCAGATCCCGCACCAGTTCCTCCGTTACGTCTCCTGGTTGATACGCCCGAATGCTCCGCCGCGCGAACAGGTTATTCAACTTGGAGTTCATCGTGTCCATCCTTCGAGGCATGCAATTTGTCCGCTAAACCGGCCAGTTCACGCCGGCGTTGTCACTCCTGAACGTATGCCGGGAGCTGCGGCCCGTCAAGGGATCCGCCGCCCTTGAACCCATCCGCAACGCGGCGGAGTCCTGGCATTGGATGCCGCCTTCCGCTATTCTGGTCTCGAAGTCGAGAGTCGAAGAGCCTGATATGGGGCTCTCGAATCCGCGTGATCGACGAGGAGATTCATCGCCATGAAACGCGTCTTCGAGAGCTTGATCCTTTGTGCGACCCTTTTCACGGCTCTCGCCGCATGGGAACCGAAAGCCGCCGCGGACGAAAAGCAGCCGCAGGGCGGCGCCGGCAATCCGAATCCTGCCGCCAGAAGCGAACCGGTGGAATTCATGGTCCCGGCCATGTGGGAGTACAGCAAACCTCTCATCGCCCCCGAAAAACGCGACACCAACCCGAGCCGCGCGCAGAAAGATCCCACCCTGGTGTTCCACGAGGGGAAGTGGCACGTCTTCATGACGGTGAAGCTGCCCGGCAAATCGGCGATCGAATACTGCTCGTTCGAGAACTGGGTCGACGCCGACCGATCGCGACGAACGATCCTCAAGCTCAGCGACAGCGACTACTACTGCGCCCCGCAGGTGTTTTTCTTTTCGCCGCACCGGAAATGGTACTTGGTCTACCAGATGGGCGTGCCCGGCGCAAAATTCATGTGGGTCGCCTATTCCACCACGTCCGACATCGCCGACCCGGACTCGTGGACGCGCGCCAGGCCCGTCCTCGACGGCGGGCCCAGGGATCCTCGCACAGTCGGCGGGCTCGACTACTGGGTGATCTGCGACGACCGGCGGGCCTACCTGTTTCTCACCAGCTTGGACGGCAAGATGTGGCGGCTGTGGACCGAGATCGACGAATTCCCCCAAGGCTTCCGCGATTGCCGGCTCGCGCTGGAGGCCAAGATCTTCGAGGCGAGCCACACATACCGGCTCAAAGGACTCGGCAAGTACCTGACCATCGTCGAGGAAAACGGCCGGCGATACTACAAGGCCTACCTGGCTGACCGGCTGGATGGCCAATGGACGCCGATCGCCGATACGGCGGAGCGCCCCTTCGCCGGCTGGAACAACGTTCGCCCTGCCGCGGGCGTGGAGCCCTGGACCGACAACATCAGCCACGGTGAACTGATCCGCGACGGTTGCGACCAGACGCTCTCGGTCGATCCCGCGAATCTCAGGTTCGTCTTCCAGGGGATGCTCGACGCCGACAAGTCCGGCAAGAACTACGGCCAGTTCTCCTGGCGGATCGGCCTGCTGACGCCGGTTCCTTCACCGTGACGAGCCGCCGCCTACATCCCTTGCTCGTCGGCTGAAGGGCCGTACAGGGCCGGGACGGGCACGCCGTTCAACCGCAGGTAGACGCACAAATGGGCGCGGTGATGGATCAGATGGCTGAGAACGAAGCCGCGAAGCACGCCGACTCGTGGCAACGTGAACATCGTCGCACCTGCTTTCAACAAAGACCAGGGCTTCATGAATTGTTCGTCCGACGCGGCGGCGATCGCGGCCCGCCCGGCGGCAACGTTCTTGTTGAATCGCTCGAGGATAACCTGATGGGACGTGGCCGGGGGAGTCCGGTAGGGTTCTCCGCCCGGAGGAGCCACGTCGAGACTGTCGTGGTTCAGCACCACGTCCGCCCAACCGGGAATCTCAGCCAAGTGCATCCCAACCCATCCGATGGTGTTGGATTTCTCGTGGACTTTCCAGTTCAGTTTGTCCTCGGGAATCCGTTCGAGCACCTTCCGGGTGTTGGCCATCTCATGGTCGAATTCCGGCAACAGCAATTGACTTAGATTCATCGCGTTTCTCCTATTCGTCTAGGGTTGCTCCGACAGGTCCGCGCAAACGAGCTCCTTGTCGTTGCGCGCGAAGACGTGCCGGTAGGCGAAGGCCGGATGCGACCAGGTCACCCCATCGCGGCGCCGCAGTTGTGCGGTCGTCGGGTCGAGCAGTTTTGCCCGGCTGATCTCCTGAAAGCCTTCGGGTGTAAGCCGGGCGATGATCAATTCGCCCCGCTCGTTGAACATCCAGGTCCGCTCGCCGTTGCGGACCAGGTGGATCGTGGCCCAGTTGTTCTCCGGCACTGCCGTCTTGTCCTCCCAGAGTTGCTCGCCGGTATCCAGGCGCAGGCATCGCAGGATGCCGCGGCCGTCGGCGCCGTAGATGTGGCCGGCGTCGATCATCGGCGTGGAGATGAGGCAGTGCAGGGCCTTGCGATCGGGCACCGTGTCGTTGCGCCGATGCCAGACTTTCTTGACCTGGGGCTGGTCTTCGGCAAGTTCCAGGAGCACCGATCCCTGGTGCGCGTCGGAGACCAAGAGCAGGTTGCCCTGCACGACCGGCGTGGCGATCCCGATCGGCCATTTCTCCCATGGCATCGGGTACTCCCAGTACAAGAGGCCGCTTCGCGGATCCAGGCCCACGATGCGATCGGCCGTGTAGCAGACGAGCACCCGCTTGCCCGCCTGGTCGACGACGATCGGAGCCGAATAGGAGGCGTCGTCCGCCAGCGCTTTCCATCGCTTCTGGCCGCTGATCTTGTCGAACGCGCAGACGCACGCTTCCCCGTCGCCGCCGATCTGCACGAGCAAGAGATCCTCCTCGATCACCGGCGAGGCGGCGATGCCCCAGATCGGCATGCGGATCTTGTACTCGGCCTTCAGATCGCGGCTCCAGAGGACCTTGCCGCCGGCGGCGTCGAATGCGAAGAGATGCCCCGCCGCGCCCAGGCTATACGCGCGGCCGTTTTCGACGAGCACCGAGGCACGCGGCCCCGCCTGGTACCCGATGCTGCCGTACGCGCAGTCATACGTGTGCGACCAGATCTGCCGTCCCGTCTGCCAGTCGAAGCAATGGACGCGTTCGATCTCTTTCGGCTCGGTGACCCGGTCGGTCACATAAACGCGCCCAGTCGCGACCGTCGGCCCGCTGTAGCCGGACGAGACCTGCACGCGCCATTTGAGCGGAACCTCGGCCGAATCGAACTTGTCGACCACCCCGGTCTCCGTCCAGACGCCGTCGCGGTTCGGGCCGCGCCACTGGGGCCACTCTTGGGCGAAAACGGGGTGGATGATGTGAGCGGCCCAAAGTACGATCAGGGCAGTAAAACCACGCCTAGGGAGCATTCGATAACCTCTCCTGCCAACGTCTTCAACACCGTCGCTCTTTGGTACTCCTGCCTATGGGATGCACTCTATCAGGACAACGCTCGCGTGGCAAGCAGAGCGGCAAGCGAGGGTCCGCCAAGCCAGACAAGAGATAGCAGAAGGGGTTGCCCAGTTTTATGCAACTTCTTCGCGGATTCTTCGAGGGAGGGCGAGGGCCGATCGTCTTGATATGCCGAGGGTATCTGGACCGGTGTGGAGATCAGGGAAGACAAGGTGCGACTCGGCATCGAATCGCCGAAAGGGGGCATGCCGCATCGAGGAGAGGTCTACGAGGCAATGAGGCAGCGGCACGAAGAAAAGAAACCGACAGACTTCCAGTCGGACTCTGGACATCAATACGCTATGCGATCCGCCTTTCGCATCCAGGCCTGGAAGGCTTCTCTGGCCTCCTCCTCCAGGCCCCGGACCATGGAAATGGACCGACTGGCTGGCGGCAGGGCGAGTTCGTGGCTGAACCGGCAGTCATCGAAGCCCGCCGCCTGAGCATCCGCGCCGGTGGCGGCGTAGTAGATCCGCTCCAAGCGGGCCCAATAGATGGCAGCGAAGCACATCGGGCAGGGCTCGCAACTGGTGTAGATCTCGCAGCCCGCCAGAGAGAAGGTGTTCAGGTTGCCACAGGCATCCCGAATGGCAACGATCTCGGCGTGCGCAGTCGGGTCGTTGGTGGAGGTCACTCGGTTCCAGCCACGCCCGACGATCTTGCCATTCCGGACAACTATCGCCCCGAAAGGGCCACCCTCCCCGGCCTCCATTCCCTCCACGGACAACCGGATGGCTTCACGCAAGAAGTCTTGATTCATAGCGAATCACCTCTCAGTACTGCCATGCCATCGGCCACAGTCCGCGATGTAAACCCCACCGCGATCCGTGATTTCGGCCCGACGGCACTGTTCGTGACTGTCCCCGATTCTGCCCGATTTAGCCTGTCGCTGTCCAAGAGCTGCAGATTGGCGAACTGACTTGCCGCGCCCCGGCAGTCAAGGCTTCACCCATATCATCTGCCAACCGACCGAGGGCAGTTTCGTGGTTACGGTGCCCTGGACGGCGTCCACATGTTGGCCCGTCAGGGCATCCTTGGTGGTCAACGTACCGGCCAGGCCGAGTTTCTCGCGATTCAAGGTTAGCTCGATGGCTGCCTCTTTGCCGCCGAGGTTGGAGACGACGACAAGCACGCCGTTGGTCGGGTGGTGGTACAAGCTGGCGTAGCAGTCGGCCACGGATACCTTGACGTATTCCTGGTTGCTCCAATACGGATACCACTGGGACTGCTTGCGGCCGAAGTCGTCCATGACTTTCCAGACCGACTTCCCCAGCTCGAAGTCTTCCTTCAAGCCGGCCGGGCGGACCTCGACGTCGTGCAGCAGGGCCAAGGCGTAGCCATTCCTGTAGGAACCGAGCATATAGTACAGGAACTCGGCGGGGACTCCCCAGTTGCGGCCCATGCACTCGGCCCGAAAGCGGTCCAAGGGCATGCCCTCGGCGTAGTTCTCGGTCCTCCTGAGCTGCTCGCCTGTCCAATAGCTGGTCGCCCAGGCCAGGGCTGGAGCGGTCATGCCGTCGTAGACGTGGGCATCCACCAGCCCGTCCGGCTTGCGTTGCCGGATGATCGTGTACATCCGCCGGAGCATCTGGCGAACGGAGAAGACGGGGAACGTCGAGACCAGGGTACCGTCCGGCTTGCGATAGCCACAGCCGTGGGCCTCGTTGCAGCAGGCGAACGGAACCGTGGTCGTGTCCAGGTAGACCCCGTCGATGTCAAACCTGTCCACCAACCTGGCGACCCCGTCGGCCAACAAGTCCTGATAGGCGCTGTTCAGGCACACGATGTAGGCATTCTGAATCGGCTGAGGCGGATAGTTGGAGGGCAGGTAGCCGCTCTTGGGATGCACGACGCAGTCTTCGCCGATGTAGGGCCATTCCGGTATCAGATCGGAAATATTGAATCCGAAATACAGCAGCACCTTCATGCCTCGCTGATGACAGCGTTTGACGAAACTGTCCAGGTCGGCCTCGAAGGGCGTGCTGCTGTACGCCTGGCACTGGGTCCAATGCTCGTGAAAGCACACCGTCTTGACCCCGCCGGCCGCGAGTTTGTCGAGGATCTCGTCGGGAACGTTCAACCGCATGTCGACCGGTCCGTGCGTCGTCTGGGAGATGTGATGGAATCGCATCTCCCAATGATCCTTCTCGATGGGCTTGAGCGGCGTGGCCGCAAGGGCAAACGTATAGTCCGGCATCGGCCTGGCCGGATCAATCACCACCTCCTGGCCGACGATGTTCAACCGCAAAACCACCTCGTTATCGCCTTTTATTATTTCCATCGCCTTGTCCGGCGCGGCGGGCGACCAATTGCGGTCCGACTCGGCCACCCATTGCATCCCTCTCTCCTCGTCCCCGAACCAGATCATCGGTCGGAAAGCAAAGCTGGCCGGCTGCTTGGCGAGGTAGCCGTTGTTGGTGTCAACCCCGAGGCTGCTCCAACTGTAGACGTACTTGGCCACCGCCGGATCGAAGGGCAGATCGATGAACATGCGGTCGATCCTGGCCCGCGTGGCGGTCTTGATCCGCCAGTAGAAACGGGCCAGGCCGTCGAACTCGATTTCGGCCTCGGTGACGAGCGTTACATCCCCGCCGGCCAATTCCTGACACAACTGCGTCTTGGCCGGGGTTTCCCGGGTCGTCTGCCAGGGCCTTGGCACCCAGTTGACCGGCTTGCCATTGATCTCCGCGGTGACCCGCATGGGGCCGGCCAGGAGTGATTTGCCCTGGCTTTCGACGCCGGCCAGGAAGGGTGTGTCGGCGAAACGGTAGGTCCGTCCCCACACTCCGACGGCGACGCGCTGGTGGTCCTTGGTCACTTGGATGTCCGTATAGGGCGGCAAGACCTTGTCGCTCAATCCTTCGCGACAGCCGTACCACGGCGGCTTCTGGGGATAGGTCAGGGACACGTCTTGCGAGACGGCGATCTGCTTGCCCTGGGCGTCTTGCAGGGCCACGCGCACGACATAGTCGCCCGGCAAGAGGGCCGTGCCGTCGCCGGCCGCTTCCAATACCGATTTGACCACCGCCCGTCCGGAGCCGGGTCGAGTTTGTTCCACTCGCTCGTCCCGCCACTGCACTTTTGCGCCGTTCTTGTCCAGCACCCAGACGGAAAGTGAACCGGCGCCGGTGACGTTTTGGCAAATCGTCTGAACGACAACCTTTTGTGTCGGGTAATGCACCGTCGCAAGAACCCTCTTGAGTTCAGTCTTGCTCGCCTCGCCCTTCAAGCCGGCGTGTTCGAGAATCGTGCTCTCCGGCAGCGCCCCGTTGTACACCCGAATCTCGTCGATCCGGCCCTTGAATTGACCCGGCTCATACCACCATCCTCCAATATGCCGCGGCGTGATGCCCGTCGGCGTGATGGGAATGGACATCTCCCCGAACATCACCTCCCGGCCATCCACGTAGATCTGGAAGTATGGGTACTCGCACATCATGGCGACGTGCTGCCACTGCCCGGTGAAAACCTCCTGATCGGACACGAGCTGTGAGTTGGCCTTGCCGTTGCCGTGCTCCATCCGCAGGCGGCCATTGGACGCCGAGACGTAGAAGTTGCGGTTGACCGCCAGGCTGGCCGTGTCGCCGAAGATGTACCTGTCGCCCTTGACGGCCGACATGTCCAGCTTGACCCAGGCCTCGACGGTCAGGTCGCCGGAGACATTCATGACCGGCTTCGTGCCACAGTCAACATAACTCTTCTTGGCCGGATCGAACTCGAGGGCGTGGCCGCGGGGTGATTTGACGTAGACGGCCCCGTGGATCTTCCCATCATTGCCGTTGCCGCTGTGGTCCTTGACCACGTCGCCCGATCCCTCATCAAACGTGTAGTGGGCGATCAGGCACGGCTCCTCCGCCGCCGCGACCGACAACAGGCCCAGCAACAGAACTCCACCACTCACGCGTACTCCTTTCGCCGTACGGACGCGTTTGCCGCGATGAATCGCATCGCGTTCGGTCCCGTTTATAGACACCCGGCCCCGATGTGTCAACGCCCGCGCGGATGATCCGCTCCGAAAGAGAGAAGTGGTGCGTACCCGACCGTTGCGTTCTAAACGACCTTGCACGATTCCCAGGAGCAGCCCGCTTCGTCTCCAAGTACCCAATCGACACCAGGAACTCATCCATCCGCTGCGTTGTCCGCTCCAGCCAGGGCGGCCGGTTGAAGAAGCCGTGCGGCTGGCCCTCGGCCGTGAACAGTTCGGCCCGATGCCCGAGTGCCTTGGATTCCTGCATGAACTCGTCGCCCATGGCGGCCAGCCGGTCCGCCGTGCCGAAGAAGATCAACGTTGGCGGGCTGTCCTTGGCCAAGTGAAGGGTGGGCGAGATGGCCTTGCCCAGGGTCTCGTCGTTGCCAATCCGCTCCATTAACTGCGGAATGCCACTGAACCGCAGCACCGGGTTGAAGAGCACCATTGCGTTGGGCTTCGACGAGATTGAGGCATCCTCCCCCTCGCCCTCCAAGCCAGGAGCCGCCGGATCGTCTGCGTGGGCGGCTGCAATCCCGAACACGGCGGAGAGAATCAGTCCCCATGCCAAGGGTGTGGTACGTCGCATGGTCTCACCTTTGTTGGATTCGGACGCAGAAGCGGATGCCATCGTCACGTCCTACACTACCAAGAGGGGTCTTGATTCTCGCCGCTACTTCCTCTTCCACGCCCGCAGGTACTCGACGCTGAATGTCGAAGGCAAGTCCTCATCGTATGGCATCCCGAACCACTCGGGCATTGTTTCTGAATCGAAGATCAGGAAGAGCGGCTGGCGCCAGTGGGTGTTTTCAACCGACCGGACCAGGACGCCGTCCACAAAGTACTGGATCTCCTCCCTCGTCCAATCGAGGCCATAAACATGGTAATCGTCGGCCAATCGCCACGGGGCTTCCCAGACGCCGCCAATGCTCCAGTGCTCTTTCGAGATCCTCACCCTCGAACTCGTCCGTCATCGGCTTGAACTTCACCCAGCCGCCCTTGTTCTCCTGGTCAGAAAGCGGAAAAGCGTCGGTGACATGCGTCGGCGTCTCGCCAAGTGGGCCGGTTCGATTCCAGATCTTCGTGGGCCGTCTGTCGGCACCGGACGTCGCCGTAGTCTGCTGCTCGGCCGCCAGAGTTCCGTGGACGGCCATTGCCATGATCAGTGCGATGAAGGGCTTCAGCATGGTGAATCTCCTTTGGTAGGTGTCGTAGATCGTACCGGCCTCACCGCACTTCCAGCACCAGGAGCCAGTCGGTCGTCGTCGTGCCGTTGTCGCCCGGCGATGAGTATCCTCCCACCGATCTCCTTGAGCCAGTCGGGATAATCAAGGCGTCCTTTGTAGGGCGAACCGTACATTACCCAGAACGCCAACTCTTGCCCGGAGTCGTGCGACTCCTTGAGCACCCTGTCCAGGAAGTCATAGGCGACCTTCCCTGGCTGGGGCTCCAGTTCCCGCCAGCCCCACCGGGCATACTGGACGGTCGAGGGAATCCAGGAGGGCAGGTTGTTGTCGGCCTTGCAGGTCCGATGGAATGTCTCCCAGCCCATGCCTGGGTTCGCCAGGATTTCGTCCGTCTCTTCGGCCACGACCTTGACGGCCGGTTTCTGTTCCTCGCCGATCACGAAAGAGGTTCCGAGAACCGCAAGGACCAACAGGAAAGAAGAATGATCGCAGCATCGGTTTGTCCCTTCTCTTGCGGTTCGCACCAGGATAGGCGGTGCCGACGACCAGAAGCACGCCGGTGATGCAGACGACCCGAATCATGGTTTTCTCTTTCTCGAACATCTGAGGCTCGAATCGGGCCTTATTCTATCAGTGGGGAAAGACGGTTGGTAGAATGCCGAATAGCGTCCAAGTAGATCGTGTGAGCCTCATCTGGCGGCAAGATCCGCCGGATGACGTGTTTCGTGTTGCTAATGAGATCCCGCTCAAGCAGGACTTCGCTGTGATTTCACCCACCATCGCCTCCGAATTCAAGGCCAAGATCCCCACGGTTGCCGTGGGATGCCTTACTGCAAATGTCCGCAATAGCGAGCACGAGGAGTTGCTCTGGCAAGAGATCGAAGTTGCCGCAGCCCGGTTCCGTAGTATGGCAATGGATGACGCTCGGAAACTGCCGGCCATCAAGGCACTGCGGGACGCCTACCGGGCCTTGGGCAACGACCCAACTCGCTACCGAGGATCGAACGAGGCCCTGGTGCGGCGGATCAGCCAGGGCAAGGAACTCTACCGGGTCAATACGGTTGTGGACATCAACAACCTCGTGTCGCTGGAGACGCTCCATTCAGCCGGGACGTTCGACCTGGAGCATGTCAGCCTGCCGATCACCTTCCGCATCGGCCAGCCGGGTGAAAGCTACTCGGGCATCGGCCGAGGCGAGTTCAAAATCGAAGGGTTGCCGGTCTTCGCCGACCAGCTTGGGCCGTTCGGCAGCACCACAAGCGACTCAGAACGGGCGATGGTCCGGCGGGAGACCACTCAAATCATGATGGTCATCATTTCGTTCTTGGGAGCGAAAGGGATGGAGGACGCTGTAGCTCGGGCGGCGGGGTTGCTGACGCAATTCGCGGCGGCCAGTGGGATCGAGACGGGGATAATTGTGTGAAACAGGTCAACGTGAACGTACCCCGGATCATGAAAGAGGTGATTCGTGTCCGAGAGTTCCGACCGAGCGACAAGGAGACGTTTTGGCGGCTCGAATCCAAATCCGCACGGGTCGACTTGGCGATGGAGTTGCTCTTAGGACATGCCGCTCCCCGTGACCAGCCGCCGCTCGGCATAGGACGAACTGCCGGTCATGGAAAGGCAGATGGGGCAACTCATGCGGCAGGTAGCACCCTTCTGTGGCCCCTCGCTCGAAATCTCTTCACATATTGGCCGAACGATCTGCGCCACGGGATAATCTGATCCAGCGTGAACGACATCGAAACTCCCAAGAGGCCATGACAGAAGCCCGACTGCCCTCACCCTCGGCCCCTCTCCCGAAGCGGAAGAGGGGAGTTGAGTTAGGGGCTCTAAACTGATCGAAGAGGATTGAGCAACACCCCGTAGACTTGCTCTGCGATGTTCCTGGCTCCCTTCGGATGTTCAGGCGATCCTGTTGGATAGCGGGCATTTCCCGGTCGGCGACGTAAAGGAAATCTGGGGCCATGTCTTTCTCGCACGGGCTATTCGCCGAACCGTCTTCCCTTGGCCATTCGGCCATTGTAAGCTGAGGGGCGATTCCCCTACAATTCTTCCAGCATGATGCGGAGAGCCGGACATGAAAGGCGTCGGCACTGGTGCGGCGGTCCTGGTGCTTGGTCTTCTGGCGTCTCACGCCCGTACCAACGAGTTTCAAGTGGACTACGTGCAGGTCCACGACCTGGTGGATAAGAAGTGATTTGACGGAGAAAGACGGTCGCCATGAGAAGCATTGCGTTTCTGTCAATCGTCCTGGCCGCAATTGTGGTCCGGGCTGGGGAGCGTGAGCCGGTTCGAATCCTGTTCGACATCGACACTATCTAGGAACTCGCTTTTCCAGCCAAGATCTGAAGGCTACTTCCGAGGTGATTTGTGCCGCTGGTTGCCCTGCAGGATGTATCGATCCGTTTTCGTGGACCCGCTGTGCTCGATGGAGTGAGTTTCCAGATCGATCCCGGCGAGCGCGTCGCGCTCTTGGGACGCAACGGCGAAGGCAAATCGACCTTGCTGCGGCTGGTCCATCGCGAAGTCGATCCCGACCACGGCGAGATCGTCTACGGGCAGGGTATCCGAACCGGATTGCTCGCCCAGCAAGTTCCCCAGGACCTGGCCGGCAATGTCTTCGACGCGGTCGCCGCGGGTCTGGGCGAACGCGGCCGCCTCCTCGCCGACTTCCACCATGCCAGCCATCAGTTTGCCGCCGGCGACCACTCCCTGCGGCGGCGTCTCGACGAACTCCAGCGAGCACTCGACGCCGCCGGGGCCTGGCAGGTCCAGAAAGAGGTCGAGCAGGTCCTTGTGCGGATGGGGCTGGACCCGGAGGCTGAAGTTGCCGCCCTCTCGGCGGGAATGAAGCGGCGCGTGCTCCTGGCCGGTGCGCTGGTTTCCCATCCCGATCTTTTGCTGCTGGACGAACCGACGAACCACTTGGATATCGACAGCATTCGCTGGCTGGAAGAATTCTTCCTCCGCGAAGGCTGCACCCTCCTGTTTGTCACCCACGATCGGGTCTTCCTGAAAAAGCTGGCCACGCGGATCGCCGAACTCGACCGCGGCCGGCTTTCCTCATGGACCTGTGGCTACGAAACCTTCCTCGAGCGGAAGGAGGCGGCCCTGGAGACCGAGGCTCGCCAGGATGCCCTTTTCGACAAGCGGCTCGCACAGGAAGAGGCTTGGATCCGCCAGGGAATCAAGGCCCGGCGGACCCGCAACGAGGGACGGGTCCGCGCACTCGAGCAGTTGCGCGAACAGCGGCGAAACCGCCGCGAGCGCCAAGGTGTCGCCCGCATCCAGTTGCAGGAAGCGGAGCGGTCCGGCCGGCTGGTCATCGAGGCACGAGGCATCCACCACCGCTTCGGCGTCAAGCAGGTGCTCCGCGATTTCTCGACGCTCATCATGCGCGGCGACCGCGTGGGAATCCTCGGTCCCAACGGCTCAGGAAAAACAACCCTTCTGCGGCTCCTGTTGGGTGAATTGACGCCGGACCAAGGCTCGGTCCGCCACGGCACGCGCCTGGAGGTGGCCTACTTCGACCAGCTCCACGCGCAGTTGGACGAAGAGGCGTCGGTTGTCGACAACGTCGGCCGGGGAAGTCCGTCGGTGGTGCTCGACGGCCGGAAGCGCCACATCCTGGGCTATCTCCAGGATTTCCTCTTCACCCCCGAGCAATCGCGAGGACCGGTCAAGTACCTGTCCGGCGGCGAGCGGAACCGTCTCTTGCTGGCTCGGCTCTTCGCCCGGCCGTCGAATGTCCTCGTCATGGACGAGCCGACGAACGATCTGGATATTGAAACGCTGGAGCTGCTCGAAGGCCGGCTGCTCGAATACTCCGGCACGCTTCTTCTGGTCAGCCACGACCGGGAGTTTCTCAACAACGTGGTCACCAGCACGCTCGTCTTCGAGGGCGACGCCCAGGTCAAGGAGTACGCCGGTGGCTACGACGACTGGCTGCGGCAGCGCAAACCCGCCGAGCCCGCCGCTCCCGAACCAAGAAAACCGGCGGCGAATCCCCCCGCTTCTCCGGCGGCAAGACCGGCGTCCCGCCTCAAGTTCGCCGAGCGGCGAGAGCTCGAGGCATTGCCGGCAAAGATCGAGGATTTTGAGTCGCGACTCGCTCAGATCCACGAGGAAATCGCCCTCCCCGGCTTCTACCAGCAGGACCGCGAGACGATTGTGCGGGCTAACGAGCAGCTCCGGGATCTCGAGCAGGAGCTGGCCGATGCCTATGCCCGCTGGGAGGAGTTGGAAGCAAAAGGCTAACCGTACAGCCGGCCAGAGAGCAAGAGAGGCAATCTATCCCATGACCGACTCCGTCATCTCCGCGTTCTCGTGTCTCCCTGTTCCCGCATCGCCCCTCCACTCATCCTGCGAGGCAAACCACACCACCCGGCAGTTTCCCTTGCCCAGATGGGGGCATACCCGCCGATATGCCAACTTCTCTGCGGCCTTCTCAGAAATGGTTCCTAATACCGCGCGTCCTCCTTCGGATACAATGGGCACGGTCTGACGGTATGGATTCGCGGTCAGCAGTTGAATCGAATTCAAAATAAGTGGCCTTTCTTATTGCGATTGCGAAATTCACGCTACTGGTACGAATTCGCTGAATTGCCCTAAGCTAACCGGTAGCGGGCCTGCCGCTGTCCAATTCCATCGCGGTTCGGCGAAATTTGGGGCCCGCCGCGCGGTTAGTTGTGCGGGAATGTGTTTCGGTCCACAATACTGACTCAAAAGGAGGTTTCGTAATGAGAAGGTCTTGCCGTTGTGCAGTGGTGTTGGCCGTGTTGGCATCCACCATCGAAGCAGTCGCGTTTGCACAGCCGCCAGCAGGACCGGGCACACGCGGGCAAGGCCCGGACCGGCCTCAACCGGAACGTATGAACCCGTTGTTGCGGCTGTTCGATGCGAATAACGACGGCACGCTGGCGTCCGACGAACTGGACGGCGCCGGCAGGAAACTGAAGGAACTCGACAAGAACCAGGACGGCAAGCTCGGCGAGGAAGAACTCCGTCAGGCATTGCCTTTCGGCCGAGGCCCGGGCGGGCCCGGACGACCGCCGTTCGGCCCGGGTGGACCGGGCCCCGGCCCCTCCGGACGGGCCACCCAAGAGCAATTCACTGCCGTGCCGACGGCCAAGAATGACCAGGAAAAACACATCCTCGCCACGTTGGAGCAGATGCGGCAGGGGCCCCGGTTTGCCAACGTGTCGCCGGCCGATGGCCGACTGCTCCGGCTGCTGGCCGAGACCACCGGGGCGAAGCGTGTCGTCGAGATCGGCACCTCGACCGGCGAATCGGGCGTCTGGTTCGCCCTGGCCTTGCGGACCACCGGCGGCCATCTCTACACGCATGAGATCGATCCGGAAAGGGCGAAGGTTGCCCAGGAGAATTTCAAGAAGGCCGGCGTCGAAGACCTGGTCACGATCATCCTCGGCGACGCCCACGAAACCGTGAAGCAGCACAAGGAGCCGATCGACATCCTCTTCCTCGACGCCGACAAGGAAGGCTACCTCGACTATCTCGACAAGCTGCTTCCCCTGGTCCGTCCCGGCGGACTGATCATTGCCCACAACATGAACCCGCGCCAGGCCGATCTGCAGTACGTCGAAGCCATCACGAAGAATCCCGAGTTCGAGACGGCGTTTCTCCTGATGGAAGGCGCCGGCGTCGGAGTGACGATGAAGAAGCGATGACCACTTGCACCCTATTGCGGAACCGCCATGATGAAGCCCACCGTTGAGCCTGCCGCGCCGCCCGTCCAGGCGTCTTTCGGCATAGACCTCCGTCAACAGCGCCTGAGCCTTTGGGATACCACGAGCATCATTATCGGGATCGTGGTCGGCACCACGATTTTCCGTTCGCCGAGCCTGGTGTTCCAGAACGTCGCGGGGCCGTGGCAGGCGCTGGCCGTCTGGCTGCTAGGCGGCGTTCTCTGTATTTTTGGCGCTTTCTGCTATGCGGAACTGGCGACGACCTATCCGCGCAACGGCGGCGACTACGAATACCTCAGCCGCGCCTACGGCCGCTGGATGGGCTTCCTGTTCGGCTGGGCCCAACTGGCCGTCATTCTTACCGGCAGCATCGGGATCATGGCCTATGCCTTCGCCGATTATGCGGCGGCCCTGTGGAATCTACCCCTGGAAGCCGCCGCCTGGCTTGCCGCCGCCGCCGTGGCCGTGCTCACGGTCCTGAATCTTTTCGGACTCGCCGTGGGCAAATCGCTTCAGAATGTCCTGACTGCGGCAAAGATCCTGGGACTGTTGGTGATTGTCATCGCCGGTTTCGCGAGAGGCCGAGGCGACGTCTTCCTGCCCGGACGAGGGCCGGCGGGGCTGATGGACGGAAACCTGGGGCTGGCCCTGGTGTTTGTGCTCTACGCCTACGGAGGGTGGAACGACGCCGTGTTTGTCGCAGCCGAAGTCCGCGACCAGCGGCGCAATCTGCCCCGCGCGCTGATCTTCGGCATCGGCGGCATCACGGCCGTTTATCTGGCGGTCAACGCCGCCTATCTTGCCGTACTCGGTTTTGAGGCCGCGCGCCAGACGCCCACTCCGGCCGCCGCCGTGCTTGACCTCGCACTCGGCCCCATCGGCGGCAAGCTCATTAGCCTGATGGTCATGGTTTCCGCGCTGGGCGCGATCAACGGCCTGATTCTGGCCGGCTCTCGCGTCTATGCGGTTGTCGGCGAGGACCACCGCCTGTTCGCCTGGCTGGGCCGATGGAACTCGAAGGCCGCCGCGCCCATCACCTCGTTGCTCGCCCAAGCCGCCATCGCGCTGGTGCTCATCTTCGCGGTGGGCACGCCTCAAGGCCGTGGTTGGGTGGACGGCGCGCTGACGCAAGTCGGCATCGGGCGCATTCCCTGGGAACAATACTTCGGCGGCTTTGACACGCTCCTGGCCGGATCCGCGCCGGTGTTCTGGCTCTTCTTCCTCCTCACCGGCATTTCGCTTTTCGTTCTTCGGATCCGCGACCCCGGCAGAGAACGAGGCTTTGCCATCCCCTGGTTTCCGCTGCCGCCGATCGTCTTCTGCGCAACGTGCCTCTACATGCTCTACAGCAGTCTGGACTACGCCCGCTTCCTGACGTTGCTGGGAGTGGTGCCTCTGCTCGTCGGTCTGCCGATGTATGGCGTCTCCGCGTGGCTGGCGAAACGCGGCAGAGCGGGCTGAGGGGAGGATGATTGCGCCCCCTCAAGAAACGAAGAAGCCCGCTTCTCGCGAACCGGGCTTCCCGTGCAATATCTTGCGCTTGAGTCGGTACGTCAACCTCTGATTGACCGACCTTCCTTTTGGAAGTCGATCGGAACTCGGCGTATCGGCCCTTCGTTCGACTTGCACCGACATTGTACAGAAGTGTCACCCTCCACCGGCAACCCCCACCCGCGCGAATTCCTATAACCATCAATGTGCCAAGAACTTACGACGTCGATTCCGTTGCGCTGGACACTTGGTTTCCCGTGACTGGCAGGCGAATTCCGCGCACACAAATTCGTCTGCCCCCAATTCGTTTGCCAAATCTGCTCTTACCACTCCTGTGCGCCGCCCGCCTCCAGCCATTACAATCTGGGGCATGACCGACAACTACGCCGATTTCTTGCAGATTCGCCGCTTGCCCGCGCTGGACCGGGCCACGCTGGTTCTGGCCTTCACGGGCTGGATGGACGGCGGCGATGTGTCGACCGGGACGGTCAAGCGGCTCGTCGACCTGGTCCGTGCGGAACCGATCGCCGAGATCGAGCCCGAGCCGTTTTACATCTACAACTTCCCCGGCTCAATGGAGATCACGGCCCTGTTCCGGCCGCACGTCGAAATCGAGGACGGGCTGATCAAGTCGATCCAGATGCCGTCCAACACCTTCTATTGCCACGAACCGGCCAACCTGGCGCTGTTCATCGGCAAGGAACCGCACCTCCGGTGGCAGACGTTCGGCAAGTGCGTCCTCCACATGGCCGAGAAGTTGGGAGTGCGGCGGATCCTCTTCGTGGGCTCGTTTGGAGGATCCGTGCCGCACACGCGCGAGCCCCGGCTCTACGTGAGCTGTTCGGATGCCGGGCTCCTCACTGAAATGCAGCACTACGGAGTCCGGCGAAGCAGCTATGAAGGGCCCGGTTCCTTCGTCACCTACCTGATGACCGAAGCCCCGTCCCTCGGCGTGGAGCTGATCTCCCTGGTGGCCGAAATCCCCGGCTACCTGCACGGCACCAATCCCTTGAGCATCGAGGCCGTGACCCGCCGGCTGTCCAAGATCCTCAGACTCCCGTTGGATCTCGATTCGCTGCGAGCAACCAGCACCGAGTGGGAGTTGCACGTCTCCAGCGTGATCGAGAAGAACGAGGAACTGGCGGAAAAGGTCCGCGAGTTGGAAGACGCGTACGATAATGATCTGTTGAACCTCGAATCCGAAGCGTGAGGCGTGGAGCGTGAGGCGTAAGAACTCAAGCCATAAACGCTTCCGCCGACATTGCGTCGACGCAGCGATGCTCGTCCATTACGACTACAGCAACACAGGATTTCGTATTTGCCGTTGCCGCCCGGCAGCGGCGGAATACGAAAGAGCCCGAAAAACCGAAAAAAAGGCGTTGCATACTGCACAATCATCGCCCCGCCGGTATGAACCTGGCGGTGACGTTTCCAATCTGAGGCGTCATGGTGGGTGGATCGCCCACCGGCCAGGAAATCTCGTTTTCGTAGGAGCAAGAAGACTCACGCCTCACGCCTCACGCTCCACGCTCCACGCCTCACGCTCCACGCTCCACGCCTCACGCTCCACGCTCCACGCCTCACGCTCCACGCTCCACGCCTCACGCTCC
>JABWBD010000505.1 GCA_013360685.1 Pirellulales bacterium
GGGATCGGATCTGCGTGCCATGGTCTAGCTCCTCTGTAGGGGTTCTGGAAAACCCTCAGAATAAGCCAGACGTCAACAATGGTTCTGGTGCACGCTTACCGTGTGCGCCAAGTTGTTGAGGCACTGGAACGGGCAACGCGGGGTCCTTTTCCATACCGGGACCGGCAGTCCCCGAGCTTTCCGGCCGCCAACTCGACATTTCGCCGCGCGGCGCTGACGAGGGTCAAAACGACGAATGTCGGCACCGGCCAGCCCACGCCTGATGATGACTGCCAACGCACCGCTCGGTCACGCTTCGCGCGACCGCAGATGCCTACAAGGCGGAGAAGGAGGCTTGCCAGCCTTTCCCCAATCCGGACGACGAGGGCTTGACGCGTGCGCTGAAGCGGAATTCCCAGATTCTCTCACGATGGCGATCCTCAGGAATTGACTTACGTGGACGAAAACACGTTTTGTAGAGCGCCAGCCGAACCGTGATCGCCACCGTGCGGCCAGGAATTGACGTACGTGAACGAAAACACGTTTTGGGCCACGTTCTGATTTCGCCCGACGCGGGTGGGCACAGGGCCGGTGCGTGCCAGCGGTGCAATCTACGCCTGATCTGCTGCGCGGCCGCGCGGTACGGCACCGCTGGGAAGTTTCCACCGAGCCTCCCGGGAGATTGCGAGGGTGCCGGGGGTTCGGGAAGGTGAAGGCGGCCGCGGCCGCCTTCACCTTCCCGAACCCCCTTGACTACCCAATTCTTTGGGGTTAGACTCCGCGCGTGCGGGAAATCAAATCTCCTGTCACTATCACTTCCTATCACTTCAGCGCTTACCGAGATTGCAGATGAGTGGATCCTGACGGCGGCGCCGAGGACGTTCAGGCTGGGCGATTCTGCATCACAGATCGCAGCGCCTCGTTGACCGCTTCGTCGGTGGGGAAGGCGGCGCGAACTTCCGGCGCCAATAGAGCGAGGTTCGTAACCGCCCGATAGCCCTCGAAGTGCTTTCCGCGGACGGCACCCTTGAGCGTCGAGAGATCATACTCGGGGCGGAGATCCCACTCGAATTCCATCACCTCATTTTACCTTGCCGCAACCGACGGAACAACCATTCCCAAGAAATCGACGCGAACCTCACCGCGTCGCCCGTCACGGCCGCAGCCAAATGATCACGGGGGCAGCGTAGCTGCACATGCGATTGCCCTCGACCGTCGCCTCTGCTCGGACCGTGTGTGGGCCGGTTGAGCAGTTGGTTAGCCCAACTCTCCACGGCGCGGCCGAGAGCGATGCGACCGGCCGGCTGTCGACGAACACTCGCAGCGACTGGATCGCCGACTCGCCTGTCGGCTCTGCCTGGACCGTGATCGTCTGCCCCCGACGGAAAACTTCGCCTGACAATGGCGACCGGAGCCGAACCGCGGCATCCTCGTAGTATCGCGAGGGCTCCGTCAGATCGAGCGTCCGGGCCGTCATGTCGAAGCCGAGCGGCGCATGGCCTTTCGCCTTGTCGATCCCGCGCGCCAGAGCCGAAAGAAAGCCCGGCCCGACGTCCTCCGGCTTCCAGGGACTCGTCTTCTCGAAATACACCCACGTCCATTCGTCGTTTGTCAACACCGCGTGATAAGCATTGTGCTCCAGCCACCGCGTTCGATAATCCTCGCCGACCGCGAGTTTTTCCGTGTAGAGCCCCTTGGCCACGGCATCGTAAAACACGGCCATGCCGGTCGAGCATTGCGATCGCCACTTCTCGCGCACGTCGTCCGGAACAACCTTCACCGTCTGGTCCTTGAGCTGCTCGTGCCACCACAGGTAGCCTTGGCTGTTCGGGGTCCAATAGGTATTCTCCAATCCGTCGACCAGCGTGGCGCGAGGCCCGGCGGCGTCGAGCATACCGGCGGTGAACGCCCGGAGCAGCGGGAAGTCGCTGGTCTCCACCGAGTCGGGCTCTTTCCCGCAAGCCGAAGTCAGGAACGTGGCAAACACGACCACGTCGGGCTTGTGGCTTTGCAGGGCCGCGAGGAACTCCCGGCCTCGCTGCCTCACCTTTTTCTCGACCTGGCCGAACGTGAACCCCGGATAGAGACAGATCTTCCTCGGCGGACTCGCACGCAGGCTTTCGCGGTGCCAGTAATGCCACAGCCCCGAATACTTCTCCGTGTCGAAGAACACGCCGCGAGCGCCGGACTCGAGAATCGCGCGGGACAAGAGGCCCGCATTCTCCACGATCACCGACCAGGCTTCGTCATCGAACCACCCGGCCTCGGCGTGGTCGTAGGAGGAGCCGGGCCCCAGGGCGATGAAGTTGTGGCGAAACCGGCCCCATTTCACCTGGCAAAGCACCGGCAACCCCACGTCGGACTCGGTCCACCGCCGATTGTCGAAGGCCGGCCGCCAGGGCGGCCACTCGCCCAGCGGCGTTTCCGGCAGCTTGAAAACAATCCCGTCGAGGTACGGGGCCGCCGTCTCGAGTTCTTTCATGCGGTCCCGCAACACCGACGGCGACGGGCTCGCCCACGCGAAGCCGATCACTTTCTTCTCCTGGGCCCGAAACGCCGGGTTCACAAACCGAGACACGTCGACGGAGGGGCCCCCGGCCAGGGACTGCCTCATCGCGAGAAGGACTAGCGGAATCGCCAGTCTCGCGGCGGTGGTCCGTTCACGGATTCGCGACACGATGGCATTCTCCGCGCGCCAGAGACCGGGTGTCCTCGCATTGTAGCAAGCGTTTCACAGCCGTCATTGCACTAGTCCCCGGCCGTACTCCGTGATCGCCGCCCACGGCTCGCCGTGGAGCTTCACGTAGTCGGCGTCGATATAGCACGCGAAGCTCGTCACATGGCGGATGCCGCGCTTCGCATACTCCTGGACGTCGGCCCGGAACACGGCGTTGTTCCAGGGGAGCTTCTTGGCCGGCCGCGTCCAGCCCGAAAACCGCGAATTGTCGAGCCAGTACTCGAGCGCCTGGGACGTTTCGCGGGGGAATACCTCCAGGTTCGCGTCGAGGACTTCCAGCCGGTCGATCAGCGTCTTGGCGGTCTGCTCGGCAAACGGCCGTTCGTAGCTCCGCGTGATTGGCGCGAATTCGAGAAAGACGCCCGGTTCGGGCTTCACCTGCTTGGGTGGATCCAGCGTGGGAACGTAGGCGATATGCGAGACCGCCGCCTCGGGGTCATGGTGCTTGCGCAGGGTCCGGAGAATGTGGTTCTCGACGAGCAACGCCTGCTCGCTGGAGCTGAACTCCCGGCACTTGTCGCAATGGCACCATTCGCGCCCGTCGTCCGGCCAGTAGAAATAGCGGTGCGTGGTCGGCCGCAGAATACGGGAGAACTCCAGGGCCGACTCGGCGATGATCTCCAGGGCGCCGGGATGCGAGGGGCAGCAATTGAATTCCTGCGTGCGCCGGCCGTTCTTGTCCATCCGGAACATGGACTTGTCTTTGTGGATGTACTCGCGCGAGAGAAGGTCTTCCATCGCGTGCAACTCATACTCGACATGGAGGCCCAACCGCTTGCAGGCGGCGAGAAACCGCTGTCCTTCGTCCGAGCGGACAAACCTGGTCAGCACGTCGAGCCTTCGCCCGGCATGCAGGCCGATGGTATTCAGCCCGGCCTGAGCGGCCCGCTCCGGCCATTCGGGGAGCGTCAGGTCGAAGGGAATAAGCACGACGCCGCGCGTGAGAAACGCATGGGGCGCCGCAAAGGCGTTCTTGCCGGCGGCCGCCACGGCAGCCGCGGCCCACAGGAAATCCCGACGGTTCATAGAATTCTCTCCCGATGGACGCAATGATCGGCGAAACAATTGCTGTCGGACTTCACGGCGATCCCGCCCAGAGTCCATTGATCAGTTCCACGGTGCGGTCGGCGAGCACCTGGCCGCCTTCGGGGCCCACCTCGTTGCTCTGGATGATCGCGCTGTAGCCGCCGCCGAGGACCGCTTTTGGCGTGGCCACGTAGCCGGCGCCGCCGACCAACTGGATCACGAACGTCTGGATCGCCTTGCTCCGCGACTTCATCTGCACCCCGAAGTCGAGGAACAGCTCGAATGGGTTCGTGCAAATCGCCACATCGCCCAAGCGCAGCACGTGGACCTCGGTGTCCTGGGTGGGATGGGCGTCCTGGGCGGCATAGCGGTCGACCACCGCCTGGTGCCAGAGCATGATCCGCTGCTGCTTCGGGTCCTTCGACAGGGCTTCGACCTGCGCTTTGGCCTCGGCCAGCTCTTTCTCGGTCACCTTGCGGACCGGCAGCTTCAGCACTTCGACCTTGTGGACCAGCGCCACGTCCGTCCGGATGTCCTGCCCAGCGCCCTTGAAAGCTTCATCGACGCCGATGAGGATCCGCCTTGCGATCTCCTCCAGGCGAGTAAGCTTACGCAATTCCCGCATCCGCTCCTCGGCCGCCTTGCGGAACATGAGGTGCGGCGACTGGTCGCCCGCGGCCCCGATCCACGCCAGCACCGCCAGTTCCTCGCCGTGGCGCTTGCGGAGGGCGACGCGGACCGGGTGGACGAAGTCGGCGTCGACGGTCGATTTGCCTTCGACTTCCTGGGCGGTGCAAGCGAGGTTGATCGCCGCCGCAACGAGCTTCTTCTCGGCATCCCAGAAGAAGAGCGTCTCGATGGAATGGTCTTCATAGCCCTCGATGTTGCGGAAGGTCGGCGCGTCGGTGGCGCCGTACATCTTGGCGCTGCCATCGGCGTAGACCGCGCGGCGGTTGTGACCGACCACGGCGTGGCCCAGGCCCCAGCCCACGGCCCCCGGCTTTCG
>JABWBD010000506.1 GCA_013360685.1 Pirellulales bacterium
GGCGTGCTCGCGGCGATCGGCGCGGCGAGCGTGCGAGTCTGGCGCCGGCCAAGGGTCGCGATCCTCTCGACCGGCGATGAACTGATTCCGCCCGGTGAGCCCATGCGGCCGGGGATGATCTACGATTCCAACGCCCAGATCCTGGCCGACGCCGTTCGCGAACTGGGCGGCGAGCCGCTGCGGTATGGCATCGTCGCCGACAACCTCGATCCACTCCGCGCACGCCTTCACGACGCCCTGCGCGCGGCCGACGTCGTCCTGCTCTCCGGCGGCACGAGCAAGGGGGCCGGCGACCTCTCGTATCGCGTCGTCCGCGAACTGTCCGAGCCGGGCATCGTTGCGCACGGGGTCGCACTGAAGCCGGGCAAGCCGATCTGTCTGGCGGTGGACCGCGGCAAGCCGGTGGTGATTCTGCCGGGCTTCCCGACCTCGGCCATCTTCACCTTTCACGAGTTCGTCGCGCCGGTGATCCGCATCCTCGGCGGCCGATCTGCCGGGGAGCGGCCGACCGTGCCGGTGAAGATGGCCGTGAAGGTGAATTCGGAGATCGGGCGGACCGAGTATCTGCTTGTCGGACTCGTTCCGGGAGAAGGCGGGCTCGCCGCGTACCCGATGGGCAAGGGCTCCGGCTCGGTGACCACGTTTAGCCGCGCCGACGGCTTCGTGACGATCGGCCGACACGAGGAAATCGTCGAGGCCGGCGCCGAGGTAAACGTGCAACTGCTCGGCAGCGAGCTTCGCGTGGCCGACCTGGTGGTGATCGGCAGCCATTGCGTCGGGCTGGATTTCCTTCTCGGGCAGCTCCAGAGCCGCGGATTCCGCACAAAATTCCTGGCGGTCGGCTCGACCGCCGGCCTGCAAGCCGCCCAGCGAGGCGAATGCGACGTGGCGGGCATGCACCTGCTCGATCCCGCGACCGGCCGATACAACCTGCCCTATCTGACCCCCGACCTGGAACTGATCGAAGGCTATGGCCGCAAGCAAGGGCTCGTGTTTCGGCCGGGAGATACGCGGTTCGCGGGGCGCGATCCCGCGGAAGCGATCCGGCAGGTGAAGGAGGATTCCGGGTGCGTGATGGTCAACCGCAACCAGGGGAGCGGCACGCGGATTCTCATCGATCGGCTCCTCGGGGGTGCCCAGCCGGCCGGCTATGCGGTACAATCGCGGAACCACAACGCCGTGGCCGCCGCCGTGGCGCAGGGCCGTGCCGACTGGGGCGTGGCGATCCAATGGGTTGCTCGCCAAGCCGGCCTCGGCTTCCTGCCGCTGGAAGACGAGCAGTACGATTTTGTTGTGCCCCGAGGGCGGCTGGAGCGGCCGGCGGTCGTCGCGTTGCGGGAGTTGCTCGCCGAACCGGCAGTCCGCCAGCGGCTTGCCGGCATGGGGTTCCGCCTCAAGGTATAGGAGATGGCGGGTTTTGATGGCACGATCCGTGGGCTAGGAATTCTCTCCACAGACACTACCATGAACACTGAAAACTCAGACATCGCTTCCATCGACCGGATCGACGACGTCGAACAACTGGAGGAAATGCTCAGCCGGCCGACGCCGGGCGCGATCGACGCCATGCGCCGCCTGGAGGGCGACATCCTCGTTCTGGGCGTGGGCGGCAAGATCGGACCGTCGCTGGCCCGCATGGCGCGCCGGGCGAGCGACCAGGCGGGCGTTCGGCGGAAAATCTTCGGCGTGGCGAGGTTTTCCAGCAGCGAACTCCAGCAGCAGCTTGAGTCGCACGGGATCGAGACCATCCGCTGCAACCTGCTGGACCGCAAGGCCCTCCAGTCGCTGCCCGAGGCGCCGAATGTGCTCTACCTGGCAGCGATGAAGTTCGGCTCCAGCGGCCAGACGGCGATGACCTGGGCAATGAACACCTACTTGCCTGGGATGGTCGCCGAGCGCTACCCAAACAGCCGCATCGTGGCTTATTCGACCGGAAACGTCTACCCGATGGTGCCGGTCGACTCGAGCGGCTCGCGGGAGACCGACGCGCTCGGGCCGGTGGGCGACTACGCGATGAGCTGCCTGGGGCGCGAGCGGATCTTCAACCACTTCAGCCTCCAGAACGGCACGCCCACGGCACTGCTCCGGTTGAACTACGCGCACGAGTGCCGCTATGGCGTGATGGTCGACATCGCCCAGCAGATCCTCGCCGGCAAACCGATCAACCTCTCGATGGGCTACTTCAACGCCATCTGGCAGGGCGACAACAACGCCATCACGCTCCGGGCATTCGACCACGTCGTCTCGCCGCCGTTCTTATTGAACCTCACGGGCCCGGAAAAGTTTCGGGTCCGTGAGGTGGCCGAGCAAATTGGCGAGATCATGGACAGGCGCGTAGAGTTCACGGGGAGTGAAGCGCCCGACGCGCTTCTGAGCGACGCCTCGAAGAGTTACGAGCTGTTTGGCAATCCGCAGGTCCCCGGGGAGCGGTTCCTGCAGTGGATCGCCGATTGGCAGGCCCGCGGCGGGCCATCGTTGGGCAAGCCCACCAAGTTCCAGAGCCGCGACGGGACCTTCTGATGTTCCAGTTCGAGCACATCGGCATCGTCACCGACCAGAAGAAGCCGGGCGAGAGCTTCGTCGAGGCGACGCGCGTCTGGCGGACCAATTACCTGGAGCATCCGTTTCGCATCGAGTGGCTCCGTTTCGAGCCGGACAGCCCGGTGACCGGACCGGTCCGCGAAATGGCGCACGTGGCGTTCCGCGTGGACGATCTCGCAACGGCGGCCGAGGGAATGAAGGTCCTCTTGGAGCCGTTCGACGTGGGGCCGCGGATCGTCGGCTTCTACGAGACCGAGGACGGGGCGGTGGTGGAACTGGTGCAGTACAAGGACCAGAGCCGCTCGCCGAACAAGCAATGATCGCCAACGTCTTCCGGGGCGAGAGCTGCTTTACGCCGAAGGCGTTCAGCAACATAGCCCAGGGTAAGCGAAGCGGCGTAGCCGCGCCAGCGCCACCCTGGGTTTCGGGGCTCATCAAGCCAGTGGACGTCCGGAAGCTCGTAAGGCCGGTCCAAAGCCATCAATATACCTCCACCTCAAATACATCGAGCAAATTCACAATCCGAATCTTGCCGAATGTCACGGGGGATGGAAGTTGAAAGGTCGCCACCGCACGCTGAGCTGCCGCATCCATGGCGATTCTCGTGGCGGCGAAATCCTCCCATTTGCCCGGCTCCGTTTCGCGCTGCAGGTGAATCGTTCGGCCGCACATGGACGGATGGCCAAGGAATCGCACCACGACCTTGTCAAACGTCTGTGGCTGGTCCCACGCAAGCTGTAGCCACTCGGTGTTGTCCTGCACGAGGGCGCCGGGCCAGTAAAGGGTCGCGATACGCCCGTCGTTCGCCGCGCTGGGCGCGTAGCGAGTTGGATCGGCGGACACCGAGGCCGTGGCGGTCGCCTTTTGGGCAAGGCTCACTACGCGGGCCAACGCCAGTACGGCGACTTTTGCCGGGGCAAGGCAGCCGACGTCCACGGCCTTCTTATCGTGCCTGGCCGCTAGGGACTGGGAGAGCTCTTCGAAGCAGGCATTCACGGCGGGACGGTCGCCGAGGCTATCGGCCAGCCGTTCCGCTGCTTTCGCGGGTAATCCCATCGGCCACGCATCCCAGCCCCACAGACCGTGCCAACCATGGGCCATGTCCCAGTCCAGGTAGGCGTCGAAGTAGTCTTGTAGCAGCCTTCGGCACTCGGCCGCGGGGGTGGGCGCGGTAAGCACCTGCGCCAGCCGTTCGCGCGCCGCGCGGAATTTCATCTGCAGCACCAGGGCCTGGGCCACAATGCGATGGTCGGGAAACAGCTTGCGTCCAAAGATACCAAGGCGTCCGAGCTTGTCTTGCTGCACGAGGCCGTCGAGGTCATCGGCTAGCGACTGAACGTAGGCGTGGTCTGGGGCCTTGAGCGCCAGAAAGCAGTCGGCCAGCAGTTGTCGGTGTTCGGGATACAGATGACCCGACAGATCGAGCAGGACATCCTTCTCCGATCGGTTCCGATACTTGGCGTCGCACATGGCCGCAGTGAAGTAGTACACGTGGGGGAATTGCAGCAGCGGCGACTGCACGTTGCCCATAACGCCATCGATCTCGGGAGTCTTGGCGACCCGCAGCTCGAATAGCTCGCGCAGTTTGCCGACGTCTACATTGGTTGCCGGATAGGACGGCTCCGCCTCGATCACGCCGTAAGGAAAAAGCAGGGTCCGTTCGATTACCCCTGCGTCACGACACATGGGCAGCCATTCGGCCTGCCAACAAAGCAGCCAGAACGGTTCGCGCAGGCCTTGCTTCAGACTCCGAAGGGTGAGGAACTGATGTTCTTGGAGGCCCTGCGCGTCGAAATGGTCCTTGCGTCCCCAGCCCCAAAGCATCCAGTTGACGAGCTTGGCCTGCTTGCCGTGGACATTATGTTTGTCCAGCAGGCTGCGGCAGCCTTGAAGAACCTTGACATAGTCGCTCAGGGGGCTGCCGGGACAGAAGCCCGGATCGGAATCGATATTGCACACGCCGTCGGCGTTGTTGATGATGCGATACATGGCCTCGCGCGAGGCCATGATGGCCTGGAAATGCTCAGGGTTGCCGGGGTTGAGGTCTTCTTGGGACGGCCGCCAGTATGGGCGGCGCCGCGGATCGGCCACGCCGCAGCGATCCTTCGCCACTCGGTTGGTGCACTGCATGATCCAGACCTCCATGCCGTATTGCACGAAAGACGGCTCATGAACGTCTACCACAACTGCCGAT
>JABWBD010000001.1 GCA_013360685.1 Pirellulales bacterium
CAGAATCGCCGCGGTCAGCGTCAGCGTCCGCAAGGGCGAGTTGGATGCAGCCGGCCTGGACGTCGAACGCCGCCAGATCACCTCGCCGTTGGACGGGGTGATCGTCAAACGGCATCTGCACGAAGGCGAATGGGTCCGCCCCGGCGACCCCGTTCTCCACATCGTCCGCATGGACCGCCTCCGCATCGAGGCATTTCTCGATGCCAGGCAGGTTTCGCCCGGCGAAGTCGACGGCAAACCGGTCGTCGTCGAGGTCGCGCTGGCTCATGGCCGGACCGAGCCGTTCCCCGGCAAGATCGTTTTCGTCAGCCCCACGGTCGAAGCCGGCCCGCGTTTTCTGGTCAAGGCCGAAGTCATCAACCGCAAAGAAAACGAGCACTGGCTCCTCCGCCCCGGCCAGAACGCTCGCATGAGTATCCAGTGGAAGCAACCCGCCGCCCTCCTCGGCAAGTCCGGCTGAGGAAGAGAGCTTAGATCTTAGAACTTAGATCTTAGAACTCGCCGGCAGACCTCTAAGAACTACAAACCAAGCACGAGGCATCAAGCACTAAACACTAAGCACCAAGCACTAAACACTAAGCACTACCCACTCGATGGCCACCCTAGCCGACAGCCTCGTCTCTAGTTCCGCCCGCAAGCTGCCCGTCCGCATGCGGCCCGATCTCAGCGCGCGGCGGCAGCGCTACCTGGGGCGAAGTTATTGGGTCGTCAAGGACCCGGTCGGCCTCCACTACTTCCGCTTCCAGGAAGAGGAATACGCCATCCTCCAGATGCTCGACGGCCAGAAGAGCCTCGACGAGGTCAAGGACCAGTTTGAAGCCGAGTTCCCACCGCAGAAGATCACCCTCGAGGAACTCCAGCAGTTCCTCGGGATGCTCCACCGCAGCGGGCTGGTGATCGTGGCCGTTCCCGGGCAGGGGCATCAGCTTTGCAAACGCCGCGACGAGCGTCGCCGCAAGGAAATCCTCGGGGCCTTGAGCAACGTCCTCTGCATTCGCTTCAAGGGATTCGACCCGGAGCGGTTCCTCAACTGGCTTTACCCCGCGGTGAAATGGTTCTTTCACCCGGTCATGATGGTGACCTGCATGCTCTTCGGCCTGTCGGCCCTCATGCTCGTGCTGGCCGAGTTCGACGTCTTCCGCTCGAAGCTCCCCGATTTCTACCAGTTCTTCAGCGTACACAACGCCTTCTGGCTGGCGATCGTGCTGGGACTCACGAAAGTGCTCCACGAGTTCGGCCACGGGCTCTCTTGCAAGCATTTCGGCGGCGAGTGCCACGAGATGGGGGTGATGATCCTCGTTCTCACGCCCTGCTTGTACTGCAACGTTTCCGACTCCTGGATGTTGCCCAGCAAGTGGCAGCGCGCCTTTATCGGCGCGGCTGGAATGTACGTGGAGATCGTCCTGGCCTCCATTGCGACCTACGTCTGGTGGTTTACCCAGCCGGGGCTCCTGAACAACCTGGCGCTCAACACGATGTTTATTTCGTCGGTGAGCACCGTGCTGTTCAACGCCAACCCGCTGCTGCGCTACGACGGCTACTACATCCTGGCGGACCTCACCGAAATCCCCAACCTGCGGCAAAAGGCCACCACGATCCTCAGCCGCAAGATGGGCGAGTGGTTTCTCGGCCTCGAGCAGCCCGACGATCCCTTCCTCCCCGAGCGGAACCAGATCTTCTTCGCCCTCTACTCCGTGGCCGCCGCCGTCTACCGCTGGGTGGTTGTGCTTTCGATTCTTTATTTCCTGTACAAGATCTTCGAGCCGTACGGGCTGAAGGTCATTGGCCAGGCGATTGTAGCCATGTCGATGTATGGGTTGTTTATCCAGCCGCTGTACCGGTTGGGCAAGTTTTTCTACGTGCCCGGGAGATGGGATAAAGTGAAGAAGCCGCGGATGTACGCCGCGCTGGCCGGACTGGCCGTGATCGCGCTGTTGGTGGTGTTTCTCCCGCTTCCCTATTCGGTGATGTCGACACTCGAGATCCAGGCCCGCGACGCCGCCAGCGTCTATATCGACGTGCCGGGCCGGCTCGACGAGGTTCTCGTCCAGCCCGGCGAAGCGGTCAGGGCTAAAAAGCCGCTCGCGCGCCTGAGCAATGTCGACGTCGAGCTGAAGATTGCCGAACTGGCAAGCTCGGTCGACGAATACAAGGCCCGCTTGGCGACCCTCGAAGGGATCCGCTACGAGGACCGCACCGCGTTCAACGAAATCCGCCAGGTCGAGGAAGCCCTGGCCAACGTCGAAAAGCAGTTGAAAGAACAGCAGGAAGACCAACAGCGGATGACCCTCGTGGCCCCCATTGCCGGAAACGTGCTGCCGCCCCCCTGGAAGCCGAACCAGAAAGACGCGGGCGGACAGCTCGGCGCCTGGACCGGCACACCCCTGGAAGCTCAGAACCTCGGCTGCTTCCTGGAAGAGGGCTCGCTCTTCTGCCAGGTCGGCGATCCCGAACAGATGGAGGCCATCCTCGTGGTCGACCAGAGCGACATCGATTTTGTCCGCAAGGGCCAAGACGTGGACATCAAGCTCGACGAGTTGCCCCACGATCTTTTCCTCGGCAGTGTGGCCGAAATCGCCAAGATCGATCTGGAAGTCGCGTCCCGGCGGATGACGACCAAGGCGGGCGGCGAGCTGGCCACGAGGACCGACGAATCCGGAGTGGAGCGGCCCATGAGCACCTCCTACCAGGTCCGAGTTCCGCTGAACGACCCGGACCATCTCCTCCGCCTCGGCCTGCGAGGCCGGGCCAAGATCCACATGGGACGGGGAGACTGGCAGACCCTCGGCCAGCGTTTCTGGCGGTTCCTCAGCCAGACCTTCAACTTCCGCCTCTAGCCTGAATCGCCGCCGACACCGTTGCACGACTCCCGTGGAGCCGCAGCGATCGCCTCCCACAAGCAATCCCCCCTGCCCTCCGTGCCGTCGTGATCGAGATCGGCCACGGAGAGATCTACCTCACCCGGTTAGCAATGGCACATCGGTGAAACACCGTTTCCGCCGTGACGTAGATGTGGTTCGTAACACGAATCAGTTCCCGAGTTGTGGCGTTCAACGCTCCCAGCACGTTGTACCGTTGGCGGCCCGACGCGGCACGCACAAAGAGACGAGTCGCACACCACAGCCATCCCAGGAACGATCCCAAGACGAAGTGCGCGGCATCCACAAAAAACACCGCACGCGTTCCCGCCTGAGCCAATATAGAGGCACGGGGCCGCAGGATGCAACCGCGCCGTCGAAGCGATTCATTCTGCCCGACGCATCGGTGACGCCGCCGGGCGTGGCGCAGGCGAGCGAGGCGCAGATCAGCTCCTTGTCGTTGCGCGCGAATACGCGGCGGTCGGCGTAGGCGGGCGGAGGCCACACCACCTTCCTTCCTGCATAGGGATAGGTCGGCTCCACCAGACGAGCGCGGCTGATTTCCTTGTAGCCGGTGGAGGTGAGTTGCGCGCGGATCAGGTCGCCCTTGTCCGTGAAAAGTAGCGCGGCGTCGCCGTTGGGGGTCACGTGGACGCTCGTTCCATTCCGCAGTTCCGTCACCTTGTCGGTCTTCCAGACCTGCTTTCCGGTACGGGCCTCCAGGCACACGAATTCGCCCGAAAGCCTGGCCGAGAACACATGGCTGTCCAGGAAAACCGGCGTCGAAGTGTTGCTCAGGATCCTGCGGGAAGACGCTTTCGTCTCCGGCCACAGGACCGCCGCAGCGGGCTTCTCCGAGTCGAGCTTCAGCATCAGGCCGCTGACCAGCAAGAGATCCTCGTGAAAGACCGGCGTGGCGACCGCATTCTGGGCCATCGTGTTCATCGGCTCTTCCCAGAAGGTCTTGCCCGTCGCCGGGTCCAGCGAGGCGATCGACTTCTGCGTCCAGACGATTACTTGCCGTTTGCCTGCGGCCGTGATGGCGATCGGCGAACTGTTCGTCAGACCCGCGTTCGGGACTTTCCATGCCTCTTTGCCGGAGTCCTTGTCCAGGGCGAGCACCCATGAGGGCGACGCGCCGCCGTAACTGCCGATGCAGAGGACCAGAAGACCGCCTTCCAGCAACGGCGAGGCATTGAAGCAGAACTGCTCGACTCCGTACTCCTTTTCGAGGTTCCGTTGCCAGAGCACGTCGCCTTTCAAGGCGTCAAAACAGATGAGGTCGCCCTTGTCCCCCAAGGTGTACAATTTCTTGTTTGCGACGATGGGGGTCGCAGCCGGGCCCATCCCGGGCTCCGGCGTGAACGCCCAATCGGGATAGCCGACATCATACGAATTGGTCCAAAGCGGCCTGCCCGTCGCCGCGTCCAGGCATTGGACACACTCCTTGGCGTTGGGAGGCATCAGTTGGGAGTGGATGAGGTAGACCCGGCCTTGCGCTACGACCGGGCTGGAGAAGCCCGGGCCGACCGGGGCCCGCCAGCAGACCTGCAATCCCTCGGCAGGGAACGACTCGATGATGCCGGTTTCTCTCCACACACCGTCGCGCTCCGGCCCACGCCACTGCGGCCAGTCGTCCGCCCGGACCGTAACCGCCGGCAAGCAAGATAGAACCACGGCCATCGCCAGGCAGGCCGCCAGGGGAGACCGCGGTTCTTTCGACGGAGGGGCATTCCGCTTATTGGACACGAATTGAGGGGCCATTGGTGACATTCGACAAGTCGGCTCTGTCCATGAGAATGCTCGCGAAGTTTGGTTTTCTATGAGGACGTGGTGTGCCGTCGTCCTTGGGTGTGGAGAGTTCGTCGACCAGCCCGGTCGATCTATTACTCTACCGGACCTGAAGGTTCGATTCCATTCCAGGCCACACTGGCATGCTGCCGGTGTGCTTTGGCCATCCGTGCCCAAACGCCCCGTGGCTTCTCTTTGAAAAAAACACTTGACATGCCGCACACGATTGTCTACTGTAATAGATAACTAGTACAGAGGGCGCGACCCATGTTCTTTCAGATCGACCCGTCAAACGGGTTGGCCATCTACGATCAGGTCGTCCGGCAGATGAAATTCGCCGTGGCTGGCGGCGTGCTCCGAACGGGGGAGATGGTTCCATCGGTCCGGGAGCTCGCGAGGGAACTGGCCGTGAATCCGAATACCGTCGCGCGGGCCTATCGGTGTCTGCAGGACGACGGGGTGCTGGAGACATTCCGCGGGCAAGGACTGGCCGTGACGGCCAACGCACGCGAGCGCTGCCTGGCAGACCGTCTGCAACTCATCCGCATTCGGATTCAGCAGGTCCTCGTTGAGGCGAAGCAGAGCCGGCTTGCGCCGCAGGAACTCAGAGCAATCGTTGAGGAAGAACTGCAAGGCCTTGGCGGCCGGGAGGAATGAATCATGTCCGCGGTTATCCGTATGGATCGGGTCTGCAAACGCTTTAGGCGACAGATTGCCCTGGACCAGGTATCCTTGGACGTCCCGCCCGGCGTCATCTTTGCCTTGCTGGGTGAGAACGGCGCGGGCAAGACAACGGCCATCCGCATTCTGTTGGGACTCGCTGAGGCCGACTCCGGCGACTCGCAAGTGCTTGGGCTTTCCAGCCGCCGCCAAGCAATCGAAATCCGTCGCCGCGTGGGATACGTGCCCGAACGGCCCACCCTCTACGACTGGATGACCGTGGCCGAGATCGGCTGGTTCGCCGCGGGATTCTATCCGGACGGGTACTTGCAGCGGTACCTCCAGATCGTCCGCCAGTTCGATCTGCCCGAGCGCCGCAAAGTCCGGGCCCTGTCCAAAGGCATGCGCGCAAAGGTCTCCCTCTCGCTGGCCATGGCGCACGAACCCGATTTGCTCGTGCTCGACGAGCCGACCTCGGGACTCGACACACTCGTCCGCCGCGAGTTTCTCGAGAGCATGATCGAACGCGCGGCCTCCGGACAGACCGTGCTCCTTTCGAGCCACCAGATCGGTGAGGTAGAACGGGTCGCCGATGTCGTGGCCATCCTTCGCGAGGGGCAACTGCTGCTTGTGGAGCGACTGGACGCGCTAAAGTCCCAAGTCCGGGAGGTGACCCTCACGCTCGTCAACGGCGCCCTGCCGTCGCTGGATATCCCGGGCGAGGTTCTGGCCCAGCGGCGGCGGCCACGGCAGTGGCAATTGCTCGTGCGCGGCCTGGCGGAGCAGGAGCTATCGGCCTTCCAGAGCGACCCGGCCGTTCACTCGGTCGAGGCCCGCTCGCCGAGCCTGGAGGAGATCTTCGTAGCCTACATGGAGCATCGCGCGTCGGAAAACGGCCATACGGTTGCGGAGGTGCCGGTACCATGAACGGCTCAATTCTTCTGCGGATCCTGTGGAAGGAAGTCCGTGCGCAACGAGCGTTTTGGATCGCGATGCTGGTGCTGGCCGTCTTGGCACAGGCGGCAGCATTGGTCTTCGCTTATGAGGGTGATCGGCTTCTGTTCCTCTACAGCATTGCGATGGTCGTGCCGGCGCTTTATGCCCTGGGATGCGGGGCAATCCTTTTTGCGGCCGAGCACGAGTCGGAGATGTACGAATTCCAGAGAATCCTGCCGGTTACGTCCGGCCGGTTGTTCTTCAGCAAACTGGTCCTGCCTGTCCTGGCGGTCCCCGCGATGATCGGCGTGCTCTGGCTTGTCGCGGCACTGTTGGCCCGCGGACATTTCCTTCCCGGGCGAGACCAAGTGCATCTCTGGGGCCTGTGGGGATTCGCCGCCATCGAAGCGCTCGCGTGGAGCGTTGGCTTTTCGCTGGTGACGAAAAGGACGATCAACGCGGCAATCCTCGGCGTGGCCGCGGGCTCATTTGCCGTCCATCTCGCCGCTGCCGGCCACATCGGTTCGTCGGTGTACCGATACTGGGAAGCGGGCCTCTACACATCGGCCCTCCCGGCCCGTGCGGCAATCGTGGCCGTGGTTGCGGTCGCGGACGTTTGGCTGGGACTGCGTTGGTTGCGAGTGCAGCCGGCAGAGACGAGGCACGCCATGGGGCCGTGCATCCCTGTCGCTCATGAGGCAGGCGCCTCGGGACCGGCCCTCTTGAGGCAAAACGGGGGCTTCGGTCGCCTCGTCTGGCAGCACTGGCGGCAATCGCGTCGGCTGATGGGAACCGTCTGGCTTGCGATGTTGCTGTTCGCTCTGGCGGCGATGGTGATCTTGCCGGCGCCAGGTCGCGGGTACGACGGGTTTTTCCTCATGAATTGGCTGTTCTCGCTGATTGCAGCGGCTCTCATGGGGACGTGTACGTTTATTCCGGACCAGCAGGGCTTGGGATTCCGGTTCCTCGCCGAACGGGGCGTATCACCGGGGCGAGTCTGGCTCAGCCGGCAGATGGTGTGGGGGCTGCCGACGCTCGTGGTCACGCTCATGATCGCTGCTTTGTCGCTGCCGATTTCGTCTCAACTGTTCGGTGATCGACTTGCCGCGGTCCTCCGCCATCGTCACGACATCGTATCGAACTTCTCGCGCGCCGCCATGACTATCGTCGATCTGGGCACGGTTTTCCGAATGGTTGTTTGTGTCCCGGCTGCGTACGCAGCCGCACAACTCTGCTCGATGGTCTTCCGCAGCAGCGTGCTGGCCGGATTCTGTGGATTGTTGTTGGCGGCCCTGCTCGTCGTCTGGACCAACGTGCTGGCGGAGTTGGGTATTCCCTTGTTGTGGTCCGTCTTGCCCATCCCCATCGTGCTGCTGCTGGCAACGTGGGCCCGCGCGCCGGGTTGGCTGATGGAACGACGGACCGTCAAGGCATGGGTGCCCACAGTATCCGTCCTGGCGGTTCCTGCAGTCGCGATCCTCGCGGGAGTTGCCGCGTATCGGGTCTACAGCGTCGGTCTGACCGACCCGGGATTCTCACCCGAGCGGTACGCCAGGCCCGCGACGGCCGCCGAGCGAGCTACGCTGGATCTCTACCGCCAGGCGGCGGCGCGTTTCTCGTTCGAAGGCTCCGAACAAGCTCGCGGCGGGTCGCCCAACGAGGAAGACCCCTCCTGGATAGTCGTCGGGCAAACGGCAGTTCCGCGGCTGGCGGAGACCCAATCCTGGGTCGAGGCCAACCCCGAAGCGATTTCGATCGCCCTTGAGGCCAGCCGCCGCAACGAGGCGGACTTCTTCGATCCGCTGGACACGGACCGCATCGATCAGAGCGTTGCCATTCTCAGCCAATTGGTCCGCGCGAGTGGAACCTTGCTGGAATCCAAGGGCAAACTCGAAGAGGCCCTGGAACGCTATTTGGCCGCCCTTCGTATTTCGATTCACCTGCGCCACCGCTCCGGCCAACCGGTTCTCGCCGACAGCCTGGAGTTCTCCGTCTATGATCACCTGACCCGCTGGGCCGCCCATCCCCGGCAGACCGCCGGCACGATCCTCGCCGCCGCCAGGCAAATCGAGGGACTGACCAAGGACCTGCCCGAGCCGAGTACCGCGATCAAGAGCGGATACTTGCTCTTGCTAGGGCTCGTGTCGGCAGAGCCGGAAGCGATCGCCGGAGGTAGGATCACGCCGCAGCAGGCTTTCCGCATTTCCGTTTGGAACAAGTTGCCGTGGGAGCGACAGCGCGCCATCCGCTTGCTGAACGTATTGACCGCCGAAAACCTTCGACGTTGGCAAGAGGCGGCCCGCGCGGCGGAAAAGAGTGGAAGGATCGCATTCCCGCGTCGCGAGCCTAACGTCCACTACATCTTCGACCCGGCGATACGGACGACCCCCTTGTTGGATTGGTGCTATCCTACCGTCGACCAAATGATCGACGAATTGCTCCGGAGCTTCGCGCGCATCGAAACGAAGCGTCGCGCCGTGCGTCTGATCCTCGCCCTGGAGGCGTATCGCGCGGAACACGGTCGACTGCCCGACTCCCTCGATGCCTTCAAGGGACGCTATCTGGAACAACTGCCGGTCGATCCGATGTCGGGCGAATCGTTTCGGTATTTTCCCGAGGGAGTTGCCGTTCGTCTCGCGACGAGGTCGCCCGAGATGTGGTTCAACGAAGCGGTCGATCCGGGCATGCCCTTCATCTGGAGTATGGGCGGAGACGTGCAACTCGCATCGCCTCGGCGAACGGTGAACAGCAATCTCGAGAAATACCAGATCTGCTTCTACTTCATGGAACAACCGCGGCCGCCGACCTCGGAGATCGACATCTGGCAAGCCGGCTGGCTGTTCCCCATCCCCGAGCGGCAAGAGTAGGCACCGGCGGCTGCGAGTGCCAAGGGTCGGGAGAGCGAGCGTTTCATCCCCGTGGCCGATCTGCCTCGTGCTGCTTCGCCAGCACATCATCCACCCAGCTCAGCGCCGCGGCGACGCGGGGAAACCCAATCGTGCTCACCAGGAGCAGCACGGCATGGTAGATTTCCGCGGGCGTTGCCCCGGCTGTCATGGCACGGTGGACGTGGCTGTGGACGGCGCCTTCCGACTGGATCGCGGCCGCCGCCGCGAGTTGGATCAAGTGGCCTGTCTTGTTCTCCAGCGGCCCCTGCTGCCGTGCTGCCTTTCCCAGTTCCTCCAGGGCCTCCATGACTTTCGGGAACCTCTCCTGAACCGATGCGAAATGAGCGGGCAGATTGTCGTCGATTGCCATACCCTTCCTCCTTCAACTTCCAAAGCCGCCGTTGCTGCCGATCTTGTAGGCACTGGAAAGCGCCAGGACTAACGCGATGATCTTGAAGATGCCGGCGAAACATAAGACGAAAGAGCCTACGACCAGGGCGATGCCCAGAATCGCGGTCTTGGCACCGGCCGGGATTTCTTGATCGGGAACCATTTCGGGGGCATTCTGGTCCTCGACAGGTTCCGCATCGGCCATTTCGCCGTCCGCTTGCGATGCGCCAGCCGAGGCACCCGGGAGAGGTTTCTCCACGGCAGCGGCGTCGACCGCATGTTCTTCGACGGCCATTTCGTCGAGATCGACGCCGAACTTCTCAGGATTTGCGAAGACCGAGGCCAGGATCATGGCGTTGGCAGCCCAGATCCCCAGGAAGGCCATGGCCGCCGCGGCCAGGCCCGACAAAGCGTCCTGGTGACCGTAGCCCATGGCCATGCCCGCGCCGGCCATACCGCCAAGTGCCCACGCAATAATACCGAATTCGTGTCCGGTGAGATAGGCGGCGATCCACCACATCACCGCTCCCACCAGCGCGAAACCGAGACTCATGGCACAACCACGGAGGAAGGCAAGTCCCTGGGACAACTCGCCGGAACGCTTCTTTCTTTTCTTTTTCGAGCCGGCCCCCGCGGCGCCATCCAGGGAATCGGAGTCGTCCGAAGTTTCCAAATGGAGCGTCCGACCGGATCGGGTGTCGAAGCCGCACTGCACGCATAGAATCGCGTTTTCGGATAACGATGCCCGGCAATTCGGACAGGAACGCGACGTCGGCGCCGGTTCAGGCGTCGGCTTGGGCGCCGGCTTAGGCGCCGCCTGAATCGGAAACTCTTCTTCGTCGAGCAGGCTCGATACGGAAGACTTTGACTGGAAAGGATTCGGTGGCTTGGGCGAGGGCGAGGCGACGGCCGCCTGTTGAGTTTGAACGGCCGGAATCGTGAGAACTCCTCCGCATTGCGGGCACTTGACTTTCTTTCCCGCCAGCTTGTCTTCCGCCTTGAACTTCTTCTGACACGACCCGCACTGGACAACAACCGACATCGTCATCCCCCCTTCAGAAGAGCTTTGTACGGAAACCGTCACCGCCGCTTGTCTCTTTCGCCTTCGGGAGCGGAAACAAGGATGAGCCGGAAAGCTGGCCAAGGCGGAAGAGGCCAAGAAGGTGCCGCCGATTGTAGCACGGATCAGAGAGCGGAGTCTACCCCCTCCTGAGTGTAGGTGCCGCAGAATAGGTTCTTCCGTTCTTGGACGCCGGCCTCGGTGTCGGAGGCCGTCAAGATCGCGGGAAAAGACGGCCTGGGAAAGGCGTCCCACAGCAAGAAAGGGAGAGCCGCAAGACTTGTCCTAAGCCCGTACCGCCTCTGGCCTGCGATTCGGGTTCGTAGAGGCAAGCCCTAATGGTGCCATTTTCAACCGCGGGCGGTATAAAATGTCGCCAAACGCGAAGAACCAAGAGACGC
This sequence comes from Pirellulales bacterium, assembly GCA_013360685.1. GTDB lineage: Bacteria > Planctomycetota > Planctomycetia > Pirellulales > Thermoguttaceae > JABWBD01. The sequence goes on from JABWBD010000001.1 coordinate 10,985, forward strand.
CTGCAACCTTCCTCGTACAATTCCTCTTCAGGTCGCGATGGGAGGCACATCCGCAAGTGCTGGGGCGTGCCTGCAACCTGAGATCGGATCTCGTGCAACACGATGGAAGGAGCCCGAGTGGCTCGGCGCAAGGCCGAAGGAATGGTATGGTAGGCGCAAGGAAGAATTAAGACGGGAACAACGGTATCCTCGATGAAACAAGGAGATTGGACATGGCAGGGCAACCCAAACCGGCGTTCTACGCGGTGTTAGGTCTCGTCGTCCTGGGCCTGGTGGCCTTTGCGATCTACCGGGCCGACATCTTCGCTCCGGAGGAAAAATCCCCAGTCGATGAGGGGGCGGCCAAGATCGACATGGGCGAACTGGGCCAGACCGCGGAAGCGACCGACACGGCCAGCGTCACCACGGTCAAGGAATATGCGTTCGTCCCCGGCGAGCGACTTCCGGAAGTCAAGGGCGTTTCGGCGTACGAGCCGCTCGAGAACAACACGGTGAAGTTCGCCTTGAACGTCTGGGCCGGCTGGGGGCCGATCGTCCTGGCCAATAACGGCTTCAAGCCCGGCAAGGTCTGGAAGACGCCCGATGGGCAGGACTTCCGGCTCGAACTGGTGTTGATCGACGACCCCGTGCAGATGCGCAACGCCTATGCGGCCGGAAAGGTGCACATCGGCTGGGGCACGCTCGACATGGTCCCGCTGTTCGTCGACGGCTTTGCCCGCACCGGCGACAGCCGCATCATGCCCCGCATCTACCAGCAGGTCGACTGGTCGAACGGCGGCGACGGGATCGTCGCGCGCGAGAGCATCCGCTCGGTTTCCGATCTGCGAGGCAAGAAGATCGTGCTGGCGCAGAACTCGCCGTCGCAGTACTTCGTCCTGAACATGCTGGTCGCCGGCGGGGTGCAGCCCTCGGAAGTCGAGATGATCTATACGAATACGGCGTTCGAGGCGGCACGGGCGTTTGAGGTGCAGAAGGACATCGCCGCCGCCGTCTCCTGGGCGCCCGACATCTACAACCTGGCCAAGGTCAAGGGAAACCGCATGCTGGTGACCACCCAGACGGCCAACAAATTGATTGCCGACGTCTGGTTCGCCCGCGCCGATTTCGCCAAGGATCACGCGGGGATCGTCGAGGGGCTGGTCCGCGGCATCTTCGACGCCATGGAGGCGATGAAGAACGAGGACCAGCGCAAGCAGGCCGCCAAGCTGATGGCCGAAGGATACGGCATCCCCGAAACCGACGCCCTGGGAATGATGGGCGATGCCCATAACACGAACTGGGCCGAGAACTACCAGTTTTTCCTCAACCAGAACAACCCCACGAACTTCGAGCGGATCTGGCGGCAGTCCTACTATCTCTATCGCCGCATCGGGAAGATCGAGAACCAGCCGGTGCCGTTCGACCAGGTGATGGATTTCTCGATCATCTCCAAGCTGGGCAAGGAGCCGAAGTACGCCTCGCAGAAGGACGAATACCAGATCAGCCTGACGCCGAAGACGGTGAGCGAAATCCGCGCCGAATCCGAGGAAATCCTCACCAACACCGTGGTCATCCACTTCTTTCCCAACAGTTGGGACCTCTACAAGAAGGTGACCAAGGACGTCGATGGAAAACCGGTCGAGGAGCTTTACGATCCGAGCGTCGACGCGGTGCTCGAGGAGATTGCCAAGATCACCGAGCAGTTCGGCGCCGCGCGCGTGATCATCGAGGGCCATACCGACGCTTCGATGAAAGGCCAGATCCCGGTTTCGCTCGTCAAGGAGCTTTCGATGAACCGGGCCAACGCCGTCAAGGAGGCGCTGGTCAAGAAGTACAATCTCGACCCCAACAAGTTTGTCGCCGAGGGGATGGGCTGGGAACGGCCGGCCGACTCGAACGACCCGGCGAACCATGCCAAAAACCGGCGAGTGGAGATCAAGGTCTATCCCGCCGAACAAGGCTGAGCCAGCCAGGAGAAGCGATGGCCGACACCTCGAGGCACGATGCGGCAAAGCAACCTTTGCCTTTATCCCAAGCGGTCCCGCCGGCCGCCGGAGGCGCCGCGCCGCCGACCGTTCCGCCGCGCGAGTCGTTTCTCGCGCTGCGCCGCGAAGTGTCGCTCGGGCAGGCGATCTTCCTGGGCGCGCTGTGCATCGCCCTGATCGGCACACTCTGGTGGTTTCTCACCTGGGGAGAGCCCGAGGAGCGGATCCTGAGCCCCGGCGTTTTTCCCAGTCCCGCGGAAACGTTCGGCGATTTTCCGTCGCTCTGGTTCGACAATGCACTAACTCGCAACACGCTGGCCAGCCTGAGGCGCGTGGCGCTGGGGTTTGCCTTGGCGGCCTTGATCGGCATTCCGCTGGGCATTCTCTGCGGTTGCTTTCCGTGGATGAACGCCTTTTTTTCCCCGGTGACGATCATGGGCCGCAACATCCCGGTGGCGGCCCTCATCCCGCTCACGTTCTCGCTCTTCGGGATCGGCGAACTGCAGAAGGTGATGTTCATTTTCATCGCCACCGCGGCATTCGTGATCATCGACACGGCCGCGGCCATCCGGGACGTGAGCGACCGCTACGTCGACACCGCCTATACGCTCGGCGCCCATCGTTGGCAGATCATCTCCAAGGTGCTCACGCCGCTGGCAATGCCGCGTGTGTTCAATTCCCTGCGGCTGCTGTTCGGGCTGGCTTTCGGCTACATCATGCTGGCCGAAGTCATCCAGATGGGCGGCAGTTCCGGGGGCCTGGGCGGGATCATCAATCGGGCCCAGAGCCGCGGCGGGCGCGAGACGCACATTTTGCTGGTGCTGATGGTCATTCCGCTGGTCGCGCTGGCCATCGACCGCATCCTGTTCTGGATCCAGCGGCAGTTGTTCCCGCATCAGTACGGCGGGGCCGGACTGCTGCGACGCGCGTTGGCCGCCATCCGTCACACGGGGGAAGACCTGAAAGGTCTGGTGGTCAAACCGGTTCCCGCACGCGCGGCCGCCTTCCCCGGGCCGGGCAGTGCCTCGCCCGCGGCGCAGAGCGAGGGGAGACGGCCATGACGGACCAGACCGGCGGGAATCCCATCGCGATGCCGGACCCCGCGACGAAAATCGGCATCAGCGAGGTCCTCGATCTCTCGCGGCCGCGCGAGCCGTCGCGGCCGAAGATCGTCGAGTTTCGCCACGTGACGAAGACCTACAACGCGGGCATGCCCAACGCCTTCACCGCGATCCGGGACGTGACCTTTTCGGTGGAGGACTTGCCGGACAAGGGCGAGTTCATCGCGGTGTTGGGTCCCAGCGGGTGCGGCAAGAGCACGATCCTGCGGCTGATCGCGGGCCTCTCGCCGCAGCACCCGCCCACCGAAGGCGAAGTGCTCGTGCTGAATCAGCCGGTCGCCGGGCCCGGCGCGGACCGCGGCATGGTCTTCCAGGACTACACGAGCTTCGACCACCGCACGGTGCTGGAAAATATCACCTTCGGGCTCGAATGCCAGGGAGTGGGGCGCGCCGAGCGCAACGAACTCGGGCGGAAATGGGTCGAGCACGTCGGGCTGAAGTTCGAGACCGACGCCGGCAAGTTTCCGCACGAGCTTTCCGGCGGGATGCGGCAGCGCGTGGCCATCGCGCGGACGCTGATCCTCCGTCCGCGGATCATCCTCATGGACGAGCCCTTCGGGGCCCTCGATCCGCAGACGCGGATGAACATGCAGGATCTGCTCGTCTCGCTGTGGCGCGAGGTGCAGGCCACGGTCTTCTTCGTGACCCACTCGATCGAGGAGGCCGTGTTCCTGGGCGACCGGGCCTACGTCATGGGGAATTCGCCCGGAACGATTCTCGAAGAACTGCGGATCGAGCCGGCAGACCGCCCGGCGCGATTCATGCAGCGCGAGCCGCGGTTCCTCGAGACCGTAAACCACTTGCGGGATTTGATCAGCCAACTCGAGGAGCAGAAACGGCCGGAGCGCGACTGAGGTGGACTTCGCCAAGTACTTCAAGACGGCCTTCCTCAACCAGTGGAACCTGCTGGCCTTCCTCGGCAGCGCCGCGTTCGGGGTCATCAGCGGCAGGCCGGACATCGTCTTGCCGCTGGTCGCCGCCGGCGAACTGGCGTATCTCGGCCTGTTGGGAACGCATTCGAAGTTCCGGAGCTACGTCGATGCCCAGGAGGCCAAGGCCGCCCGTGCCGAAACCACGCAGACCAGCCGGCAATTGCTGGAGCACATCACGGCGACGCTGCCGCGGGAGTTGATGACCCGTTTCCAGTCCTTGCGGGCCCAGTGCGCGGAGTTGCGGCAGATCGCCGAGGAGCTCAGGCGCCCGGGCGTGGGCGAGCCGCTGCCGCTGGAGAAGTTCCAAGTGGCGGGGCTCGACCGGCTGTTGTGGATCTACCTGCGACTTCTTTACACGCAGTTCTCGCTCTCCCGTTTCCTTCAAAGGACGCGCGAGGACCAGATCCAGAAAGACATCGAGCATCTCGAGGGCCGGATCCAGAAACTCCCGACCGCCAGCACGCCGCAGGCCGAACGCATCCGCCGGACCCTCGAAGACAATCTCCAGACAAGCCGCAGCCGGCTGGAGAACGTCAAGAAGGCCCGCGACAACTACCAGCTCATCCAATTGGAGGTGGAGCGGCTGGAAAACAAAATCCGCTCGCTCAGCGAACTGGCGGTGAACCGCCAGGAACCGGAGTTCATCACCAGCGAGGTGGACCACGTGGCCTCCAGCATGCTGGAGACGGAGCAGACGATGAACGAGTTGCGATTTGCCACCGGGATGGAGACGATCGGTGAGGAAGCGCCGCCGCTGATGGAGGAGCGGCTGTTGGAGAGCAGGGAGTAGGGGGAGAGTTGCAGCTCTTGCTCTTGATCTTAATCTTACTCTTACTCTTAATCTTACTCCTAATCCCCCGTTCCGCGTTCTCGGCCAAGTCGTTCTGTCGCTCCGCGGCGCGTTCCATGCACCGATTCGATCACGATGAGGTGGCCTTGGTTCGGTGGAATTCGGGAAGCCAGTTAAGCCTCCGGGGCCAGGAAGAAGAGGATTAAGAGTAAGATTAAGATTAAGATTAAGATTAAGATTAAGAGTAAGAGTAAGAGTAAGATTAAGAGTAAGATTAAGATGAGCTACTACGGCACGAGCTTGCGCCAGACCCAAACCACCAGCAGCGGCACGGCAAGACACATCGTGATCGCCAGGGCGGACCGCGGCTGGAACATGAGGGCCGCGCAGGCGCTCAGAAAAACCCACAAGACGATCCACAACCAGGTCGATCCCATCGTTACGCGGTAGGGCGTGGGCCAGGCTGCCCGTTCGACCAGTTTCCCGGCAAGCTGCCGCTGTTTCGCTTGGGTGCGGATCGACTGGATCACCGACTCGGTGCCCGGGGTGTCCTCGAGGAGGCGAGTCAAGGCGAGGGCCTGACGGTCGTGGCGGCGATTGTGGAGGAGCTCGGCCATGGCTGCCTGGGCGTAGGGATCGTTGGGATCGAGTCGCAAGGCCCGTTTCAGGCTCTCTTCGGCTTCCTGGAAACGATGGAGGCGGAACTGGGCCATGCCCAGCGCCGCCCAGGCCGTGGAGGCATCCGGGTTGGCCTCGATGGCCTCGCGCGCGGCCTCTTCCGCCGGTCGCGGCCCGCGCTCGCTGGCCATGAACCAGGCGTAGTCGATCAACAGACGGGACTTGCGGCCGGAGAGCGAGATGGCCCGCTCCATGGCCTGCTGCGCCGCGCTGAGGCGGTTGTAGCGCCAGCCGGCGAGGCCGAGCAGAGTCTGGGCCTCGATGCTGGCCGGTGCAAGCTCGGCCGCGCGGCGTGCTTCGTCAAAGGCATCCTGGCCGGCGTCGCTCTTCAGGAGAGCCTCGGCCCGCATGATCCGCACCACGGCGTCGTCGGGCACGATCTCGACGAATTGGTCCGTCACGGCGATCACCCGCTCGTAGTCCTTACGTTCCAGTGCGCTGGCGGCTTCTTCGATGAGATTCGAGATTTCGTACGGTTCCATGCTCGGTCTGCCGGCGGAGAGTGCCCTGGGACAGCCTACCGCCGCGGGCGGTGAAGGTCAATTGCGAGGAACGGATCGCGGAGAGTCGAGGGTCGAGAGTCGAGAGTCGAGGGTCGAGAGCCAGACAAGCTCGGGCTAGACTTTCCGCTCTCGACTCTTACTGGCGAACACGGGGAAAAGAAGAATGAGCCGTCGCGGCGTCTTGACGGCATGTCTCCTGTTTCGGAGAATCGGGCTCATGCTGGTGAACGTGAACCCGAAGAACGATTACGCTTTCAAGGCCGTCTTCGGCAGCCCATGGCATACGCGCGTCTTGATCCATCTGCTCAACGCGATTCTCGTACCTGGCGGCCTACGGGTACAAAGCGTGCGAATCCTCAATCCGTTTAATGAGATCCGGGAATGGGACGACAAGAGGCTGATCTTGGACGTGAAAGCCGCCGATCAACTGGGACGACTCTACAACATCGAGATGCAGATGGTGCCGGCCCTGAGCTTCCCCGGCCGATTCCTCTACTACTGGTCCAGCATGTATGGGAGCCAGCTCAAAGAGGGGGATCGTTACGAGCAATTGCGCCCGGTAATCTCCATCTGCTTCCTGGACGGCATCTTGTTTCCGGAGTGCGACGACTATTACCTGCGGTTCCAATTGCTGGAGGCGACGAAGCACTTTCCACTCACCGGCGATCTTGACCTGCACGTTTTCCAACTGTTGCACTATACCAAGCCGGCCGACGAACTGGAAACGGATCTGGATTTGTGGCTGTACGTCCTGAATAATGGACAGGGGATGGATACTGAGAATCTTCCCAGCAAGCTGAGGGTGGCGGAAATCGTAGAGGCCTTGGAGGCATGGGCGATGTTGACTGAGGACCGGACGAGACGGGAAATTTACGAAGCCCGAGAAAAGGCGAGACGGGACGCCGAGGACTGGAGATCAGCCTTGCAGCGAGCGGAGCAGCGCGTACAGGACAGCTATATCCAAGGGCAGGAAGAAGGCCGACAGGTGGGGCTGACGGAAGGCCGACAGGTGGGGCTGACGGAAGGCCGACAGGTGGGGCTGACGGAAGGCCGACAAGCGGGGCTGACGGAAGGCCGACAAGCGGGGCTGACGGAAGGCATCATCGGTCAGATACGCCTGTGCGAAGAGCTACTCAAGCGTGCGCCGAGAGCCGAGGACGAACTGGCGGCGATGTCGATCGACGGCTTGCGGCAGTTGGCCGACCAACTGCGAGCAGAGCTCCGTCAGCGGTGAGCAGCCGATTTTCCCAATGGATGCGGGGAATTGCTATCTCAATCGCGGAGACTGCAATGTTCCAGTACCTTGTAGACAAGACCGACTGTGTGCGAATGGACCCGTTTCCGGGCGTCACCATGCATGCCACCGAGGCGGAGAAGACGACGCTCTCGCTGGTCGAAATGGAGCCGGGTGCGATCATTGCGGAGCACAGCCACCCGCACGAGCAGATCGGCTATATGGTCGCCGGCGGCGGTGAGTTCATCATCGCCGGGCAGTCGTACCAGGTGAAGGTCGGGCAGATGTGGCGGCTACCCGGCGGAGTGCCCCATAAGGTGATCGCGGGCCCGGACGGGCTGACCGCCGTCGACGTATTCTACCCCGTCCGCGAGGATATGCGAGGCGAGTGGAAGGCAGAGCAAGAATAGCAGATTCGTAGTCAGGCAACTTGGAACGAAAGGGAACCTCCATGAGTAGACACGCATTCCGATGGGCCCTCGCCGTTTGCTTGCTTTTCGCGGCGGAGGCGGCGGCCGCTGAGAAGGTCGTCGTCGGACTGGACCGCTACTACAACGCGGAAACCCGCAACGGCCAACCGTACCACTACGCCTGGGAAGACACAAAGTCGTCCGGGTACTCGGAATTCGGGAAGCTCCTGGAGGGCCTCGGCGCGAAGACCGCCTCGATCGACCGGGCGGCCTCCGCGGAGTCGCTGGCCGGGGTCGATCTCTACATCATCGTCGACCCGGACACGCCCAAGGAAACGCCCAAACCGAACTACATCGACGACAAGGCGATCGCCGCGGTCGTCGACTGGGTGAAAGCCGGCGGTATCCTGGTCCTTCTGAACAACAACGTGGGCGAAACCGAATTCGAGCACTTGAACAAGCTGGCCGGCCGCTTCGGCATCCGGTTCAACGAGGACACTCGCTTTGGTTTGGACGCGGACCCCAAGAAACTTCAGATGCACAGCTTCCCGAAGCACCCGTTCTTTGCGGGTGTCGAGAAGCTGCACATGCGATCGGTGTGCACCCTCAAGGTCGATCCGACCGCCGAGGTCGTCTACCGGTTCCAGGGAGACAACATCATGGCCCTCTCCCGGTGCGGCGACGGTCTGGTATTCGCCCTGGGCGACCCGTGGGGCTATAACGAGTACATCGACTTCTTCGACAACCGCAAGTGCCTGACGAATCTCTTCCGCCGGCTCATCGAGCAAGCCAAATAAGTGCCGGGGAGAAGGACTCGGACTGACCAGGCATGCGTCGGCATCCGGACGCACGACGCGTTTTCCCAGAGGAGCACCATCATGGAATCGATCGGCGTGGGCATCATCGGGTCGGGTTTTATGGGGCGGACGTACGCGGAGACGATTTCGAAGTATTGCCCGGAAGCCCGTGTCGTGGCGGTGACGGGCGGCTCGCGCGCGGCGCAGTTGGCCGCCGACTACGGCATCGCCTGCGAGGAATCGGTCGGTTCGCTCCTGCGGCGCGAAGACGTTGCCGCCGTGTTCATTACGACGCCCCACCACCTCCATGCCGAGCACGCCCTGGCCGCGGCAGCCGCCTCGAAGCACGTGATGATCGAAAAGCCGATGGCCGGCACGCTCGCCGACTGCGACGCGATCCTCGCCGCCTGCGATCGGAGGAACCTGCGGTGTTCGGTCGCGTTCACCCAGCGGAGCCGCAAGTGCAACCTTCGCGCGAAGGAACTGATCGACGCCGGCCGGATCGGCCATGTCCGGCAGATCCTCGAATGGCAGTTCTTTTCCGGCGGCGCCGCGGCGTTTCCCAAGTGGCAGTCCAGCGCCGAAAACCTGGGCATCCTTTTCGGCCACGGCATCCATAATTTCGACCGCGTCCGCTGGTTCACCGGCGCCGAGATCGCCACCGTCTACGCGCGCTGTGCCGGATTGAGGGACGCGGCGGGCGTGGAGGGGACCTCGATGCTTGTGATGACGCTCAGCGACGGAACGATCGTCAACTTTTCCAGTTCGGGCGACATCCCCAAACCCGGCTTCCCTCGCACCGCGTTTGCCTGCTGGGTGATTGGCGAGACGGGACTTCTCGACTTGGACGCCTACGGCGAACTGCGGATTGCGCGCGACGGTCGCTGGGAAGTGGCCGAAGTGCAGGAACCGGTCGATTGGCAGGGCAAAGGCTTTCTGGATCCGGTACGCCTGGAATCCTATACGAAGCATTGCCGGGAGTTCTTCGAGTCGATCCGCCAAGGCCGGCCGCCGGCGGTCAGCGGTTGGGACGGCCGCCAGGCGGTGGCGGCGGCCCTGGCGGCCTACGAATCGTCGCGTACCGGGAGAGCGGTGGCCCTCGTATGAGGCGGAAGGTCGGTCGCGGGCGGCGTAGGTAGGTCGTCCCTTCCGGGCCGAAGCACGAAAGGCTTCGTCCGCGTCGGAGGCATCGCCGCCGAGTGCAATCGGTTCAGTAGGGGACACATTCGGAAGCAGACGGTCAGAGGAGCGAGATATTCGCCTCCTCGCACGCCTTCTGCATCGCCTCCGGCCAGATGCCGACGCTGACCTCGCCGACGTGAGCGGTCCGCAAGAAGAACATGGCCAGCCGCGATTGGCCGATGCCGCCGCCCATCGTCTGGGGAAGTCCGCCGTCGAGGAGCATGCGGTGGAATGGCAGGCTGGTGCGGTGCTCGAGGCCGCGGATCTTGAGTTGCTCCAGGAGCGTCGGGGCGTCGACGCGGATGCCCATCGAAGAGATCTCGAAAGCCCGCTGGAGCACGGGGTTCCACAGGAAGATGTCGCCGTTGAGTCCGCGGCCGCCATCGGGGCGGAGCGTCGTCCAATCGTCGTAGTCCGGAGCGCGGCCGTCGTGGGGTTGCCCGTCGGCAAGCACGCCGCCGATCCCGAGGATGAACACCGCCTTGTGCTCGCGCACGATGCGGTCCTCACGTTCGCGCGGAGTCAGTTTGGGATAGAGCCGGCAGAGCTCCTCGGTGGTGACGAAGAGGATCTCTTCCGGCAAAATCGGCCGGATCGAGGAAAACTGCGAGGCGATGTGGAATTCCGTGCGGCAGATCACGTCGTAGATGGCGCGGACGGTCGCTTCGAGTATCTCGCGGTTCCGTTCTTCCGGCCGGATGATCTTCTCCCAGTCCCACTGGTCGACGTAGATCGAGTGGATGGCGTCGAGGGTTTCGTCGGGCCGGACGGCGTTCATGTCGGTATAGATGCCCTCGCCGGGGGCGAAGCGGTAGCGGGCAAGTGCGAGGCGTTTCCATTTGGCCAGCGACTGGACGATCTCGACCTCGCAGTCCCCGTCGTCCTTGACGCGGAAACGGACCGGCCGCTCGATGCCGTTCAAATCATCGTTCACGCCCGTCCCGCTGCGGACGAACAAGGGCGCCGTCACGCGCTGAAGGTTGAGTGCCTGGGCCAGGTTTCGTTCGAAGAAATCCTTGACGTCCTTAATGGCGGCTTCGATCTGGTGGATGGAAAGCAGTGGACGGTAGTTGGCGGGAAGTCCCCAGCGGTTTGGCATCGGTCGGTCCTATGGAAGATCGTTCAAGGGCGAAAACCCCACTATTTTCCCGTACTGCGGCCGGCAAGTCCACGGGGAGTCAGACGATTCCACTTCCCCCTCGTCGGGGGGCAAAAGAAGAACCTCCGGGCGTTTGGGCGGGAGAGGGGCAAGACCGCTGCCTTCCCGCCCGAAACACCGGAGGTTTTGGGAGTGCCGCCGGCTGGAGGCGAATCTGGCCGACGGCAACGCACTGACGCAGTTCTTCCTCTTCTCTGCCGGACGGCCCGGACAGGCCGTCCTGGTCCGGCGGCCCCATGGCGCGCGGGCCTATTTTTCTCCACGCAGGACTACGAAATTCGACCCCGCCTGCGTGCGGACCAGCAGGAGCAGGCCCTTCTGGAGGGCCTCGTCGGTGATTACCTTTTCCAGGTTTTCGACCGACTTGACCGGCTTGCGGCCCGCTTCGACGATCACCATGCCGGTTTCCAGCCCCGCCCGATCGGCCAAGCTGCCCGATTCGACCCCGGTGATCACCACCCCGTGGTCCGCTTTTACCCCGAGCCGCTCGGCAACTTCGGCGGTCAGCGTTTCGACTTCCATCCCGAGCTTCTCGAAGCGGGAAGACTCGGCATCGTCTTGCTCCGCCTGTTTCCGCCTCATGGAGGCCGTCCCGTAGTCGCTCGGCTGCTCCTTGACGGTGACGTTGAGCGTCACCCGTTTTCCATCGCGGACGACGACCATATTGGCCTTCTGATTGATGGCAGTCTGCTCAACGACACCCTGGAGTTGCTGTGGGCTGGCCACCGGCTGCCCGGCGAACTCGACGATCACGTCGCCCGGCTTCAGGCCGGCTTTCTCGGCCGGGGTGCCTTCCTGGACGTTGGAGACCAGCACGCCCTCTTTCGCCTTGACTCCGAACTGCTCGGCCAACTGGTGGGTGACCGGCTGGATCATCACGCCCAGGTAAGCGCGGCGGACGACGCCCTCTTTGACCAACTGGTCGCTGACCCACTTCGCCAGGTTGATTGGAATCGCGAAGCCGACGCCCTGGTTGCCGCCGCTGCGCGTGTGGATGGCGGTGTTGATCGCGACAACCTCACCGTCCAGGTTGACCAGCGGGCCTCCGCTGTTGCCCGGGTTGATGGCGGCGTCGGTCTGGATGAAATTCTCGCGGTCGGCAATGCCCAAACCGCGGCCCTTCGCGCTGATAATGCCGGCGGTCACCGTCCCTTCCAGCCCGAACGGATCCCCCAGGGCCAGGACCCAATCGCCGACCATCGCCTGATCGCTGTCGCCCAGCTTGGCTACCTTCAGGTCTTTTGCACCCTCAATGCGGACCACGGCCAGATCGGTCCTGGGGTCGGTCTTGACCTCGACGGCCTTGAATTCGCGGCCATCGTGCAAGCGGACGACGATGTCACCGCCGCCGGCGACCACGTGGTTGTTGGTCAGGATCAGTCCCGAGGCATCGATCATCACGCCGGAGCCGATGCCGCCGGCGCCGTCGTCCGGCAGCGAGGGAATGGAAGGCAGTTCCCGGAAGAACCGCCGCAATTCGGGCCGCTGGCCGAAGAAATCTTCAAAGGGCGTTCCTTCGAACTCTTCCAAGGGCTCTCGCGGCGGTCGCCTACTGCTCGACCGCGCCGCGAGCTTCGGTGTGTTGCGGATCATGACGACTGCCGGAAGCACTTCGTCGGCCGCTTCGCGGAAAGCCGCGGACAGTGTCTTGGCGTAGCTCGCGGCCTGCTCGCCTTTTGCGAGCGGTTCCGCTTTCTTCACCTCGGCGACACCCGGCAAAGCGCCCATCGCCAGGAACCCCGCCAGAACGAGCAACATGGCACCGGTGATCCAGGTACGGGCTCTTACCCCCAAAACCAAACTGTTCATACTACCTATCTCCTATGCTTTCGTCGGACAAACCAAAGCCAAACCAATCCACGGCGATCGATCGTACCTGTGAACTTGTTGCCGTCGGAGGTGCACGTGTTGCAGGGGTTTTGGCGGGGAAATCGCAGGGCAGCCCGGACGTGGGGGAAGTGGTTCCGCAGAAGTGGCGGGCGGGTGAAGCGAGACTCCCTGGCGAAATCGCGGCCGCTCTGCCACAATGGATTCTGGCAATCCTATGGACTACCGCGAATCCCGTTTCACAACCGGCGACGGCCTGACGCTCCATTGTCGCTCCTGGCTGCCGCTTGGTGAGCCGAAAGCGGTCCTTGTGCTGGTGCACGGCCTGAGCGAGCATAGCGGCCGCTACCGAACGCTCGGGGAACACTTGACCCGGCACGGATACGCCCTCTCGGCGCTGGATCTCCGCGGGCACGGCATGTCCGGCGGTGAGCGGATTTTCGTCCGCTCCCTGGATGTCCACCTGTCCGATGTGGCCGCGTTCCTCGACCGCCTCCGCGCCGAGCAGCCCGGCAGACCCTTGGTCCTCTTCGGCCACAGCATGGGCGGGCTGATCGTCGCGTCGTTGGCCGTTTTGCGGGAGCTCGACGTCTGCGGGCTGGTCCTCAGTGCTCCCGCGCTGCGTGTCAGCGACGAGGTTGCACCGGGCTTGCGCTGGCTTGCGCGTGCGGCGAGCCTTCTTGCGCCTCGGCTGCGGATCGTGAGGATTCGTTCGGGGAAGTTGTCTCGGGATCCCTCGGTCGTCGACGGCTTCAACAACGATCCTCTGGTCTACCACGGCTACATGCCCAACCGGACCGCCGGCGAGATTCTGCGGGGCGCCCGGTGGATCCAGCACCGGTTGGAATCGGTCCGGTTGCCATTCCTTGCAATGCACGGAACCGGCGACGCAGTGACCGATCCGGCGGGCAGCCGGCAACTCTACCTTCGCTCGCAATCGACCGACAAGACCCTCAAGCTCTACGACGGCCTGTGGCACGACCTGCTGCGTGAACCCGAGAAGGCGCAGGTGATGGCCGATCTGGTGGACTGGTTGGACGCACGGCGCGGGTGCTGACCGGCTTGGATAACTTGGACCGTTTGCCGGCACCGGAGCGCTGTAGGGAACGCGCTGCGTGGCATCCCGTTCGTTCGGCAAGACACGCCTGTCCACGCTCCATGGAACGCCACGGAGGGCGCTGCCTACAGCGCGCGATTGTACAACGGATTCGTGCGGGGATCCTTACAGCACGCGTTCGCCACGGCGGCGTTTCCGCGAGGCGATCCGGCCCGCCAACGAAGCGATCTCTCGCCAGAGTGCCTTCCAATGGATTGTCCCGGGCGGGAACTGGCGAGCGTACTCGCGCAGGAATCGCGCGCACATCGAACGAGTCACCCAGGGATGGGCGGCAAGACCGGCGGCGAGTCGGGCGAGGTCGGCCGGCGCGGCTTTGGGCGGGGCATGACGCGTGACGCGAACGTCGTCCACGTCGATCACGTAGGCATCGACCCGTTCGCCGCTTTCAACAACCAGGAGATTGGTCGCTTTCAAGTCGCCGTGCGAGATCCCCCAGGCGTGCATCGTTCCGACGAGCCGCCCCAGGCTTCGGGCGCACCGATCGGCCCTACGACGTCGATCGGCCGGCTCCGCGCCGGCAAGCCGCCATCCATACAGGTGCAGGTTTTCGGCACCCTCCAGCCACTGGGTGGCAAGATATGTGCGGCGTCCGAAACGGGGCCGAGAGGGCGCAATCATCGCCAGCGGCCGGGCCGTGGCAATGCCTCGCTCGAACAGGGCCTGGCCCAGACGCCAGCCGTGCAAGGCCCGATCGCGGCCGAAAAGCCGGCAAATCGCTTTCCACCAGTTCCGCGGCCGGTAGCATTTGTAGGCCACGGCTGCGGGGCCGTGGGCGGTCGACAGTATCGCCCTGACAACCAGACTACTGTGACTGAGCTTTACGGGATGTTCCAGATGTCCCCAAAGAGGAGCCTCGGGGTGTTGGCCCAATTCCTGCAGAACGTCCTTAGCAATCTCCTGAAGGCAGTGAAGCCGGGCGCCATTTGTCCGCACGGCTTGGTAGTCGCGATTCGTGCGAAGTGGCCGTTTGTCTCTCTGCCGGTGGAGTCGGCGGAGAAATCGCCGCGCCCCGGCCTGTATCTGCTCCGCGATGGAACGGAGATCCGGCAATTCGGGCACGCGGCGGTGGGCGACATAAGCTCGCCAAAACCGCAGACGGTCGCTGCGCGTCGTGTGGTCCCTGGCGATGGCTGCCAGCGCAACCAGGTTCTCGCGAGCCGACCGCCACGACAACGGTTTCCCCAATCTCACTCCCGAGACATCAATCAGGTGGAAATTGGGCAGGCCATGCTCCCGGCAGGACACCAGGATGTTGCCCATATGGAGGTCGTTGTGCTGGACGCCCGCCTCATGGATGCGAGCGAGAAACGCCCCCAGACCGTCGAGCAATTGCCGCCTGGTTCGAATTCCTTCGTGAGTCGGAAATGACGGCAATTGCCTTGCGAGGTATTCGTCAAGCGTACAGGCGCCCTCGATTGCCTCGGTGACGAGACAGCTCTCGGTGACCATGCCCCCCTGCACCCGCTCCCCGCAAGCCAGCGGTCGCACGGTCGGGACGCCGCGACGGGCGATTTCCACGATCCGCTCCCATTCCCGACGCGCGGCACTTCCCCGCAGCAGGTCGCGAGCCACATTCCACCAATGGGGCGAGTGGAAGTGCTTTACGTAGACGTTGCCGCCGTTCCACTGGGTACAGGTGACGGTGCGATGCGGACCTCGCTTGACCACTAAGGCCCGCCGTTGGGTCTGCCAGGCGGACCATCGAAGACTCCTCCAGCCGACGAGTGCTGCTACCCATTGGGCAGCCACCTGCCAGCGGGTGTTGTCGGCGGCAAAATGGACGTGCCGGTCGTTAGGAAACGCCCGAGCAGGCTCCACGGAAGCCGCGCTCCCACTGGCGGCGCTGTGGACTTCGAGTTCGCGGCCCGCAAGAGGGTGCGACAAGGGGGCTTTCTCCCGGTCCAAATCATCACGATGGCGGAATCCGAGCGTCGCGGGAATTGGTAGCATAGATTCGCATCCCGAAACAAGCTCAATTGGCGAGGTTTTCGGCTCGGCGCGAGTCCAGGAGTGGTTCGGGAATCGGTGGCCGACTCCAGGGAAAACACCGCGAGGCGTCCGGAAAAACGCCTGGAGGCGAAGCGTTTGTCCCACGTTGCTTCGAACCGCTTCCAAGTCCAGGTCTGTTCCCCCTCTTCCAAAGGCGGCGGAGCTATGCCATACTACAAGGTTTGCCAGCTACTCCTGGCCTTGTGCTGGAGGCAGGCTGTGACGTTGACTCCCTTTTCTCTAACCCATAGGAGGTAGACGTGTTCAAGAATCTCAGTGCATCGGCCCTTGGAGTCACGGGTCACCAGAGTGAGATTATCGAACTGGCCCTTACCTACGGGTTCCGCGGGATCGACGTCAATATCCAGGAGTTCACCACCCGTGTGAAGGACCACGGCATGCCTTACGCCCGGCGCCTGATCGACAGCGCCAAGGTGCGCGTGGGCCGTTTCCAATTGCCGATTGCCTGGGAAAGCGACGACGAGGCATTTCAGAAGGAACTAGACCGGTTGCCGGCAATTGCCGAAGCGGCGGGCGAGATCGGCTGCACTCGCACGATCGTCACGATCAATCCTGCCAGCGAGCGGCGGCCGTACCATGAAAACTTCGAGTTCCACCGCCGTCGTCTGGCCGAGATCTGCAAGCGGCTTGAGCCGGCAGGGGTGCGGTTGGGCGTGGGCTTTCGGGCCGCAGAGAACTTGCGCAAGGGACAGGCCTTTCAGTTCATCCACGACTTGGACGCGCTGTCGCTTCTGGTAAATATGGTCGCCGCAGGCAATATCGGCATTCTCCTGGATGTTTGGGACCTGTACGTTTCGGGGGGATCCCTGGACAATGTCCGCGGGCTTCCTGCCGAACAAATTGTGGCAGTCCAGCTCGCCGATCTGCCGGCCGATGAGCCGCCGGGGTCGGTCACCGAAGCCGACCGTTTGCTGCCCGGCGCGACGGGTCGAATGGATATTCCGGCCGTTCTCGCGGTTTTGAAAGAGAAGGGGTACGATGGCCCGGTGACGGTGAAGGCGTCGCGGAAGGCATTTTCCGCGTCTCGACGCGACGAGGTCGTCAAGGAGGCCGGGGCGGCGTTGGACAGCGTACTGCGTGCGGCGGGTGTAGCCGGCGAGGGCCGTTTCTCGCCGAGAACGGCCGTATGAGAATGCGTTGAAGGTGAATGTGGTTTGATAAAAGAGTGGACTGGCTCCGCAAGACCTTGTGTCTTCACTCACATTGACGCGATTTCCTTGCGGGGCCTGGCCCTTTTTTCATCAGGCCGGGGTGAGTGTGGATCGGCCATCGAGTCCGGTCCGGAACTAGGGGCGGAGAAGTGTTTTTCTGGGACAACGGACTGCGGCTGGCCCGGGCCGACCTGGCGATCGACTTCTCGCGCCGGCAACCGCGTGCGTTCATTTCGCACGCTCACAGCGACCATATGGCCCGCCACGCCTATGCTTTGTGCACGCCCGCCACGGCCGCCCTGTACCATTGCCGCCTGGGACCGCGGCCGACCCTGGAGATTCCGTACCGCGAGCCGATCCAGTGGGGCGGGCTTCGCCTCACCACGTTTCCTGCCGGTCATTGCCTGGGCTCGGCGATGCTGCTGGCGGAAGACGGCGAGCAGTCGCTCTTGTACACGGGCGATTTCAAGCTCTCCCCATCGGCTACCGCCGAACCGGCGGAATTGCCGCAGGCCGACATCTTGATCATCGAAAGCACCTACGGGCATCCCGACTACCGTTTGCCTCCGCGGAACCAAGCGGTCGAGGAACTGGTTGATCGCGTCGGCAATGCCTTGTCGGAAGGCGCCCTTGCCGTGATCGAGGCGTATCCTCTGGGGAAAGCTCAAGAGGTCACGCGGCTGCTCACTGCCGCCGGCATACCGGTCTTGCAGCATCCCGCGATCAGCCCGATCAGCCGCATCTACGAATCGTTCGGCGTAGACTTGGGTGAGTACGGACTCTGGACGGGCCGACCGGATCCCGGCCGGGCCGCGGTCGTGCCGCCGCGGACTCGGCCTCTGGATCGCGGCCGCGAGGTCCGCTTCGCGGTCACCGGCTGGGCGAACAGCGCGTCGGCGAAATATCGACTGCGGGTCGACCATGCAATTGCATTGTCCGACCACGCCGACTACGATCAGCTTTTCGAGGCCGTCCGCCGCGTGGCGCCCCGCACGATCTACTGCACACACGGTCCGGAGTCGTTCGCCGATCGGCTGCGCGAAGCGGGCTATGATGCTCGCCCTCTGGGCCGGCCGCTCCAACGGACGCTCTTTTGAATGCTAGGAACCATTCTGAAAGGCTGGCAATCGCGTGAGACACGAACAGATCTGGGCCCCCTGGCGACTTGGATATATCACGGGGAATCTGGACGAAGTGGACGCGTTGGAGGCCGAATTGCAGTTTCCGGCGGGTGCAGACCGCGACTGCTTTTTGTGCCAGGCGGTCGCCAGCCGGGCGGACCGGCAACGCCACGTGGTCCGTCGCGGAGAGCACACGATCACCATCTTGAATCGATACCCCTACAACAACGGTCACCTCCTGATCGCGCCCCGGTGCCATCGGGGCCGGCTCGATGAGCTGGACGCGGCGGTCCATCTGGCGTGTGCGGAAGAGCTCTGCCGTATGACCAGGCTCTTGGAACGGGTCTTGCGACCCGAAGGGTTCAATGTAGGACTCAACCTAGGAAAGGTGGCGGGAGCCGGATTGCCGGGTCATCTCCACTGGCATATCGTCCCCCGCTGGAACGGCGACACAAACTTCATGCCCACCTTGGCCGCCGTCAAGGTTATCCCCCAGGCGCTCGACGCCCTTTGGGAGGCATTGACCGAGGAGTTGGCCAGCCTGCCGTGAAACGCTCCTCGTCTTCTTTCGTGGTCGGATTCGCGGAGCGCGAGGCCGCCCTGCTGGCGCCCTACGCAATGCCGAGCGCGAAGTCGGCCGGTCGCAAGTATCCCGAACCGGAACACCCCTATCGCGCGCCCTTCCAACGCGACCGCGATCGCATCGTCCACAGCGCTGCATATCGGCGTCTGAGCCACAAGACGCAGGTTTTCACGGGCGAACTCGGCGATTACCACCGGACGCGTCTGACACACACGCTGGAGGTTGCCTCGGTGGCCAGAACGCTGGCCCGGGCGCTTCGCCTCAACGAAGACCTGGCGGAAGCCCTCGCGCTGTTGCACGACATCGGCCATCCTCCCTTCGGCCATGCCGGCGAGGAAATGCTTGGTGAATGCCTGGCGCCCCACGGCGGGTTTGACCATAATCGCCAGGCCCTCCGGATTGTCGAGGAATTGGAGCAGCGGTATCCGGGCTTTCCCGGCCTGAATCTCTCCCAGGAGGTCCTGGACGGGCAAGCGTACCGCGCCCGCAAGCACACCAGCCCGGACAGCCCATTGCTTGAGGTCCAGGTTGTCGAGGCGGCCGACAGCGTGGCCTACGACACGCACGACGCCGACGATGCCCTCCAGATCGGCCTGCTGGGTTTCGAGGAACTGCTCGATGTGCCTTTGTGGAAAGAGGCGGTGAGACGGGTGGAGAGCCGCTGGATGCAGTTGAAACCGGACCAACTGCGGCGATCGGTGATTCACGAACTGATCGACTGGCAGGTGAGCGATCTTTTGACCGGGGCAACGCAACGACTGGCCGAAGGTCAGGTCGACAGCATCGATGCGGTATTGAGCCGCCAGATCCTGATCCATCCGGGCCATGAAATGGCCGAGAAGAAGGTCGAGCTCGAACGGTTCCTCTTTGATCGAGTGTACCGCCACCCACAGGTGCTGGCCGTTCGCCGGCACGCCCAGGACCAGCTCCAAGAGATGTTCGGAGAGTTCTCCGCTCGACCCGAACTGATGCCCCCTCATTTCCTCGCGCTTTGCGAGCATGCCGGAGTTGCCCGCAGCGTCGGCGACTACCTGGCCGGCATGTCCGACCGCTTTGCCCAGCAGCAATTCCAGCAACTTTGCAGGCGGAGAAGAGGCGCCGCCGCGCACTAACCCGGATGATTCACGTCTCCACACGAACCCGAGGCGCAAGCGAGGGCGGCACGATAAGCTGCCTCGCTTGCGCTTCGCGCAATGGGCAGGTAGCCGAAGTCGTGAGAGTTCGGGCAGAAACGGAAGAAAAGGGATTCTCACGACTTCGGCTACGGGTAAGTCATCTTCTGCCGGTCGCCCTGACGATGTCTGGATCGGAACCAGTCCCCGTTTTTCGGCGCGTTGCCGTTCTGGGGATCAGAGCTTCTTGAGTATCTTCATGGCCTTGGCGGCATCGGGAGCGGCGTCGACCGCCAGGTAGGCGACACAGCGATCTCCGACGGCGGCGGCGGACAGGCCGCGGAGATTGATGCCTGCCTCGGCCATCGCTTGGGAGATCCGGGCGCAGAGTCCGGGTTCGTCCGGCGCTTCGATCCGAATCGAATGAAGGCTGTCGGTCTTCTCGAAGCCTTCTTTCTTGGCCGCCCGGACCAAGGCCGCGCCTTTCAGCGGCGTCAGGAATACGACCCCAGTGCCGGGCTTGTCCGGCGCTCGGCGAGCGACGAGAAACTCCAACTGGGCGCCCGCCTTGGCCAGCGCGGAAAGCTTGCCGGCCAATCCGCCCGGCTTATCCTCGATACTGGCGGCCCACACGTCCACGCGAGAAACATTCAGTGCCATTGCGAATTCCTCCCAAAAGAGCCAGAGAACCCATCCGTCACGGAATCAGCAGAAACAGGTGCGACTTGCGTTCGCTCTCGCCGAGGTAGATGGTGCCGTCGGCGCCGGTGGTCATGGCGTCGAACTGGTACCCGCGCCAGTAATAGTACGGACTTCGGTCGACGATTACCAGCCCCAGGTCATCGAAGCCGCCTTCGGAAGAATCGTAGCAATAAAGCTGACACGGCCTGGCCGCGGAGCGTTCCCCGGCCATGAAGTAGACCTTGCCGTCGGCGGCGACCGCCAGACATCGCAATCGCCGCGACGCGCGGGCCTTTCCCAGATTGACGAGTTTCATCGTGTCGGGATCGAGTGAGAAGAGGTAACCGTCGCAGGTTCCGCCGTAGATCAGGCCGGACGGGGCTTTGGCGAAGCACTCGACCACAGCGTGGTCCTTGTAGAAATGGACATGGTAGTAGTCGCCGGGGACCTTGAGGTCCGTTGCCTCGAGCTTGCCCGACTCGGGGCTATAGTACTTCAGCAGCCCGCCGGTGCCCGAAGTGAATACCCGTCCCGCCTCGTCGCAGACCAGAGCGCGGGGCAGGCTCCGCCAGTCGCGTTCGGGGCCGTGAAAGACCCTGTTTTCGTCGACCTCGCCCAGGTCGGTGAACTTCCGCTCGTCGATGCGGTAGATGAAAAAGTGGCCGTCGGGATACGTGATGCCGTGGATTTCGCCGCGGGCCGGGTTGATGGAGAGGGCGTAGATCGAGTTGTGGGGCCGCGGAATGCCCAGATCCTCCAACTCGCACTCCATGTCGGGCAGTTTCACGCGGTCGTTGCTCTGGCGGGGGTGGTAGCGGTAGAGCCGGCCGCCGGGGTAGTCTTTGAATCGAGCGGTGATGTCTTGCCAGAGGGCCTCGTCGATCCGCTGGCCCGGGATGCCTTTGGAAAGCGGGAGGGGGTCGAAAGGGTTCCTGCCGGTTCCCAGGTAGAGAAAGCCGTCGGCATCTTCGACCAGGGAATGGTGGACGGACGGTTCGCCCGCGATCCGCCCCAGATGGCGGACTTTGTTCAGGGCCGGATCAAACACGACCAGGTAGGCTTGCTCGCCACTGGTAGCGCCGTAGATCTTGCCGTCGCCGGCGGTCAGCAGCGAAGTGATGGCACTGGAATTCTCGGGAACCTCGTTCACCTCGGGATAGCCAAGGTCGCGGAGGTCCAGACGTTGGAGGTTCTTCAGTACCGGTTTGGCCCAATCCTGGGCGTGCGCGAGTGGGAGAGCGGCCAGAAAGCCAAACACCAGGAGAATGGAAACCAGTGGGCGGCGGATCATGGATGGGCTCCTGATTGGTACACGCAGGACGGCCTTTCCGGGCGGTCATTGAGACAAGGGTGACGGCCTGGGAAGGGCGCATTCCATCTCGGTGACGGCCTGGGAAGGCCGTCCTAAATCTACATCATGGCCGGTAGATCACCAGGTGCAGGGCGGCAGGGGTCTTGTCGATCATGCCGGTGGCCTTCGACGCGTCGGCCACTTCCACCTGGCCGCAAAGGTAGAGCGTTCCGCCGGGCCCGACGGCGGCCCCTTCGCAGCCGAAGACGCGTCGGCCGTCGGCCGTCTGGAGGGCGCCGAGGTCGATCCGCTCGCCTTTCGCGATGTCGTAGGCGATGAGGTGGTGCGACTCTTTGCTGCCGAACGTCTCGACGTAGCCCTGGATCGTGTAGGGCCTCGCCGAGGGGACGAAGTAGACTTTCTTGTTGCGGCTGTCCAGCGCGAAAGCGAGCGTGGAATAGGGAATGTCTTTGCGCGGGGCGCCGAGGAATCGGCTGTCGCACATCCGCGCAAGCGGGGTGATGGCGCCTTCGGGGCCGTCGTGGGGATCGAAACGGAACAGCGTCGAACCGCTCCCGCAGGTCACGCCGTAGGCCACCTTGTCGATTTCGTCCCATTGGATGGCGCGCCAGTCGTAGGAGCGGTCGATCATAGGGTTGCGCAACTGGGTGGGGAAGCCCGACGGATCGAAGGGGGTGCGGATCGAGAGGTCGCGGACCCGCTCGGTCTTTGCCTCGTATTTCCATACGCGAGCCGTGGGGAAGCTGCCGTAGACATTCCCCTCGTCGTCGCAGAAGATGTTGCGGCAGACGTCCCAGTTGCTCACGCGGCCGAGGTTCCTGGTGATGCGGTTCTTGATGTCGAAGCGGTAGAGATAGCCGGTAAACCCGATGCCGAAGAGATAGTTGCGGGTCTTGTCGATCGTGAGGGGATAGATGCCGATGCCTTCATCGACCAGGCCGAGGTTTTCCAGTTTGCCCGTCTTGGGGTCGTACATCATCCAATGGCCCCCGCGCCAACTGAGGTAGTCGATCGTTTGCGGGCCACTGCCGTTGTTGAGGGGAACGAAATAGATGTTTCCTTCGTTGTCTTCGACGGGGCGGTTGTGGATTTTCCCGGAGGTGCGGACTGCCCTGCCGCGCTCGCCGAGGGCTTCGGCCATGTCGAACAAAAGGAGATTGGCGTCCTTGGCCGGATCGTAGACATAGAAATGGGCCGACTCACCTTCCCGGATCAGGCCCGAATAGACCTTGCCGTCCCTGGCGGCGTAGAGTCCATCCCACATGGCCGGGTCGCGGCCGGGGTATTCGCGGACATCGACCTGGCAGATCCGCGGCTGGTCGGCGGCGAGCGCGTGGGGCACGGCGGCGGCAGACATCATGACTGCGGCCAGGGCTGCGAACCATCGTGCCGGGCAGGACATCGAGGGGTAAAACATCAGGGGCACTCCGTCGAGCAGAGTACTCGTGGGTCACTTGCGAGGCTTCGCCATACGCGCGGGCTGCGGCGCCGGTCCCAGGCTGTCGTCCTTGGCGCCGGCCGTGATCCATACGGCGATTCTGGCGATCTCCTCCTCGGTCGGTTGTGCCGATCCGGGAGGAGGCATGATTTCGCCCTCGTTTTTTTCCCCGCCCTGAAGCGCCAGGATCAGTCGGCTTTCCGCCGGCTTGCCTGGGACGATCAAGGCCCCTTTGTTTCCGGGCCGTTTCAAGGCGGCGTAGCTCGTCACATCGTAGCCGGCCTTGGGTTCGTCGGCGTTGTGGCATTTCATGCAATAGTTGCCGAGAAAGGCTTGGATGTCCATCGTGAAGCTGACGTCGACGGCGGCGTCGGTTTTCGCCGCCATGCGCTGTCTTGACCGCGACACCAACGCGACGTAGCGGCGGTCCGCTTTGCTGAGCCGGTCGAGGGGCACCGTAATCGTTTCGCCCGAATCCTTCTGCAACTTCACCATTCCATCGGCGTAGCCCAGGAGTTTGGCTTCGGTGGAGAACCGTCCGTCTTCGGAAGTCCACTTCCGTGCGTCGGCCGGCAGCGCGGCGGCTATCAAGAGCCCCAACGTTGCCGCGGCTAGAACTCGCTTCATGGCACCCTCATTCGGCATCAAGAGAACACGTCGGCAGCGAAGGCAGGCTCGTTGCCGAGAAACTCGCGTCTGGTTGCGTACATCGAGATAACCCACTCGCGGGGTCAGCGGCAACTAGCCATTAGGACTAGAATACACGGGTTGGGTGCGTCTGTCCAGTTTTGCGGCAGTGCGCGGCATGTTTTCGGGCCGCGTTCACCGCCGTGCCCGGATGCCAGTGATTCCAGAGAGAACTCGCAGCCGATCAAGCCTCTTTCTTCATGCAGCACTGCTTGTATTTCTTGCCGCTGCCGCACGGGCATGGCTCGTTGCGACCTATCGTTTCGCCGCGAGTCAGCGGGGCCGGCATCTCCGAGGCCCCGTCCGCGCGTTTGTTATCGTTTTCGTCGAAGTCGTCGTCTGCATCGACTTCGTCGTCCATGTCCTCATTGGATGGGCCGAGGTCCCGGGGGTCCACTTTCTCCTCTTCATCCTCAACCTCTTCGTCCTCTTCATCCTCATCCTCGTCTTCATCGAGATCGAACGACTTCCGATCGAAATCCACGAACCACAGCCGATAGTCTTGAAGCAGGCTGGCATGGGGATCCGCGTTGTTCGGGCACACCAGTTGGTCCAACCCCATGACAGAGAGATCGGCGTCTCCAGAGACTTCCACTTCCAGGCCCGCGGAGTCTTGGGAGAGTTCGCAGAGGCTGAGGGCCGTAACGGGACAGTTTTCGTCATCAACAAAGTCGGAGACGATCTCCATTGCGAGGGGAAAATTCAGGTTCTGGGCGAGGTACTGGCGATAGGTTTCCAACGTATCCTGGCTCACCGCCGGCACGCGCTCGTCGGTGGTCACGCCGAAGATCATGCGGACGCGATCTTCCGGGTTTTCAGGCGACAAGGGGCGGGTCTGGAGGTTGACGGGTTCTTCGAGTCTGACCGGGCCGCCGGGATCGGCGACCAGTTGATCTTCCTCCAGCCAGATTTCCTCGGGGTCGAAACCGTCGCGATGACAGCGCTTGGCGTAGACAGGATGAGCAAGCGCAAGCGTTTCCGGCGTCCACTCGATCCGGTACATCCGCGGGGTGAGATACCCGATGGCGATCACCGTGCCCGCCCAGCCCCCCAGCGGAAGATCCGGATACTCGGGGTGGACAACCCCTGGCTTGACGCACACGTCGTCCTCCACAGAAAGCATGGACGTCCCGCTCGGCGGCATGTCTCTGGCAAGCCGGCGTCGCAGCCCGTAAAGACGCCGGGCCGTCTCGTCCCGATCGAAGACTTCGGGGTCGGGCACCCCCGGGGCGAATGGCTCCGGGCGATCACCGCTCTGCTCCAGATCGCGAGCGGCCTTGATGAGCGATTGCCATTTCTTGGGACCGCCGCAGTCCTCGTCGGGCGCGGCGCGCTCGCCTCCGAGGCACCGCGGGTACCTGGCGCCGGGCTCAATGGGCAAGGTGGCTTCGATCTCGACCGAGTGATACCAGAGGTCTCCGAAGTAGACGTAAACGAATCTCTCGTAGTTCTCTGCGAGGATGTCGCTCAGGCGGACCTTTCTTTCACGATCCCAGATTTCGCCGTGCCGGCGGGAGCGTCCCAGCCACGGCCGGTAAAACACGTGGGACTGATCATCATACCAATCGAACAGCTCCAGAATGACCTCGTGGAGCGCGCCGAGATGGTAATTCTCGACTTGCACTCGTCGCCAGATGGACGGATCGATGCCGTCGATCGCGATCTTCAACTGGTAGACAGGAAGCGAGGGATCGAGTTTCTTTCGTGGTACCGGGACCTTCTTCGGTTCCTTGGTTTTCTTCGTTTTTTTGGGTTTTCGGGCCATTGTTCCATCCTCCGTGTGTTGACCCCCGGGAATCGGGGCTCCACTTCGCTTGCGCATCAGGCTTCAGCGACTTCTCATTCCATCCAATAATATCGCGAAAGCCGTTTGGTGCTAATAGTTCCCGAACTCCCGAATCGCGTCGAACATCGCCAGGACATTTTGCAGCGGCGTTTCTTCCAGGATCGCGTCGTGGCTGGCGCCGGCGATGTAGCCGCCGCCGGGCATCATGATCTCGAGCACCTCGCGGGTCTTCTCGCGAACCGTCTCGGGGGTACCCTTGATGAGCACGTGGTGGGAATCGATCGCGCCGTTGAAGACGATCTCTTCACCGAAGCAGGCTTTCAATTGCCGCAGGTCCATGCCCCGGCAGCAGGGCTGCACGGCATGGAGTCCGTCCAGGCCGACTTCGATCATCGCGGGAACCAGTTCCACAAATCCTCCGCAGCAGTGCATCATGACCTTGAGGTGATAGGCGTGACCCAAGTCAATGAGCCGGGCGAGGTGCGGGAGCAGGAAACGTCGGAACAGGGACTCGCTCAACAGCGGCCCGCGCTGGCTGCCGAAGTCGTTGCCGATGAAGAAGATGTCGATCGCGTCGGCGGAAGCGGCAAAGATGTTGCGGCTGACGGCGGCGTAGTAGTCGACAATGTGCGTGAGGATGGCGTCGATAAGATGGGGCTCGTCGTACATCTTCAGGTACATGTTTTCCATGCCCAGCAGGTCGATCAGGTCGTGCCAGAAGGGCGACCAGTCGCCGCCGAGGATTGCGTACTCGCCGCCGTAGCTTTCCGCCTCGGCGCGGATGTCCGAGACGTCCATCCAATCGGGATCGGGCCACCGATAGGCGTGGATTTCGGCGAGGCCCGCGCCCGCCAGCGGATGCGAGAGAGGCTGGCCGTAGCCGATGCCGGTCCGTTGGACCCCGAACGGCGTGGCGTATGTAGCGCCGGGTTGGAATTGCGGCTGCGGGCCGATGTACCTGGCGAAGACGCGGCGGAAATCGTCTCCGAGTTGGAGGCGGAGCCCTTCGTCGTCGACTTTGAGCAATCGCTTGGCCTTTTCCCAGAAGTCCGGCGACGCCCCGCACCAGGCGGGCACCCGGTCGGGCTCCTCGTGGGCGAATGCCGTCAGTACGCGATCGCGGGAGTTCATGGAGGACTCCGGTCGAATGTCGGTGGCGGGACGTATCCCAGTATGTACGGAGCAATCGCTCGATTTCAACGCCTTCACCCCCGTCCGAATGCAGCCTCACCCATTTTGGGTACATGGCGGAGCGGCCACAATCGTTGCGGGGAAACGGAGGGGGCGCATGGCTTTCCGGAATCGATCGGCATATATTGAGCCGTTTACGTACAACTCCCCCGAAGGAACACAGCCATGAAGATCACCCGAAGAGAGATGCTCAAAGCCGGGACCTGTGGAACCGGATTGTGGATGGCCGGGGCCGGTCTGCCCCGGCACGCAGCGGCGGCGGCAACGGCCAAGATCCCGATCGGACTGGGACTCTGGTCAGTCCGCGAGGAGTGCAAGAAGGATCTTCCCGCGGTGCTTGGGGCGGTAGGCGAGATGGGCTACCAGGGAGTCGAGTTGGCCCACGATGACTATGGCTTCGACGGCCCGGCCTGGCGCAAGTTCCTCGACAAGAATGGCCTGAAATGCTGCGGGATGCACACGACGCTGCCGAAGCTCGAAGGCGACGCGTTCAAGCGGATGGTGGACTTCCAGCAGGCGCTCGACAACCGCTATTTGATTCTGGCCGCCGTGCCGAAGAAGAACCTTGAATCGATCCAGGGCATGCACGATACCGCAAAGCTATTCGACGAACTGGCCGAAAAGCTCCGGCCGCACGGGATGAAGATCGGCTACCATTGCCACGGCGGGGATTTTCAGGCGGTCGAGGGGCAGATTCCCTGGGTAGTCCTCGGCGCCGAGAGCAGTCCCGACGTGATCCTTCAGCTTGATGTCGGAAACTGTCTGGAAGGCGGCGGAGATTATCTGGCAATGCTCACGAAGTTCCCCGGCCGCGCGGTCACGGTGCATCTGAAGGAGCACGGCGCGAAGCCGGGGGGAGTCCTCGGCGAGGGAATGGTCCAGTGGAATGAAGTCTTCCGCATCTGTGAGACCGCGGGCGGCACCCAGTGGTACATCGTCGAAGATGAAACCCGCAAGGGGCCCGAGGCATTGGACGCGGTTCGCCGGTGCCTGGAGAGTCTCAGGAAGATGGGGAAGTAAGTCATGGAACCGTGGGTGGATGCATTGCGGAGCCGGCGGGTTTTGGAGTGGCCGCACGGTTCGGTGCAGCGATCGCTGTACAAATCGATGGGCTACTCCGACTACGACCTCCAACGGCCGCTGATCGGGATCGCAAACTCCTGGAACCGCGTCGTGCCGGGCCACTACAACCTGGGGCTCGTCTCGGAGTATGTGAAGCAGGGGATTTTCCAGGCGGGCGGAACGCCGGTGGAATTCGGGGTGATCGCCGGGTGCGACGGGATCGCGCAGGCCCACGCCGGCATGCACTGCATCCTGCCCACGCGCGACCTGATCGCGCACGACGTGGAGATGATGGTCCAGGCGCACCAGTTCGACGGCGTGGTGCTTTTGGGCTCCTGCGACAAGATCGTTCCGGGGCTGCTGATGGCCGCCGCGCGGCTCGACTTGCCGGCGATCCTCGTGGTCGGGGGGCCGATGGAGGGCGGCTGCCCGTTCGACGGCCGGGCCTCGGACATCACCTCGCTGACCGAGGGGCTGGGGATGTTCGCGGCCGGAAAGCTCGACGAGCCGGC
The DNA here is from genome assembly GCA_013360685.1 of Pirellulales bacterium. GTDB lineage: Bacteria > Planctomycetota > Planctomycetia > Pirellulales > Thermoguttaceae > JABWBD01. Next base: position 39,345 of record JABWBD010000001.1, read on the forward strand.
CCTACGGAAGCTGGAGGACCAGGTTGCGCCCACGTGCGGCTCCTGCTCCTTCCTGGGCACGGCCAACACGATGTGCTGCGTGGCGGAGGCGATGGGCATGTGCCTGCCGGGATCGGCAACGATTCCCGCCACGCACGCCGCGCGGCTGCGTGCCGCGCAGGCGTCGGGCCGGCAGATTGTAGAACTGGTGCGGCAGGGAATCACGGCACGCCGGATCATCAACCGCAAGGGGATCGAAAACGCCTTCCGGCTGGGCGCGGCGATCGGGGGTTCTACGAATCTCGCCCTGCACATTCCGGCGATCGCGTACGAGGCGGAGTGTTCCGAGATCGACATCGACGCCCTCGAACAACTCGCGAGCACGACGCCGCACATCGCCAAGATGAACCCGGCCGCGGTCTACAACGTGCCCGACTTCCACGCCGCCGGCGGTGTGCCGGCGACGATGAAGGAGCTCCTGCCGCTGATTCATCCAGATGCGATGAGCGTCACCGGCGGCTTCTTGGGGCATATCCTCCAGGATGTTCCCGAGGGCGATCGGCGGATCATTCGTCCCCTGAGCGACCCGTGGAGCGCCGCGGGCGGACTGGCGGTGCTGCGTGGGAACCTTGCGCCGCGGACGGCGGTGACCAAGCCGGCGGCGATTGCGGCCGAGCAGCTTATCTTCTCGGGGTTGGCGCGGTGCTTCGACCGCGAGGAGGCGGCCATCCAGGCGGTCATGGACGGCGTGGTCTGCGAGGGCGAGGTCGTGGTCATCCGCTACGAAGGACCCAAGGGCGGGCCCGGCATGCGCGAGATGTACACGACGATGAAGCTGCTCTACGGCCGAGGGCTGGCGTTGAAGACGGCGGTGGTGACCGACGGCCGCTTCTCCGGCACGAACAACGGCTGTTTCGTCGGCCACGTTTCGCCCGAAGCGGCGGAAGGCGGTCCAATTGCCATTGTCCGCGACGGCGACCGCATTACGATCGACATCCCGAACCGCCGCCTCTCGCTTGATGTGTCCGACGAGGAGATCCGATCGCGTCTTGCCGAGTGGAAGCGGCCGGCGCCGAAGTTCAAACGGGGCTATTTGGCGCTGTACGCCCGGCTGGCGGAGTCGGCGGATAAGGGGGCAATCCTACGGCATGAAGCTGAGTAGTTGCGCCGGGATCGCTTGGCGGGATGAGGAGAAGGCAGGCGGAAAAGGGCTCTGCTGTGGGGAGCAGGGCGAGCCTGCAAGATCGTGTGGGATCACGTGACCAATGTCGAGCACTTCCGAGCGCGGCATCGCGTATGAAGCGTTCGGCACCGGATGGCGAATCGTGCGAGGGGCTGGCGGAGACCAGACCCTGTCAGCTCTCCGCATGTAGGCCGCACTAGAGATCCTAACAGAACCCCAACTACCCTCACCCCCTGCCCCTCTGGGCGAAGCGGGAGAGGGGAGTGCGCTGGGGCCTCGCTTCGAGGCCCCTCAGCTCTCGACCTTCATTGGCCTACCCGGCAGTGGCGGAGGATCTCGGCGGCCGTAGCGAGGTAGCCGATATAGAACGGCCCGAATTCGCCGAACCGGGCGCTGGCCTCGTCGAACCGCATGCGGTAGACGATCTGTGAGAGGAACCCGGGATTGCGGGCCCAAAGTGTCACACCCCATTCCCAGTCGTCCAGACCGATTCCGACGGTGACCAATTGGGTCACTTTGCCGGCAAACTTCATGCCGCTCTCGCCGTGCTCGGCCATCAAGCGTTCCCGCTCGTGGAAATCCAGGCGGAACCAGTTCTCGGCCGCGGCCCGCTTCTTGTTCATCGGATAGAAGCAGAGCGCCGGCCAGGTCGGCAAGTCGGGTGTGAGCCGCTGGCGCCGCATGATCTCGAGCCGGCGCTCGTACTGCTTGAGTTTTCCTTGATGCTCGTCCGTACCGGCCGTCAAGCCTTCCTTGGCCAGGCGCTCCCCGTACTGCTCCACGGATGGAATGTACTCGGAAACCTCCGTGATGGAGACGTACGACCAGGCGGCCACGAGAGCGGAACCAAGCGGGCCGGCCATCAGGCGCTGGTGGACGCTGTCGATCACGAGCGGGTCCGGGTCCATCGCCAGCAGTCCGAAATCGGCCTTGTGTCCGGCGATCACAAACGTCTGCAGCCGCGTCGGCGCCAGCGGGCCCTCGGGAGCGAGCACCGCGAGGAATTCCGAACAGCCATCGCTTAATTCACTCGGACCGAGGCTTCTGAGCCTTGCACGGTCAAAGCGGTAGAAATAATGGCTGCAGTGCCAGCCTTCCGTCGGCTGCAACGAGATTTCCGGGCGTGGATCGGAGGACATCGCTTTGGTGGGGTTCTGAGGGACTAGGACAACAGCCGGTTGACACTGTCCAGCAGTCGGTCCATGGCGAACGGCTTGCGGATGTAGTCGTCTACCCCCAACATCTCGGCATACGCCTTGTGGCGGCTTCCCTCGTTTGCGGTAATCATGATGACCCGCATCGGGATGCGACGGGTCCGGCGGAGTTTTTCCAGGACAAGGAAACCGCTCCGCTTGGGCATCATCATGTCGAGGATGACCAGATCCGGATCCTCCCGTTCGGCCATGGCCAGGCCCTGGTTGCCGTCGCGCGCTACGAGAATCTCATAGCCGAGAGCTTCCAAGGCCAACCGCATCGACTCGACGATCTCATAGTCGTCGTCGACCAGGAGGATTCGCTTGGCCTGGCCGTTTCCTTTTTCTTCGCCCGCCTCGTTCGTCGGTTCCTGCGCCATTACATCAGTCCTGAAGGAAATGCCGGGGAATGGAAGTCCGCCGACCGGGGTATGGCCATAAGTGAGGTATGTCCTAAACCTTTATCAATAGCGGAGTCGAGTCCTGAATGCAAGGCTCCCTTGGGGTAAACCGAGCGAGCTGCGGCTTGCTCTTCTTGTCTTAACGGCAACTCCTCGAAACACTTGCCGACGTTGTCGCGCTCTCGATCCGGCCTTCGCGGAGCGTCACCGTACGTTGCTGAGCATCCCCAGGCGAAAATTCCTGGTGCGTGACCAAGAGCACCGTCCCACCCAGACGGTGGAAATCAGCCAGGAGCGTCAGAACCGTACCGGCATTATCGGAATCGAGATTGCCGGTCGGCTCATCCGCCAGGATCAGCTTCGGCCGATTGAACATGGCCCTTGCGATGGCCACGCGCTGGCATTCGCCGGTGCTCAATTCCGCCGGGCGGTGGTTCAGTCGATGCCCCAAGCCGAATTCCTCGAGCAACGCGCTCGCTCGCCGCCGGACCGCCCCTTTCGAATCGGGCAATGCCGCCACGGCCACGTTCTCGACGACGGTGAGATACGGAACCAGGTGGAAAGTCTGGAAGACAAAGCCGATCCGCTCGGCACGAAACCTAGCGCGCGCCGAGGCGTTCAACAGCCGCAGGTCTTCCCCGGCCACGATGACGCGCCCCGAACTCGGCCGGCTCAGCCCGCCGACGAGGGTCAACAGGGTCGATTTCCCGGAACCGCTCGGGCCTCGAACCACAACGAACTCGCCCGGCGGCACGTCCATGCTGATTTCGGCCAGAGCATGGACCGGCCCGTCGGCGGTCTGGTAAGTCTTGGAGGCGTTTTCGAGGTGAATCATGGTGTCGATTATTCCAGCCGGCGCCGCCGGAGCAAGACCAGTCCGGCCGTCAGGACCGCGATTCCCGCAACGGCCGCACCCGCGCCGAGCGTCCACATCTGTCGCGAGGCCAGAGACACCGTGCCGGAAGGAGCAACCGGTGCCGCGGCGACAGGCCGCGCCCCGGATGGTGTCGATTGGGCGGCCGCGCCGCCTGAGCCCGTGGCTGGCGCGGGGGTAGTTGTCGCCGGCGCAGCAGGGGCGGCACTCTGGACTTCGGCCGACATCCCCTTCACGTCGGTCGACGCCAAAGTCGTGGAGTCGGCTTGTTCGTTGGCTTCCTTGACACCGGCCCCACTTGAATCGCCCATCGGGACTTCCTGGTAACCGATTTCTGGAGGCGATAGCGTCGGGTCGTTTTCCGCCATGCGATCCGCTGTGGATTCCCAATCCCACCGAAACAGCAGATCAACGCCCGGATTCTGCTCTTTCACCATGCAGGAGCACGCGCCGGCAAGAAACGCGACCAGCCCGCAGAGATTGTCGCTCGTAATCCCCTTGCCGACATACGGTTCCATCGATCGCCCTCGCCCATAGACGGCGAAGACCATCGGCTCGCCGATATATTCGTGCAGGTCCGGTTCAATCTTCATCAGCGACTGGACTAGCCACTTCTCCGCCGCATCCTCGCGGCCGACCGTAATCGTCGCCAGATTCAGGCGGTTGGCGGCCGCCTTGGCGTCGTCACCCGCCGTATCCGAAGCCTCGCCAGGCATCGGTTCTTCCGCGGACGACACCGGGATCTTCCCCGAAGCGGCCTGGGCGATCGTGTCGCGAATCACGCCTTCGACGCGCTCGTTTTCCACCGCATCTTTCCCCGGCAGCAACAGGAGCACGGCGGCATTTCCCTGGTCGAGCAGTTCGCCCAGCTTCTTCCGCGCCGGCGATTCCAACAGCCCCGTCGCGGCGCGCTCGTCGAGCCGCTCCGCCGCCAATTCCGCTCCCCAGGGAGTCATGATCACATGGATCGGCAGCGCGCCGGCGTTCTTGGACTCAAGTGCTTCGCGCACGGGCGGCGGCAACTTTTCCGGCTGCCACTGGTCCAGATTGATCGGCTCCAGCACAATGTTCGCGACCGTGGACTCCCCTTTGGCGGCCTCGCGGAGCAGCCGGTTGACAGGCTCGTCTTGGGCATCCGGTTCGCCCCGGTGCAGATAACAGACCACGAACGGCGACGACGCCCAGTTGTACATCGCATACCGGTACACGGGCGTCGTGCACGCCGAAGCCGGCGACAGCGGGCCGAGAATCCCCACAAGCACAAGGATCGCGGCCCGCACAAGATAGGGAACGACCGTCCCAGAGCCTCGATCGGACCCGCCGGCCAACCGGGCACTCACGCCAAGGCCGAGGCCTTTGGCGGGTCTCCGGGACAAGTTCTTGCCCAGGATTGGGTGGTTTAACATGACTCTCCTCAAAAGCCTCGTGAGCACCCGGAAGAACGCGTACGGGCAAAATGTCTGTTCCCGCTCTCTCGGCACCACCATATATATGGGCCTGGCAGGCAGAAAGCAAATCCCTCGTCCAATGGCAGCCGCGCGATTGCTGAAAAAGGGAATGGCTCCGCAGTCCATTGTGGCTGGATTGACGGCACACCCCGAATATTGTGCTATCAATACCCTTTTCAGGAAACTCAGCAACCGATGGAACATCTTAGAACCTGGACTCCAGCCCTTCTCCAAACGTAACCGGCAAGTCAATCGCCTTTTGAAGACGGCAAATGTACTCTTTCCGGGGGATCTGAATTGCACCAAGCCGCGCAGTGTGGGCCGTCCGCTGCTGGATGTCCAGCAACTTGTAGCCGCGGGCCCGCAGATGGTCTACGAGATGCGCCAACGCCACCTTTGAAGCATCGCGGACCCGATAGAACTTCGATTCCGCGGCGAACAGTCCGCCAATCGACACACCGTAGGTTCCTCCCGCCAGCAGTCCCTCATGCCATACCTCGATGCTATGAGCGTGGCCCAATTCGAATAGCCGCGTATAGGCTCTGATCATCGCTGGGAAAAGCCATGTCGAATTCGTCCGCCCGTTTTCCGTGGCGCAACCCTGGATCACTCCTGCGAAGTCGCGATCGGACGTGACCGAGAACTTTTCACTGCGGCAGGTTCTCAGCAATCGCCTGGAAACATGAAAACCATCGAACTCGATGACGGCGCGAGGATCGGGCGACCACCAGGTCATCAGGCCCACGTCGCCGGTGAAAGGCCAGGGAAAAATGCCGTGTCGGTAGGCGTCGAGAATCCAAGGAGGAGAAAGCCTGCCTCCAACGGCAACGAGCCCATCCGGATCCGCGGTTTCCGGGGGAGGGAAGAAACGGGACGGGGGAAAAGTATCCATCCGAGACCAGCCGGCTTGACCATGATAGGGGCGCTCTTCGATCTTCGCGTCGCCCCGTTTATTCTACCGCCACTGCTCAGCCATGTTGCCACGCCCGAATCATCGCACATACCCCCCACCAGGGCGAGCAACACCGCACTCGGCCATCGTGAAGCGATTCCCAATTGTCGTGGCCGACGGAGGCAGCCGGCTTGCGTGTAATTCCTTTCCCGCCAGTCGCCCAAAGCGACCGCCGTCTGCTACAATGTCGGCTCCTTGGAGGACTGCGAGCGTAGTGCCGCTTCGAGGCCAAGAACGTGGGCAGACGAACTCCTGAGAGTTCGGGAATCACGGAAGTCTTACGACTTCCCCTACCCACAAATGGAGCATTGAAGCGGCAGTGGATTGCCCATGAGACATTACGACACAGTAGCGATCGTCGGGGTCGGCCTGATCGGCGGATCCATCGGGTTGGCGCTTCGCGAGCGCGGATTGGCGGAGAAGATCATCGGGATCGGTCGACGCCAGGCCAGCCTGCGCACGGCCCGTCGGGTGGGTGCGGTGACGAACACAACGATCGACCTTGCCAAGGGAGTGGCCGACGCCGAACTGGTGGTCATTTGCACCCCCGTGGGGAGCGTCGTGGGAAACGTCCTCGAAGCGGCCGCGAACTGTCCGGAAGGCACGCTGATTACCGATGCTGGGAGCACCAAACAGGAGATCGTCGACGCGTTGGACGGCAAGTTGCCTCGCGGTTGCCGGTTTCTTGGGAGCCATCCGTTGGCCGGCAGCGAGAAAGCCGGGGCGTCGCATGCCGCCGCCGACCTTTTCGAGGGCCGCGTGGCCATTCTCACTCCCACGCTGAACACCCACGCCGAGGATTTCGACCAGTTGGAGCAGTTCTGGTCTGCGCTCGGCTCGGTTGTGATCCAGATGAGCCCGGTGGAACACGATCGGGCTTTGGCCGTCACGAGCCATCTGCCTCACGCGATTGCCGCCGTCTTGGCGTCGATGCTGCCCGAAAACTTGTTCCGTTTGACCGGTGCCGGCTTTCACGACACCACCCGCATCGCCGGTGGCGACCCGGAACTCTGGAAACAGATCTTCGCCGCCAACCGTACCAATGTGCTGGCCCTCCTCGACCAATTCAGTCAGCGGCTCCGTGCCTTCCGGTCCGCACTGGAGCAAAACGACGCGGCCGCGATGGAAGCACTCCTCAATCTAGCGAAAAAAAACCGAGATGCTTTGGGAAGTTGATATCTACCCTCGCGCCGGGCAGCCGGACCTCATCGGCACTCAAGTGGTCTCAGACGCCGCCGACCTGGGACTGGCAGCCACACTGGGAGTTACCGCCGCGCGAGGCTATCTCATCCAAGGCGACCTGGACCGCGAGCAGGTAGAGCGCGTCGCCGATGAACTGCTGGCCGACCGGGTTGTGGAACGGACCATCGTCGCGCCGGTCGGCGATGCGTTGCTGGCGGAGGCGCCCGAGGGACGGGTGCACCTGATCCACGTGCTGCCGAAACCCGGGGTCACGGATCCGGTGGCCCAAAGCGCCCTGTCCGCCATCGCCGATTTCGGCATCGCGGCCCAGGCGGTTCGCACCCTGAAAAAATACTGGACCACGCGACTGCCCGACCAGCACGTCCGCCTGCTGTGCTCCAAGGTACTCGCCAATGATGCGATCGAACAGGTCATCATCGGACCCCTGACGTTCTCGCATCTGGAACTCGGCTCCCCGTACCGGTTCCAGCCGAACACCGTTCCGATCCGGGCGATGGACGACGAGGCCCTGAAACGGCTCAGCCGCGAGGGCCAACTTTACCTGTCTCTGGTGGAAATGCAGACCATTCAAGGCCACTTCCGCCAGCTCGACCGCGACCCCAGCGACGCGGAACTGGAGACCATCGCCCAGACCTGGAGCGAGCACTGCAGCCACAAGACCCTGGCCGGCCGCATCCGCTATCGCGATGAAAACGGCGAGCGGCATTTCGAGAACATGCTTCGCGAGACGATCTTCGCGGCCACCCAAGAGATCCGCAAGGAGCTGGGCGAACGTGACTGGTGCGTGAGCGTGTTCCGCGACAACGCCGGGGTGATCCGTTTCGATGACCAGTACAACGTGGTTTTCAAGGTGGAGACCCACAACCATCCCTCCGCCCTGGAACCGTACGGCGGCGCCAACACGGGCATCGGCGGCGTCATCCGGGATCCGATGGGCACCGGCCTGGGCGCCAAGCCGATCTGCAACACCGACGTGTTCTGTTTCGCCCCGCCCGACACTCCTGCCGACCAGTTGCCGCCCGGTGTGCTTCATCCGCGGCGCGTGATGAAGGGAGTCGTGGCCGGAGTGCGGGACTACGGCAACCGCATGGGCATTCCGACTGTCAACGGGGCGATCTATTTCGATCCCCGTTACCTCGGCAATCCGCTGGTCTATTGCGGCAACGTCGGCCTCATCCCGCGTGAAAAGTCGAGCAAGGAAGCCAAGGCCGGCGACCTGATCGTGGCGGTGGGCGGGCGGACCGGCCGTGACGGAATCCACGGCGCCACGTTCAGCTCCGCGGAACTGACGAGCCAGAGCGAGTCCATCTCCGGCGGCGCCGTGCAAATCGGCAACGCCATCACCGAAAAGATGGTCCTCGACGTGCTCTTGGCCGCGCGCGACCGTGGGCTGTACAACGCGGTTACCGACTACGGCGCCGGCGGCTTCTCTAGTGCCGTGGGCGAAATGGGGGAACAGATCGGGGCCGAGGTCTGGCTCGACCGCGTACCGCTCAAGTACGAGGGCCTCTCGTATACCGAAATCTGGATCTCCGAGGCCCAGGAACGCATGGTGCTTTCGGTGCCGCCGGAGAAGTGGGAGGAACTTCAGAGCCTCTGCCGGTCGGAAGGCGTCGAGGCCACCGCGATCGGCCAGTTCGTCCCCACGGGACACCTGGTGCTCAAGTACAACGACCACCAGGTCGCGCAGCTTTCCATGCAGTTCCTCCACGACGGCCGCCCGCCCGTGGTCCGCGAGGCCATCTACACTCGGCCCGCTCCCCAACCATTGGAGATCTCCAAGGGCGAGTCATGGGACTTTGCCGCCCCGCTTCGGCAGATCCTCGGCTCGCTCAACGTGGCCAGCAAACACTGGGTCATCCGGCAATACGACCACGAGGTCCAGGGGGGCAGCGTGATCAAACCGCTGGTCGGCGTGCAGAACGACGGACCGAGCGACGCCGCCGTGCTGCGGCCGGTCCTCGGCTCCCGGCGAGGACTGGTGATCGCCTGCGGCATGAATCCCCGCTACGGCGATCTGGATCCCTACTGGATGGCGGCCGGCGCGATCGACGAGGCGGTGCGCAACTGCGTCGCGGTCGGGGCGGATCCGTCGCGGATTGCCATTCTCGACAACTTCTGCTGGGGCAATACCGACCGGCCGGAAACCCTCGGTTCGCTGGTCCGCGCCGCCCTGGCCTGCCACGACACGGCCGTCGCGCTCCAGACCCCCTTCATCAGCGGCAAGGACAGCCTCAACAACGAATTCCGGCCCGCGGGCGCAGCGGAGCCGATCTCCATCCCCCCGTCGCTGCTGATCAGCGCCATGGGACAGGTTGACGACGTCGGTCGGTGCGTGAGTATGGACCTGAAGGAGCCGGGCAACTACCTGTACCAAGTGGGCGTGACGAAAGAAGAACTGGGCGGCTCCCATTACGCGATGGTCGTGGGATTGCGTGGCGGACAGGTTCCCCAGGTCGATGCGCGGCAGGCACGAGCGATCTTCGCGGCCCTGCACCGGGCGATCGACGCCGGGCTGGTCCGGGCGTGCCACGACTTGAGCGAAGGTGGCCTGGCGGTGGCCGCCGCGGAAATGGCGTTCGCCGGCGGTCTCGGCGCCCGCATCCAACTGGACCGAGTGCCGCAGGCGGTCGACGCGGGCACGACAGCCGCCGCCGAAACGGAACGTCTCTCCAAGCGGCTTCGCAACCAGGAATTCCATCCGCTGAGCACCTACTTTCCGGCCAATGAAGTCTTGCTGTTCAGCGAGTCGAACACGCGGCTGTTATGCGAGGTCCGCCCCGACGACGCGGAAGCTTTTGAGCAGACGCTGGCCGGCCTGCCGCATGCCGTGATCGGCGAAGTTTCCGACGCGGGAGTCCTCGAAATCCTCGGCATCCCTCGGCCGGTGCCAGACGACACCGGCCGCGGACGCGTGGAACTGGTAACGCCGCTGGTCATCGAAGCCCCCATCGCTCAATTGAAGGAAGCCTGGCAGAAGCCGCTGGCATGGTAATGCGACCATGATCCCGCACCCCGGACCGCGCACCCTCCCATTCCCCTTCAACCCCCGGCTCTGCCGGGGGTAGGTACCCGAATCCCAGATCTCCGATCTCTGTCCCCGGACCCCGATCCCCCATGGCCCAACCCAACGTACTGATCCTCCGAGCCCCGGGAACCAATTGCGACCGCGAAACCGCCTATGCCTTCGAAGCGGCCGGCGCCGGTGTGGAGGTGTTGCACATTAACAGTGTGCTCGAAAACCCAGCGCAGTTCGGGAATTTCCAGATCCTCTGCATCCCCGGCGGATTCAGCTACGGCGACGACGTGGCCGCGGGCCGCATCCTGGCCAACCAAATCCAGCACCACCTTTACGCCGAGCTGACCCGCTTCAAGGAGGACGGCAAGCTTATTCTGGGCATCTGCAACGGCTTCCAGGTGTTGATCAAGTCGGGAGTGCTGCTCGACAACGACCCCGAGTATGGTCCGCCCGCGACGCTCACTTGGAACGATTCCGGGCAGTTCGAGGACCGCTGGGTGCAGTTGGGCGTCGAGCCGTCGGATTGCGTTTTCCTGCGAGGGATTGATTCGATGTACTTGCCCGTCGCCCACGCCGAAGGGAAGTTCGTCACGCGCGACGACCGCGTGCTTTCGCGATTGGACGGAGGCAGGCAACTCGTGTTGCGATACCGCCTTCAGACGGAGGCCATCGTTGGGGAGGGGAAGGTGCCTTATCCCGACAACCCCAACGGGTCCATGGCCAACGTGGCCGGGCTCAGCGACAAGACGGGAAGGGTCCTGGGACTCATGCCCCACCCGGAACGGCACATCGACCGGACGCATCACCCGCGTTGGACGCGCGGCGAGGGCCGGCAGCCCGGCGATGGCATGCCGATGTTCCTTAACGCCGTCAATTACTTCGCGTGACATTCTGCACTAGGCCGCAGCCTCGCCGCGTCTCTGGGACTCCGCCGAGCATGCCCGGTGGTGAACCGATCCTGCACTAGGCCGCCGGCGAGGCGGGCTGTGGGGGCGTGGCGCTTTTCATCAGCGCGAGGAACTCTGCGAAGTTTTTCACCCGCAGTACCTTGGCCAGCATCTGCCGGTCGTGGAACAGGTGGGACAGTTCGGCGGCGATCTTGAGCTGAGCCCCCGGATCTTCCTGGGGAGTGAGAATGAGAAAGATCCCGTGAGCCGGCTCCCCATCCGGCGCGTCGAAGTCGATCCCCGCCTCCGAGATCCCGACCGCAACCAGCGGCTCGCGCAGCCCCGGCAGTCGGGCATGGGGCAAGGCGATGCCCTTGCCGATGCCGGTCGGCATTGCCTCCTCGCGGGTCCAAACGGCGCTCTCGACGTCGTTTTCATCGAGGTTCCCTGCCGCGCACGCAGCCGCAGTCAGTTCATGAACGGCCTCTCGCCGCGATACCGCGGCCAGTTCGCGCAGGAATGCCTTGGAAGAAAATGCCTTCAACAGGCGCCACGGTTTGCGGAGTTGCAGGATGATCTGCATCGCCGGGCCGCTCATCATGGAGGTAACCAGCGCCATGATCACCAGCGCGACGAACAGCCGTTGCCGGATCACCCCCGCCTCCAGCGCCAAAAGGCCGAGGATGATCTCCATGGCCCCGCGCGCGTTCATCCCGAAACCGACGGCCCAGGCATCCCTCGCTGGCATCCCGCCCCAGCGGGCCCCGAGGGTCGCACCCGCCAGTTTTCCGGCGCAAGCGATCGCGAGGACCGTGAGGACCAGCGGCGCATCGAAGTGGGTCGCGAAATTCACCTTCAGCCCGATGCTCGCGAAGAACACGGGGGCAAAGATGAACGACACGAAATCATTGATGATTGTCCGCGTCTGCTCGCGCAGGTGGGAAGAATCGCCCACGGCAACGCCGACCAGAAAGGAGCCGAAAATGGCGTGGATACCGATCCATTCGGTCAGCGCGGCCCCGAAAAGTGCAAGCGTCAGGGCAAAGCTCAGCACGCCGCCCGGCCAGTGCGCATAGGCCTGCAGGTACGGCAAGACCGCGTGGACCAACCACCGCCCCGCCGTCAGCATCACGGCGGCGAACCCCAGGATGAGACCGATCGTCAGCGGTATGCTGATCGCGTGGCCGGTGGCCGTCCCCATGAGTCCCAGAATCACGGCAAACACGATCCAGCCGATCAGGTCGTTGAAGATCGCAGCGCTGACGATCACCATCCCAAGGTCGCTTCGATACAGGTCCAGGTCCATCAGCGTCTTGGCGATCACGGGGAGCGCTGAGATCGACAGGGCCGTTCCCAGGAAGAGGGCAAACAGCAGCGGATCGGCCTCGGCCTGCCGGCCGAGGGCCTGCGGCACGATCCATGCCGCCAGGAAACCAAGGGCCAGCGGAACCAGGATCCCGGCGGTTCCCACCTTGAGAGCGACCTTGCCTCGCCTCCAGACCGTCGACAGGTCCACCTCCATGCCGGCGACCAGCAGGAATAGCACAACCGCCAGCGTCGCAATGCCGTCCAGGGTGATGGCGTTGGCGCCGTGCTTGGGAAAAAGCAGCGCATTGCACGGCGGCGCCAGAGTCCCCAGAACGGTCGGACCCAGCAGGATCCCCGCGAGGATCTCCCCGAGGACGGCAGGCTGGTGCAACCGCTGCGCCAGCTCCCCCAACAAACGGGCCGTGCCCAAGAGGACTCCCAGCGCAAGAAGCATGACGGTGATTTCGTGGGGCGCAAGACTGTCCATCAGGCGATCTCCCGGGGGCCAAGAGAAACAGGACCGGACTCGAGCGGTCTTGCCGCCGGCGGCCTCCGTGGGCCAAGTGCCGCGGCGGCCGTGTTCGGCGATTCGCGCAACGCCTTCGCAGCGGTAGGCGAAGCGAGTTTCTCACGTCGGCCTGGTCATCCGCCACGGATCCAACGCCTCGTTGAGTTGCTCCTCCGGCAGAACATGCTTGTCGCGGCACAACTCCCGGATCGTCTTGCCTGTCTTGAACGCCTCTTTAGCCAGCGCGGCGGCGTGCTCGTAGCCGAGGTAGGGATTCAGTCCGGTGACCATCGACAGGCTCTTCTCCACGGCCGCCTCGCAAGCCTCGCGGTTGGGTTCCATGTCCGCCAGGCCGAGATCGGTGAAGGCCTTGGTGCCTTTGGCCAGTAGCCGCACGCTTTCCAGGGCCGCGTGGCCCATCACCGGCATCATGATGTTCAATTGGAACTGCCCGCCGGCCGCCCCGCTCACCGCGATCGTCTGGTCGTTGCCCATGACCCGCGCGGCAACCTGCATCAGGCTCTCGCACATCACCGGGTTGACCTTGCCGGGCATGATCGAGCTGCCGGGCTGGAGATCGGGCAACTTGATCTCGTAGAACCCGCACCGCGGCCCCGAAGAGAGCCAGCGGACGTTGTTGGCCACGTTGAACAACGTGGCAGCGATCGCGCGCAACAGGCCGTGGCACTCGACCAGGCCGTCGCGTTGCGCATTCGCCTCGAAGTGGTCCGCCGCCTCCACGAACGGGATGCCCGTCTCCCGAGCAAGGGCTTCCGCGACGCGGCGGCCGAACTCGGGATGCGTGTTGATCCCGCTGCCGACGGCTGTCCCGCCTACCGGCAGCTCGAGAACCGCCTGCTGCGCCCGGCGCGCCCGGTCGGCTGAAAGCTCCAGTTGCCGGGCCATGCCGCCGATCTCCTGGCCGAGGCTGAGCGGAGTGGCGTCGGCCAGGTGCGTCCGCCCGATCTTGAGAATGTCCTGCCATTGGGCTGCCTTCTTCCCGAGCACCTCGCGGCACCGATTCAGCGCCGGAATCAACGCGCGCCCGATCGAGAGGGCCACGGCCACGTGAATGGCCGTGGGAAACGTGTCGTTCGTGCTCTGCCCCATGTTGACGTGGTCGTTGGGATGGATCCGCTTGTCCACCTGGAAGCGGTCGCCGCCGGTCAGCTCGATCGCCCGGTTGGCGATTACCTCGTTGGCATTCATGTTGCTGGAGGTGCCGGAGCCGGTCTGGTATACGTCGATGGGGAACTGGTCGTCGAACTCTCCCTCGTAGACCTCGCGGCACGCTGCCAGCAGGGCTTCGATCTCCGCGCCGGTCAGACGACGCTTCCCCGTGCCGGCCAGCTTTCCAAGGTCGCGATTGGCAATGGCGGCGGCCCATTTCACCAGGCCGATTGCGTGGATCAGCTCCGCCGGCAGGGTCTCCCTGGAAACAGGGAAGTTCTCGACGGCTCGTTGGGTCTGTGCCCCATAATAGGCGTTTGCGGGCAGACGGACTTCGCCCATGGAGTCTCGCTCAACACGGCATTCGGTCATGGATTGCTCCTTCGGTGGCTCTGATGGATCATCGATGTATCATCATACCGGGTCGAGGTAGGGCTGGGTGTCTCATCGGTCCTTTTTTGCTCACGGGCAACCTTCTTCTTGGCGAGTCGCAAGGCCGCCAGGCTTTCTCTGCGACGAATACCTTTTTTGGCATAAGGACTTACGTTCAGTATCCGAACGAGGAAATTGTCGTGGTGATGTCGAACGACCGGTACAGCGCTGCCCGGGCGCGGTTACATCGCTGCCTGGGCGCCGCTGCCGTCGGCCGGGAGCCTTGCGGGGACGGGCAGCTTGATGGTGAACTGGGTGCCTTTGCCCACCTCGCTCTGCACGTCGATTCTGCCGCCGTGGGCCTCGATGATTTTGCGGGCGGTCGGCAAACCCAGGCCCGATCCGCCGCGCTTCGTGGAGAAGAACGCCTCGAAGATATGCTCCAGCGCGTTGGGGGCGACGCCGCAGCCCGTGTCAATCAGATCCAGCCGGACCCCGTCGCCGCGATCGCTGGTGCGGACGACGAGTTGTCCGCCCTGCGGCATTGCCTGTTCGGCGTTGATCACCAGATTCAAGAGCGCTCCGTGGAACGCCTCGCGATCCAAGAGGACCGTCGGCAGGTCGGCGGCGAGATAGTCGATCACCTCAATGCCGGCGTCGTGGGCCTTCGGTTGAAAGAACTGCAGGACCTGCTTGACCTGCTGGTTGAGATTGCTCGGTTCGAGCTTGAGTTTTCGGACTTTGGTAAAGCTCAAGAAGCTGTCGAGCAGCTCTTGCAGGCGCTGGCATTCGCGTTCGACCACGGCCACCTTGGCCAGGGCCCGCCGCTCGCGAGGAGTTTCCGGGTTCCGGAGCTCCTCGGCCAACAACTCCATGCTCAGCCGGATCGTGGAGAGCGGGTTCTTGATTTCGTGGGCCAGGGCGCCGGCCAGGCGGGCAATCTCGGTGTACTGGTCGACGAGCTTTCGCTCGGACTCGGAGGCGGTGGAAGCGGGAGGTGGAATCATGGCGACGGCCGGGCGAAGCTCCGGGAACAAGGACCGCCTGCCGGCACAGGGCCCGGCAGGCGGTCGTCGGAATGTCTGGGCCTGGAAGACCGTCAGCGTTTGTCGCCGGAAGGCTGCTTCTGGGCTGCCTCGCGCAGAACGGCCCTGCGGCTGAGTTTCACGCGGTCTTGATCGTCGATGGCAATGACCTTGACTTGCATCAAATCGCCAACCTTGCAGACGTCGGAAACGCTCGAGACATAGCCCTCGGCCAGCTCGCTGATGTGGCACAGGCCGTCCTTGCCGGGCAAGATCTCGATGAATGCCCCGAAATCCTTGACGCTGGTGACGCGGCCGTCGTAAATGCGGCCGACCTCCACGCTGGCCGTCAGGGCTTCGACTTGCCGCATGGCCGCCTGGGCCCCTTCGGCGTTCTGGCAGGCGATGGTGACGGTGCCGTCGTCTTCCACTTCGATCAGGGCGCCGGTGCCGTCCTGGATCGCCCGGATCGTCTTTCCGCCGGGACCGATGAGCAGGCCGATCTTGTCCGGGTCGATCCGCGTCCGCAACAGGCGCGGTGCCCACGAGGAGATCTGGTCGCGCGGCCGAGGAATCGCGGTGAGCATCTTCCGCAGGATCTCGATGCGGGCGTCGCGGGATTGTTGCAGCGTCGCCTGAATGATCTCCTCGCTGATGCCGCCGATCTTCAGATCGAGCTGAATGCCGGTGACGCCGTTTTGAGTGCCGGCGACCTTGAAGTCCATGTCGCCGTAATGGTCCTCGTCTCCGATGATGTCGGTCAGGAGGGTCCACTGGTCGCCCTCCTTGACCAGCCCGATGGAGATGCCGGCCACGGGATTGCTGATCGGAACGCCGGCCGCCATCAGCCCGAGCGTGGCGCCGCAGACGCTGGCCATCGAGCTCGACCCGTTCGACTCCAGGATGTCGGAGATGATGCGGATCGTGTAGGGGAACTGCTCGGGATCGGGCAGCACGGACTTGACGCTCCGTTCGGCCAAGGCGCCGTGGCCGATTTCCCGCCGGCCCGGTCCGCGGATCGGCCGCACTTCACCGACGGAGAAGGGCGGGAAGTAGTAGTCGAGCATGAATTTTTTCGTGTACTCCTCGATCAGCCCATCCACGCGCTGCTCGTCGCGCGTCGTGCCCAGGGTGACGGTGATCAAAGCCTGGGTCTCGCCACGCTGGAACACGGCCGAGCCGTGGACGCGCGGCAGCACGTCCACCTTGCAGGTGATCGAACGGAGATCCTTGACGCCGCGGCCGTCGGGACGCGTGCCGCTGAGGATCAGATCGCGGACCGCGCGCTGTTCCAGGTCGTGCCACGACTTCTCCAGCGCCAACGGCGAGATCGCCTGGTCGGCAAGCGGATCGGGGATCATCTCCAGGATGACCCGCTCTTTGACCTGGGCCACCGCTTCCGCACGGGCCTGTTTCCCCTCGGTCCGCTTGGCTTCTTTCAATGCCTCGTAGTACTTTTCTTTGAGTTGATCGAAGAGCGAATCCGGTTCGGGGATGGGGTACTCCTTCTTGACCGGCTGGACTTTCGCGACCAGTTCTTCCTGGAGTTCGCAGATCTCGCGGACGTAGCGATGGGCCGTCATCACCGCCTCGGCCATGCGATCTTCAGGCATTTCGCGAGCGAAGCCTTCGATCATCAGGATCACGTCCTTCGTGCCGGAGACGATCAGGTCGAGATCGCTTTCCTCAAGGTCGTCCTGGCTTGGAAAGGGCACGAATTCCCCGCCAATGTACCCCAGTCGGATCGAGCCGATCGGGCCGTGAAACGGGATCGGCGCCAGGGTAAGACTGGCAGAAGCGCCGTTCATTGCCAGGACATCGCCATCGGTCTGGCGATCGCTGGCCATCACGAAAGCCTGGATCTGGACTTCGTCGTGGAACCAATCGGGAAAACTGGGTCGAATGGGACGGTCGATCAGCCGGGCCGTGAGAGTTTCTTTCGTGGTGGGCCGGCCTTCCCGCTTGAGAAATCCCCCTGGGAATTTGCCCGCGGCCGCCACGCGCTCGCGGTAATCGCATGTCAGAGGGAAAAAGTCGACGCCCGGCCGAGGCGGGCCGACTGCGGCGGCAGAGAGTACAACTGTTTCGCCGTACCCGACGAGGCAACTGCCTGCCGCCTGTTTTGCTAGTTCTCCGGTCTCAATCCAAAGGGTGCTCGCACCAATCCGTTTCTCTACACGTACTTTCAATTTTTCCTACCTTCACCTGCGCTGCAGCCCTTGCTGCCAGTGGATGGAGGTAAATCGGACAGGGGCGAGCCGCCTTCGATAAGCGACAAGCAGGAGTTCACCGGCAAACGGTCGGGTTTGACACCACCGATTCGGGGTGTGCCGGATGTGGGCCAGAATCGAAGCACGGTGAGGGCGTGCAGGTCTACTTGCGGATTTCCAGCTTCTGGATGATATCCAGATAACGCTGCGGATCAACTTTCTTGAGATAGTCCAGCAATCCGCGGCGCCGCCCGACCATCATCAGCAGACCACGCCGACCAGCGTAGTCCTTGGTGTGCGTCCGCAAGTGTTCGGTGAGCCCGTTGATCCGCGACGTGAGAATGGCAATTTGCACCTCGGCGGAACCGGTATCGTTGTCGGCCCGCTTGAACTCGCTGATCAAACCCTGCTTTCGCTCTCTGGTGATAGTCATCTGCTACCGCAATTCCTTAAATCCGACCGGCTTCTGATGCTGCTCCTGAAGCCCGATCCTCCACCGAGTCAACAAGAACTTTGTCCTGAAACGTCTAACACCAATTCGTCAAAGACGTAAGTTTAGCAATTGCCCACTTTTTTGCAACGGGGGACTCCACTCCGGGGCGACCAGGAACGGCAGTCGCTGTCGCTCGGGGGGGGTTAGGTTGTGGTCGGGGTGGTGGGGTGATGGAATCAATAGCGTAATGGTGTGGCATGTCCGCTCCAGCGTGTACACAACAACCCCTCTTGACAGCTAGCTGTTACCTCAAGGCCCGAATACTCGGCTGCTCCATCGGTCTATCCCTCTGTCGCCGCGTCAGCGCGGGGGGTGGAATGGGACGACATCGAGGCGATCGGAGCTGACACGGACGCAAACGGCACCGCAGTAGGCGGTGTGGAAGATCTGTGCGCCGCCGGCCTGGTAGGCTGTGGCGGCCGCGTCCCAGTCGCGCGAGCGGCTGCCGCTAATGACGACCCACTCGGGTGTGCACCAAGCGGCCAGACCAGGTGGGTCGCTGCGGCGGCTGCCGTGGTGAGGAACCAGCAGGACGTCGCAATCCCAAGGCGGACGGGCCGTGATCTGGTCGAGGCCGGGCGGTTCGAGGTCGCCGGGCAGGAGGATTCGCCACTCGCGGTGCTCGATCGCAAGGACGAGGCTGTTGGCATTGTCGCTGCGGGAAACACCTGGGCGTTCTGGATGGATCACCTCGATTCGGCCGTCCTCGCCGGCGTGCAACCGGGCGCCGGCGGAGATCTCATGGATCGGAACGCTCGCGTCGAGGAGGGCACGTTGCAGACTGGCCGTGGCAGGACTGTCCTCGATTTTGTCGAACATCAAGGGCGGGACGTAGACGGAGCCGACGCGGAACATCCTGAGCAATTCGGGGACGGCGTTGTAGTGGTCGGCGTCGTCGTGCGACAGGACCATCGCGTCGACATGGACGATCCCGCGCGACCAGAGGGCGCCGGCAACGGTGCGGGCGCAAAGTTCGGGCGAGGCAAGCTGCCCGGCGTCGTAGAGAATCGCCTCTCCCGAAGGCAGGCGAATCAGGGCGGCGCAGCCGTGCCCCACCGAAAGGAATGTACATTCCAGGCAGCGCGGCGACCTGCCGGCGAGCGAGCATGACAACCCGATCAGGCTCCAGCCGGCCATGACCGCGAGGAAGCAGCGGCGGGACGGACGGGCCTGCGGTACGGCGGCCATCGTTGCCAGAATACCGTAGAACCCCGCGAGCCACCATTCCGCCGGCCCGGCAACCCAGAAGTGGCTGAGCGGGGCAGACTGAGCCAGGTCGACGGGGGCTTCCGTCAGCCAAAGCCCCACATCGCACAACCACCCGCTCAATGCACCAAGCGGGGGCAGCAGCCAGCCGAACGTCAGGACCAGGAAACCGCTCACTACCCCGATGGAGACCGGCAGCCAGATGACCACGTTGAGAAGCAGCGCCACGGGCGAAACCAGGTGGAAGCGTGCGGCAACCAGCGGCAGAGTGAGCAGCCAAATCGCTGCGCTGACCAGGACAAGCTCCCCGCTCATGCGGACCAGCCGCCTGGCGATTCGGACCGGCCAACTTCGACTCTGTTCGATGAGCCGGTCGAGCGGGTCGGCCTCACGACGGCTTTCCATCCAGTGGGGCGCGAACCACATCATCCCGGCGACCGAAAGAAAGGACAACTGCGCTCCGACGCTGAACAGTTCGGCCGGGTTGATCGCCAGGACGACCAGGGCCGCGGCCGCCAGGGAGTTGAACGGGAGCCCTCGTTTTCCCGCTGCATACCCGGCACACATCACGACCACCAAGACCGCGGCGCGGACCGCGGGCGGTTCGGCGCCGGTCACCAGCGTGTAGGCGACGGTCGCTCCTGAAACGATTGCGGCGATGGCGCGACGTGGCACGGGCGTGAGACGAAACAGGGCAAGCAGCGCGCCGGCAACGATGCCCACGTGAAGTCCGGAGATCGACAGCAGGTGGACGGTTCCCGTCTCGAGGAAAGCGTCGTTGCGGTCATCACCGAGTTCCTCGCGGATGCCCAGGAGCAAAGCGGAAGCCAAGGCTGCTCGTCGTGGATGGATGTATTGCCACATCAGCCGGTCTCCGGAGCGCCGCAGGGCCTCCACCCAGCGCCCGGGACCGCCGACGGCCGGCCGCGCGAGCACGGTCACACAGTCAGGGTATTCCGACCGGAGGATGGCGCGGACCCGCGACCTGCGGGCATACGCGGCCCGGTCGGCTTCTCCGGGGTTTGCCGGCGACCGCGGGGCGGAAAGTTGTGCGAAGACCCGGAGGCGGTCTCCGGCGTGGACGCCCGGCAGGTGGCCATCGACGACGAGCGTTGCTCGTCCCGAGGCCGGCCGGCGGCGCGATCCGTCGCGAAGCCCGGCAACCTCGACCTCCAACCGTGTCCGATCGCCGGCCGGAATGATCCGCATCGGGTCGAAATCAGGCGCGGGAAGGCGAACGGGACCTTGGACGGCGACCACGTCGGCGCAAACCGGCTGCGCCGATGCGGTGACGAAACGCCCCACATCGTCGTCGGCATAGAGACTCCAGCAGCCGTGGTGCCATGCCGCCGCGCCGGCTGCCACCGCCGGCAGGAGAATCCAAGCGGCAGCCCGGAAGCAGCCGCGGCGCCAGGCAACGAGCCACAGGACCAGCCCGGCCGCCGCCACCAGCCACCACGCCACGAACCAGCCGCGCGCATAGCGGTCCGTCAGAATGCCGACGCACACGGAGCCGAGAACGAGAACCAGCGGCTGGTACCGTGGAGCACGAGAATCCGTCGCGACGGCGATGGCGGCATGGTCCGGCATGCCGGTATTGTGCGCGGAGAAAAGCCTCGGCTCAAGCAGACCGGGGATTTCCGGGACGCGCTGGGACGCCGGGCCGGATTGTGGCAGCCTTTATGGGAGTCGAGGGTCCAGGGCTGAGGGTCGAGGGTCGAAAGCTGAGGATCGAAGGTCGAGGGCCAGAGGGTTTGGCTCTCGACCCTCGACCCTCAGCTCTCAGCCATCTTCGGCCGACATGGCGGGGCGTTAGCCCCGAAAGCCGGCCCGGATGCCTATCCTCGCCTCTTGGCACACGCGGTTACGCGGGTTTGTTGCGATCGTGGAATTCGAGCATGCAATCCCGCAGTGACTGGACGCCTTCGACCGGCATGGCGTTGTAGATCGACGCGCGGCATCCGCCCACGGACCGGTGGCCTTTGAGTTCGACCAGGCCTCGCGATTTGGCCTCCTTGAGGAATTTCTCCTCGAGTTCCGCATTGGGCAACCGGAAGGTGACGTTCATGATCGAGCGGCTGGCCGGTTCGGCGTGGCCGTCGTAGAAACCACCGCACTGGTCGATCACACCATAAAGCATCTCCGCCTTTTGCTTGTTGATGCGATGCATCTCGTCCAGGCCGCCGATGTCGCGGAGCAGCCAATCGGTCACCAGCTTCACCATGTAAACGGCGAAGGTCGGCGGAGTGTTCAAGAGCGACTTGGAATCGGCCAACTCCCGGTAGTTGAGCATCGAAGGGAGATCCGTCGGCATGCTCTGGAGGACGTCGTCGCGGATGATCACGACGGTCACGCCCGCGGGGCCTGCGTTCTTCTGGGCACAGGCGTAAAGGATGCCGTACTTGGAGATGTCCAGCGGCCGGCAGAGGAAATCGGAGGACGAGTCGCACACCAGGGGGACGTTGCCCGCGTTGGGCTCGTTCGGAAATTGAATGCCCTGGATCGTCTCATTGGAGGTCATATGGACGTAGGTGGCCCCGGAGCGGATGTCGAGTTCGTTCTGGGAGGGCATCCGCTTGAAGTTTCCGGAGGAGCCGTCCCAGGCGACCCGGACTCCGCCCTGGGTCTTCGCCTCCTGCATGGCCTTCTTGGCCCAAGAGCCAGTCAGGATATAGTCGGCCGATTTGCCCTGCCCCCGAAGCAGGTTCATCGGGACCATGGCGAACTGGAGCAGAGCGCCGCCCTGGAGAAACAGGACGCGGTACCTGTCCGGGATGCCGAGGAGTTTCCGGAGGTTGGCCTCGGCCTCGTTGATGATCGCCTCGAATGCCTTGGAGCGGTGACTGATCTCCAGGATCGAAATGCCTGTGCCGGGCAGGGCCTGCAAGTCGCGCTGGGCTTCCTCGAGGGCAGCGAGGGGCAACATTGCGGGGCCGGGCGAAAAGTTGTAGATGCGGTCTGCCATCGTTCGTTCCTGACTCGTGCTATGCGTGGATGGAATCAGAACAGTCTACCTTAAACGGCAAGGGTGTCCAGCACTGCTACCAGGCATACGCCTCTGGGGCCTGATTGCCCGGCCCCGGCCAGATCTCGTCGAGCCGCGCCAGAACCTCGGCGGAGAGTTGGATTTCGACCGCCCGGACGCTGGAGTTCAACTGGTCCAGGGTGCGAGGGCCGACGATCGGGGCCGTTACGCCGGGCCTGCTGAGGAGCCATGCTGCCGCCACATTGGCCGGGTGCTCACCCAACTCGCGGCAGAACGCTTCATAGGCATCCAATTGCGGACGGTATTTGTCGAGCATTTCGGCGGGAAGACTGCCGCGGCGACCTTCGGTTGTTTTCTCAAGAGCACCGGCCAGAAGGCCGCCGCCGACCGGGCTGTACGGGACAATCCCCACTCCCAAGGCGCGGCAGGCGGGGACAACCTCCAATTCGACCGTCCGGGTCGCGAGGTTGTACTTGCTTTGTTCGGACACCAGCCCGAGGAAACCGCGGGCGGCGGCCAGTGTGTTGGCCTGCGCGATATTCCAGGCGGCAAAGTTGCTGCTGCCGACGTAGATGATCTTGCCCGCGGCAATCAACTGTTCCATCGCCTGCCAGATCTCTTCCCAGGGCGGCCCGTGGTCGCAGGCACGGATCAGGTCCATGTATTGCAGGTTCAGCCACTTCGGTGCCATTCCGGAGGGGTAGCCCCGGTCGATATGGTGCATCTGGTAGAGGTCGATTGCCTCGACGCCGAGACGGCGGAGGCTTTCGTCGCAGGCCCGGCGGATGTGCGCGGCGGACAAACCCCGCTGATGCGGGAGCGGTCCCATCGGACCGTAGAGCTTCGTGGCGAGGATGATTTTCTCGCGGCGGCCGCCGCCCTGGGCGAGCCAGCGGCCCATCAGCGTCTCGGTGACGCCGTTTCCCAGCGGCCGGCCGTACATGTCCGCGGTGTCGAAAAAGTTGATCCCCAGTTCCAAGGCGCGGTCCATGATCGCGAGACTTTCCGCCTCGCCGGTGTCGGCCCCGAAGTTCATCGTGCCCAGGCCGAGGCGGCTGACCGTAAGCCCGGTGCGTCCAAGCTGTGTATAGAGCATGGTAATCCCCTTCGTTCATCCGCAGATGTATTGCGGTTGACCTCCTTTCGTCAGACCCGGAGAATAGATGGCCCATTGCCGGGCCGAATCCCCGGGATCTCGCTTTCGCCAAATTACCATCCATGCCGACTATCCCGCAAGCGACCTCCAATCCGGCGGTTGAATTGGAAGAGACCGGCTGCCTTCTGTGTGGCAGCCGGAACGCAACGACGTTTGTCGAGGCGGCGGATCCCATCGCACGGAGCGGCCAGGGGCGCTACACGGTGGTTCGTTGCCATGCGTGCGGCCTGTGCTTCACCAACCCGCGGCCGACGCCCGAATCGATCGCGGCAGTCTATCCTTCCGAATACGGCCCGCACCAGGATCGCGATGCTCGCAGTTCCCATTCGCAGCGGCGCGGTCGTTGGTCGCGGTGGATGGCGGCGATTCGGGGCCGGCGACAGATCGCCTGGCACGGAGGGGGCCGGCTATTGGATTTCGGCTGCGGGGCCGGCTCGTTTCTGCGGAGGATGCACGAGGAGGGCTGGCAGGTGACCGGGCTGGATGCCTCGTCGGCGGTTGTCGAGCGGATCCGGAACCAAATGGGACTGTGCGCGTTTGCCGGGTCGTTGCCGCATCCGGAGCTTCTGCCGCAAAGCTTCGACGTGATCACCATGTGGCAGGCCCTGGAACACGTTCACCGGCCGCTGGATGTGCTGCGAGCGGCGCGGCAACTGTTGGCGCCGTGCGGAAGGCTGGTCATCGCGGTGCCGAACCTCGAGAGCCGGGCTTTCCGCAGGTTCGGTCCCGACTGGTTCGGGCTGGACCTGCCTCGCCACCTGATTCATTTTACCCCAAGCACGCTCCGCCGCATGGTCGAGCAGGCGGGCTTCCGCGTGGAGAACATCCGGACAATGAGCCACGCGAGCTGGTTGCAGGGATCGGCAAAACGGGCCGTGGAGTCGGGCAGAGCAGGCATCTTGGTGCGACTGCTGCAATTCCGGCCGTTTTGCCGGCTCGCGGCTTGGAGCCATTTGGTGTCCGGATCCGCGGACGCAATCGTAGTCACTGCGCGATTTTAGATTTTGGATTTTGGATTTTGGATTTTGGATTGATCCAGCGGGCGGGGCGGTTGTTAACGCGAGCAGCCGGGCTGCCGGCGATGCCCGGCGACTGTCTCAATTCGTCTGCCAGTCTACTCTCGCTTCAACGCCAAATACCTCAGCACCCGCGTCTCGCCGCGTTTCATCGGCAGCCTGATCGTAGGACCGTTTCCCAAGCGGTTTCCGCTCAACAGGTCAACGACCGCATCCGTCCGTCCAGTGTTCACGGTCAATGGTCCGTCCTGCGAAGCGTGCAGCACGAGAAACGGTCCGCTGGAACAGACGTTGCAGTCGCGATCGGTGAACAAATGCACTCCGGCCTTGCGTGCGGCCAG
This sequence comes from Pirellulales bacterium, assembly GCA_013360685.1. Lineage (GTDB taxonomy): Bacteria > Planctomycetota > Planctomycetia > Pirellulales > Thermoguttaceae > JABWBD01. The sequence continues at coordinate 64,275 of JABWBD010000001.1, forward strand.
CCTGAGCAACTCCGGGGTCAGCCCCGGCGGGCCGACAAAGAGCGACCAGCCGTCGGCCGTTTGCCGGATCGCGACGGCGGCGGAACCGTCCGGATAGGTCGCCAAGGTCTCCGCGGGCGAAGCGTCGACGGCCGCAAAGAGCGGCTTGACGGGATGATCGACGCCGAAACCCGACGTCATGCCCAGCCGCTTGCCGGCCTCGCTGGGCTCGGCCCAGGCTTTCGCGGGTGACACCGCCGGGAGCCTGAATCCCGTCAGTTCTCGCATCGCCTCGGGGTTGCTGTGCCCGGGCTCCTGGTACCCGGGGGCATAGCACCAGATCCGGAGGCTTCCGCGAGTGGATTCGAGCAACTGCCGCCGCCGCTCGGGCGAGAGGCACCAGGCGGTCAGCAAGACGTGCATCTTGGCGTCGACGCGTTCCGCCGCGGCATCGTCGAGAAGATACTGGCCGTAGGCCGTGCCCATGCGGCCCAAGGAACGCCGCACTTCGTAGACGCCGGGCCTTGTCACCTGCTCTCCGCCGAACGCCACGCGGATCATGCTGCTCTCGTCGATCACGGCCGCCACCTCGGGCCGGAACGGGACCGGAGTCTTCAGTAGCGGCTCGTCGAGCACTTTCAGACGAGCCATCTCGGCCCACATCCGCCGATCCTCGAACCAGGCGGTCGCCCCCAGATCCATCCACCACGTGCCGAAGTTCCGCAGGGCGCATTGGGCCGTGTTCCTCACAAGCTGGGCGCTGGACTCCTCGACCGTAAGGACCCGTTCGCGCGAGCCCGGCAGAGTGCCCGTGCTGAGATAGGTCGAGGTGTCGTCCTCGTACAGCCACATCTTCCCGGCCAGGGCAACGCTCTCGGCGGCCGTCATCGCCGGGGCGCTCTCTCCCAGGCCGCGATCGAAGTACGAGATCGGCGAGCAGAGCACGTCGATGTCCGGACAGTCGAGGACGCGGCGCAGTGCGTAGTGGCCCGACGTGGACGGCCCGTTATGGACCGCGGCGAACTCGAACACATAGCCGTAGAAAAAGACGACGAGCTTCTGCCCCTTCGTCGCCTGTCGCACGGCGCGGGCGAAATGGCAGACGCAGTCTGCCATCGTTTCCTGCTGGAACTCGGCGAAATCGATCAGCGCTCTCTCGCTTGCCGGATCGCGCAACACGCCCGCCGGCGACGAACGGCGCACAGCGGGCGACGGCACTTCCGCCGCCTCGAGCCGGGCCCGCGGATCGTTCCAGGCGGCTTGAAGCCTTTCGTCGCCGGCGTACCGCGCTTTCAGCCAGCGGCGCCACGCCTGCCGCGAAGCGGCCGAGTAACCGTTGAGCGCCGGCCCCCAAGTCTCCTGGTAGAACCACTCCCCCGTGTTCTGGCCGCACGGGTGATAGCCGGCGATCTGCTGCCCGAACTTCGCTTCCAGGTGCTCGACGAGCGCCGACAACCGCTCGGCGGCGTCGTGCAAATAGACCGGAGAAGCCACGTCCACATCGACATGTTTCTGCGGCCCTCGGTCCCAGACCATCACGTCGTCCGGATGCGCCTCGCGCCACCATTGCGGGGCTCCCAAGCCGATGCGGGGCAACAGCAGGGCGTTTGGATTGGCCTCGATCACCGTGCGGCACTGGGCGTCGACGCCCGACCAGTCGATTTCCTTGCCCGGGCCGGGCCACGGCAGCGATACCGGAAAGCTCACCAGGTCGACGCCGGCCTCGGCCGCCATCTTGATCTGTTCCTGAAACGGGCCGGGCGGCCCGCCCAAGAACGTGTACTGCTCGCCTGGCCGGTAGAAAGCCAGCGACAGTTCGCGCGGCTCGCCGGCGCGGATCCAGAGGCTGACGCGATACCGATGCCCCCTGGCAAGCGACAGGTTGGGAAGGTGGTAGACCTCCTACTTGACCACCGGCCGGAGGACCATGTTCCGATAGTCGACGCTGGTGTGGTCCCCTTGGAGGTAGATCGGCCCAGGCCGGAATTCATCGGACCGCAGCGCCCCGCCGGTGACGCCCTGGAGCGGTTGGTTGTCGATGATCTTCTTGCCGTTGAGGACCACCGTGACATGGCGGTCCACCAGCGTGATGTCGAATGTCTGCCATTGGCCGGCCGGCCTCTCGGCGGCCACCGTGGGACCAATGCGGCTGTAGATCGCTCCCATGTTGTGGGAATCCAAGGGCTGGTCTATCGTGTCGGCCACCTGGACTTCGTAAATGCCGCGGAGATAGATGCCGCTATTGCCATTCTTGGGCACGCGCGTCTCGAGCGTGAGGTTGAAGTCCTCGAACTCGCGCTCGGTACGTAGGTTCGAGTAGCGCTTGTGGCGCCCGCCCTCTTCCTGCGGCGCCCGGTTCACCAGCACTCCGTCTTCCACGACCCAGCCGCTGGGCAGGTCGGGATTCATGACCTGCCAGCCGGAAAGGTCCTTGCCGTTAAAGAGCATGATCGGCTCGCCGAACTCCACCTTCGACAGGTCGGGCGCGGCGGGCACGGGACGAATTCGCCGGCCGCTGAACTCGGCGGCCTCGCCCATCGCCTTCCCTTTCTCGTTGGCGGTGACGATCGAAAGGTCCATCTGGTCGCCCGAAACCTTGCCGGTGATGGTCGTCGTGATGGCCGCCGTGGTTTCCTTGCCCGCTTTGTCCTTGCGCTTGACCTCGCGGATGCGCGTCACGATGAGTTTGTCGCCATCCACCTTGACGCTCTCAACCGGAACAACACTGCCGCCGCCCCAGAGGATGCTTCCCCGCAGCTCTCCGTCCTTCGTTTCGATTCCGAGCCAACCCGCTCCTCCGCCCGGTATGGTCAGGGCCCAGTTGCCGACAAACGCCGCCGGTTCGTCCGCGGCGACGCTCGATCCTGCCAAACCGGCCGGCAGCAAGACCATTGCCAGGGACATCGCGGCGAAGAATACTCGAAAGGACGGCGCAAGACTGCGCGCGGGGTGCGATTGGGTGTGCGTCATGGAGCGGCTCCATCAGGCGAGAGTGAGGTGGAAGTGGGATCTGCCGCGAATGTGGGGGCGACCGGCCTCTGCCGTGTTTCGCGGGGGACATTTCCGCCAATATACCCGGGCGCCCGGCAGCCTGCAAAAGAGGACCTGCCGCTCGGTACGGCATTGCGTCGGCGCAATTGACGGCCCTCTCCGCCGATAACCGCATAGCAGTATCGGGAACCGGCCCGGAACCGTCGTCAGTAGCTCGATTCCCGGCTGAGTTCGGTGCGTTGCGTGACGGGCGTCTCGGCAGTGCTGCTGCGGATCTTGGCCGAGAAATCCGGCGAGTCGGCGAATTGGAGGGCCAGGTCGCTCACGCAAGACCGCCGCTTCAGTTCTTCGAACGGCACGCTCGTGTCGAGGAGCCCGAGCTCGTAGGCCAGTTCGGCGGTCAGGCCGGGAAGCATGACGCGGTAGTCGTAGGGAACAAGCGCCGGGGAGAGATTGTTGACGTGCTGGACGATGTTCGTGGTGCAGTTGTTCGTGAAGGTGTTGTAGAATTCTGGAGTGTCCTTGAGCTGGTTCACGCGCCGGAAGACGTCGACGAACATCGCGCGGGCCTGCTCGGGAGTGGCACGGGTGCGGTAAATGTAAACGTCGTCTTTGCGGTAGTTCGTCCGCAGCTTGATCAGGTCCCGCTCGTCCCCGACGACGTACATGATCTCGTACTGCCGCATCACGCCGTTGAGGAAGGCGTAGCTTTCGCCCTTTTCTTTGCGGATCTCGACCGAAACGGCCAGGTAGTCGTCGCCCTCGAAGCCGAAGCTCAACATGGTGTGGGCCATCACCGGCATGCCGCGAAAAGGCACCGTGATGAAGTCGACCGACTTGAGGTCGCCCAGATTGTAACTCCTGTTGTAGAAATCGACGACGTATTCGTTTTCCGTCAAGTAGGTGCAATTGCGGATATTGCGGACCTTCACCCGATCGCCGTGGAAGTTGGCGTAAGCCAGGACTGCCTGATCGGGCGACCAGTCGCGGTAGTTCGACGGCTGCTCGACCTTGGCGATCTCCTCCTGGAAGTTTTCCAGCGGCATCAGCGCCTGGTCGGGATGAAAGGACGTCGTCTGGACCTGGGTACAGCCGAGGGAAACCAGGACGATCGCAGCCAGCCAGCCCCACCCCGCCACGCCGCCAAACCGTGAGAGGCTGTCCGGAAACCGTAACTGGCTTCCGGACGCTGTGCACGCGGCCTTCGATTGATAGAAGGGGGAGAGTGCCCGTCCCCGTTGCCGGATAGCCGCCGCGATCACGCCGTGATCGACGCCAGACTCGATGTGTTTCAATCTCGTACGAAGCCGATCCATTGCCGATCCGCCGCCCGGGTACGAGGGACGGCTTGGGGGCTGTCAAGACGCAGGGTTTCGGATAAGATAGTGAAGCAGGCGGGCGAAGCCCGCCGCCGGAAAAGCAGGCCGCGGAGTCGGGACACCTCATAGCCGAATTGCCGCGTTCTGACAAGACGGAAGTCGCTGCCAATCACCGCTTTCCCCGATTTGGGAGAAGATGGACACTGCGGGCCTTCATCATGACCCTGCCGCTGTAGCAGCGTGACGGTAGTCGGCATGGTTACGATCGAGACCGACACCGCGGCAACAGCCGTCTCCCATCCTGCCGATTTTGCCAACATCGACCGTTCCATGACTACCCCGAAGAGGATCTATCTCGACAACGCCGCTACGAGTTGGCCTAAGCCCGAGTCGGTCTATGCCGCCGTGGACCACTACCAGCGAAGGATTGGCACGTCACCCTCCAGGAGCGTCTACGCGGAGGCTGTACAAGCGGACCGCACCATACATGCCGCACGCGCGGCCTTGTCGCGGCTCATCGACGGCGAAGGCCCCGATCGGATCGCCTTCGCGCTGAACGGGACCGATGCGCTCAATCTTGCCATTCACGGCACGGTGCGGCCGGGCGATCACGTGGTCACGAGCGTCGTGGACCACAATTCGGTTCTAAGGCCGTTGCGGTGGCTTGAGGACAAGGGGACCATCGAGGTTACCCGCGTCGAGTGCGATTCCGAGGGAATTGTCGATCCCGACGAGTTTCGCGCTGCCTTTCGTCCCAATACCAGGCTGGCGGCCCTGGTCCACGCATCGAACGTCACCGGGGCCCTGCAGCCGGTTGCCGAGGTCGGGCGGATCGCGCGGGAGCACGGGGCGCTGTTTCTGGTCGACGCAGCACAGTCGCTGGGACACGTCGCCATTTCGGTCCGTGAAATGGGCATCGATCTTCTTGCGGCCCCCGGGCATAAGGGCCTGCTTGGGCCGCTCGGGACTGGGCTGTTGTATATCGCCCCCGGCGTCGAGGATCGACTGGAGAGCGTCCGGCAGGGCGGCACCGGCAGCCGCAGCGACGAGGACCGCCAGCCCGACCAAACGCCCGACAAGTATGAGCCGGGCAATCTCAACGCGATGGGAATTTTCGGGCTGAAGGCCGGCATTGAATACGTGGCGGACCGCACGGTGGAGGCGATCCGCCGCCATGCGGTCGAGATGACTAGACGGCTCCGGGAGGGACTGTCGGCAATCCCCGGCTTGCGCGTCTATGGTCCCCGGGATCCGCAGAAGCTGGTTGGGGTCGTCAGTATCACGCTCGACGGTTACTCGCCCCAGGAACTGGCGGCCATCCTCGATGCCAGCTTTCGAGTCCAGGTCCGTGCCGGGATCCATTGTGCCCCGCTCATGCACCGCGCCTTGGGGACCCTCGACTCCGGCGGTACGGTCCGCTTCAGTCTCGGTCCCTTTACGTCGACCGACGAAATCGATGCGGCAATCGACGCCGTGCAGGCCGTGAGCACCGTGGAAAGCCGGAAATGACGGCGCTGCCGGCGTTAGTTTTCCAGGGCAAGAGCCTCTCGGAAAGAGACCCTGATGCTCGTCCTGGTCTCCACATGGCCGCGGATGCGAGGCCCGTAACCGCGGGAGCCGGGAACAACCCACGCGGCGCCGCCCCAATGCCCTGAACGCTTGACAGACCCGGCCGCGCGGCCCATATTGCAGGGCAATCCCTGCGTACTGCCTGCAATTGCCGCAACCGAGGCGCATGACGATCACTGCCGGTGCAAATAGCTCTCCGCACGCCGAGACCCTTTCGTGGTGCAGACGGGCCGAAGAGGCCATCCAGACGAAGTGCGACGACCTGGCTGCCTGCGGTCAGGTCGTGCGCGAGGGCATTCTCTTGCGGCGGTGCTGGGACCGCATGGAGCCGTCGGCGCACGAGCGGCGGGAGATCCTGCGGCTGCTCCCGGCAGTCCAGAACCTTTGCCACCAGCGACTCGTGGAATGCGTGGATCGCGATGGACTGGCCGAGTCGCAACTGGCGGATTCGGTTCTCCGGCAGTTGGATGAAGACGATCAATACCTGGGGCGATTGCTCGACGACCCGGCGCTTCGGCCCGAGTCGAGCGCTTTTGCGGTGGAGTGCTTCCGCGACGATCTGCATTGGCTGGGAACTCAAGTGGCGGTGCTCGACGGGCATCGCGGCGTGGATTTTCTGGGGCGGATCCTCCTGGAGCAAGAGGCCTTGCAGCGGGAAATCGACGCCTGGGAAGACCGGGTGCCGAATCAGACGGCGCACGCGCGGCTGCAGCGGATGGATCCTCGCAACCACGCGGCGATTCGCGATGCCGCGGAGGAAATGGAGGGAGCCCCGGCGAGCGAACCGCAGGAGGAGGCCGAGCACGACATCCGTGCGGCAATCGATGAACTCGATGCAGCCGCCCAGCGGCTCCGCTCCGCCGCCCTGGGCCGCCAGATCGAGGCATTGCTGACGCAGCCCGCCGCCACGGACTGCCGCGGTTGGTTTGCGGCCTGGCAGACCGCCAGCCGGCTGGCGGCCCGGTTGGGCCCGGGGCCGATGGCCCTCAGTTCGGACGCCGATGGTCGCTGCTTGGACGAAGCCATCGCGCCGGTAGCGCGCCGCCGTCTGTCGGAGTTCCGGCAGCGGGCGGCGGACCAATGGCAGCAGGAGATTCTTGCCGCTGCCGGGCCGGAACGTCTTGCAGCCCTGGAAGAGGCGACCGAGGATCTGGCGGATGCAGCCGGCGAGACTTTGACGTTTCTCGAAGAAATGCCGCTGCCGGACGGGGTCCGCATCCTCGAGATCCTGGGCGAGGATCTGGCAACCAACCGCGATGCGGTCGAGCGAAGCGGCAAAGGGAGCAGCGGATCTTCCCGGGAAACCAAGAACCGGCAGTGGACGAGCCTGAAGCGGTCGCTCCGTCGCCGCGAACGGACGGTGGCCGGTGAGCTTCAGGAACGACGGCTGGCCTGGCGCATGGAGCGGCTGTTCGGCCGCCGCGCAGTGGCCGCCTTCGAGCGGTTGATCCTGGCGCTGCTGGTAGTTTTCGTGGTCATGCTGGCCTTGGAGGGCCCGCTCCTGGAATACGAGTCGCAGCACTGGGGCACCGGGCCGATTCACTCTGGAGGGAGCCGGATCGAACCGGTCTTCGCTTGGCTCGACCTGGGAATCTGTATTGTGTTTCTTGCCGAATTCGGTCTGAAGATGGGATTGGCCCAGGGGCGGTGGCTCTATCTCCGACGGAACTGGATCACCGGCCTGGTGCCGGCGATTCCCGTCGGCTTCTTGCTGTACGAAATGCACCAATTGGCCAACGCGGTTCCTCTCCTGTTGGCCGAAGAAGGGGAGTGGTTCGTCGTTTTGCGGTTCCTGCGATACCTGCGCCTGCCGCGGATGGTCCGATGGCTCCGCATCGCGCGTCCGGCGCTCCGGATGGCGAGGCTGGTGGTTTTCATGCTCCGCGCGTCGGACCGGCTCGTGCGGCAGTTCAGTCCCTTGCTCAATCGCAATCTGGTGCTGTTTGAACGCGCGGCGGTGGACGTCCAGGAGCCTCGGTACCGCACGGCGCTTACGGCGCTGCGGGAGCGGTTTCATTATCGGGCGGTCGAAGTGCTTCGGTCGCTGAACACCGGCGCCCAGTGCCACCTCGTCAAGACGCGGATCGAAGACGTCACGGAGATGCTTTCGGCGCCGCAGGTCGGGCAGGTCGCGATGGCCGATTCCTCCGACACGTTTGCCGCGCGCGAGATCCCCCTCGAGAGCATCGTTGCACGCCTGGTCACGGCAACACCGGCCGGCATCTCCGATCGCGTCGGCCGGGGGCTGGCCGACAGCGTGGCGCGGTGGTGCCGGGCCTTCGACGTTTTCGCGGTCCGCAGGCTGCCGGTCATCCGCGACTTTGTCAGCGCGAGCCGGCTTCCGAGTCCTTACGACACGACGGCGCGAGTGGCCAATCGGATCGGCCTGTTGCTGCAGCAGATGCTCGACCGCGTCTGGTGGCTGGCCGATCTGTACGGCACGGTAACCGCCCCGCAACTGGTCGATTCGCTGGGCGAGTGGCTGATCAAGGGCACGGCCAGGCCCGCGCGGCGGTTCCTGATGTTCGGCGCGGCGTTTCTCCTGGTCTCGTACACGGCCAGCTTGCTGCCGGTTCCGACGCTTCACTCGCTCAGTCGCGGCCTGGAGCGGCTTGTCGGCGGTCCGCTGGTGATCCTCGGCACGCTCTGCCTGGTGCCGATGCTGCTGGGGATGTGGTTTCGTCAGATCGCCAACGAGGCCACCGATTTCTACAGCCAGGTGACCGAAGCGCAATTCATCGGCGCCACGCGGATCCTCAAGCAGCGCCTGGCCCGGCGCAATCATGCTGTGCTGCAGCGTCGCGTGCTGGCGCCGGAGCTGGCGATGGCCGGCGAGGACGCGGAGAAATCGCCGGGTGGGGCGTGTGCCGGGGGAGAACACGTCGCGGTGTCTTCGGCCGTGGTGGAACTGCTCTGGCAGGATTACCTCGAGGGGCCGCCGTTTCACCGCACCGACGTCGGCACCACGAACCAACTGCTCGGCAACCTGGTGTTGATCTCGCTGCGCGAAGCACGGCTGGCCTACCGCCGCAGGGACCGGGCGCGGCTGCGGCAACTCGACCTGGCCCACGCGCGCGCGACGTTCCGCGGGCCGTATGTCTGGTTCCATTTCATCTCGCGGAGCCTGGCCCAGCACACGGCGAAACTGATGGTCGACTACAACGCCTTTGCCCTGCCGCTGAGCAGGGCCGAAACCGCGGACGAGCGGGAGATCGTCCGCTATGTTGAGTGGCTCGCGCGGCGCCTGAGCCAACCGCCGGAGGAACTCGACCTGCCGCAACCGTTCCGAGCGCGGTACGAGGCGATCCAAGGAAAGCGGCGCCGCAAAGAGACCGTCGCCCGCAGGTCAAAGTGCTTTCAAGCCAACGATTTCACCTCCGTCCATTTCTTGTCTGCAGAACCGGAGTATGAAGCGGACATCCGCCGCCGCTACGGCAACCTGGTTGCCGATTTGATGCGGAGAGACCGCCGCGACAACATCCGCGGTGTCTTCCGCACATACCCGTTTCACCGGCTGCCGAAGGAGCAACGGACGGTCAATCCCTTGGGGCTCTACCAGCGGCACATGTCCGGCGGGCGCATGCTCTGGCTGCCGCTGAAAATTGTCTGGTGGGGCGCAGTGGCCGTTTTCCTGGTGGTCCGCCAGATCTGGCGTTTTGTCCGCGAGGTGCTTTACCCGAACGTCGGCGACCTGTCGGGGCTGGAGGAGGCGGACCCGTTCCCGGTGGCCGTGCGCAAGATCCACCGCATGCGGCGGCCGCTGTTCGTCGAATGCCTGAAGATGCGGGCGCAGTTCGATCCGGAGTACTTGGGGGTGCTCTTGCCCGGCTCACCCGGCCGGCTCCGAGGGAGCACCGCCGCGCCGATCGAGGAGGATCTCGACATGATCGACGCGCAGCCGGCGATGAAGGAGCATTTCCGGCGCCTCGCCGCCGAGCGGCGGCGGCAGGTGTTGCAGCTCCGCTATTGGCTCAGCCGGTTCCGCATGAGCGCGCAATCCAGCCAGTCGCTGCGGGCCGTGGCGCTTGCGTACACGATCGACTACGAAGGAGTGCGGACGCGTCTGGCGGCTACGCGCCTGCTCCAACAGGCGTTCAACGATGCGCTTGCCGAGAAACCCCGCCGATGGTCGTTGGCGGGTTTGCCGGAGTGGTCGCTCGCGGCGGCGTGGCGCCGTGTACGCTGTCGCAGCCGACTTTTCGAACTGTTTGAGCAGCCGGAATTCTCGCACTTCGGCGAGGAGCAACGCAGTCGATGCCGGCGCCTGGTCTACTGCCGCCGCGGCGAATTGGCACGCGCCTTGCGAGATCTCACCGGACGCAGCGGCCATGCCGACCCTGTGGAACATGCGCGTCGGATCCTGGCAAGCGTCGCCCAGGATCCTTCCCCTTGGAGCCGGCAATTGGTCGTGCTCCGCGCGGTGCAGACCCTGAGTGTGCTGGACTTGAAGACCTATTGCGATCTGGTCTACGAATTGGGCGAGTACGCCGGGTGCGGCCCGCACCGCGCCGAGGAAGTGCAAACGAGCCCGGACAACGTGGCATGAGGAGCGGCCATGAGCCGGAAGGACCAACGGGGCGTGATCTTTGACATGCTCGCCGATGCCGACCTGGTGGTCGATGGCTTGAAGGAACTGTCACCGGAGCGACTGCGGCGGCTGATCGACGGCAGGAGGGAGGGGCGGTGGAGTGATGGAGCATTGGAGTGATGTTTCAATTACGTCCATAGCCCTCGGTCCAGCATTCGGTAGTTGATCGCCTCATTGAGGTGCACGGCCGCGATGTTCTCGCTCGCGTCGAGGTCGGCAATGGTGCGCGCGACGCGGAGGACTTTGTCGTGGGCGCGTGCCGAGAGGCCGAGTTCGCTCATTGCAGCCTTCAAGAGGTTCTGGCACTCCTGATCGAGCCGGCAGAACTGTCGGGTCTGCCGGTGGGGCATGTCGGCATTGTAGCGCGTACGGGTTCCTCGGAACCGGGTCGCCTGGATCTGACGTGCGGCGAGCACCTGGCGTCGCATGTCGGCGCTGGAGGTGCCCTGGGTGGTGCCCGAGAGCTCGCGGAAGGGGACGGAGGGGACTTCGATATGGATGTCGATGCGGTCGAGCAGCGGGCCGCTGATCTTGCCCATGTAGCGTTCGATTTGGGGCACGCTGCAATGGCACTGCCGGCGACTGTCGCCTCGATAACCGCAGGGACACGGATTGAGCGCCGCAATGAGCATGAAGTTGGCCGGAAACGTGCTCGAAGCCAAGGCACGCGAGATCGTCACGGTGCCGTCCTCCAACGGCTGGCGGAGGACTTCGAGCGTCTGCCGGCTGAATTCGGGCAACTCATCCAGGAACAGGACGCCGTTGTGCGCGAGGCTGATTTCTCCCGGGGCGGGCGGGGAACCGCCGCCGACGAGGCCGGCGTTGGAGATCGTATGGTGCGGCGAGCGAAACGGACGCGTGGCCAAAAGCGGCTTGCCCGGCTTGAGGCGGCCGAGGGCCGAATAGATGCGGGTGGTTTCAATCGATTCGGCGGCCGCGAGGTCGGGAAGGATCGTGGGCAGACGCTTGGCGAGCATCGTCTTGCCGGACCCGGGTGGGCCGAGCATCAGGACATTGTGGTCGCCCGCGGCGGCAACCGTCAGGGCCCGCTTGGCCATTTCTTGTCCCCGGACGTCGCCGAAATCCTCGTCATAAGCGGAGAGTTCCTGGAAAAGCTGCTCGAGTTGTGAGGGGCAGGGTTCGATTTCGATCTCGCCGGCCAGGAAAGCCACTGCCTGCGTGAGACTGGCGACGGGAATCACCTCCACTGCCTCCACGACCGCAGCCTCGGACGCGCTGGTGCTGGGCACGACGAGACCACGGAGCCCTTCCTGGGCCGCGGCGGCCATGGCCATCGAGAGCGCCCCCTTGGTTGGGCGAGTGCCGCCATCAAGGGCCAATTCGCCGACCACTGCGTAGCGGTCGAGTCGCTCCGAGGCAAACTGCCCGCTCCCGGCCAGAATGCCCAGCGCGATCGGCAGATCAAAGGAGGCGGCATCCTTGGGGAGATCCGCCGGGGC